>JAFXZM010000004.1 GCA_017541275.1 Oscillospiraceae bacterium | reverse complement strand
TGAACCGCTGCAATTCCAGGTCTGTATTCAGCTTGCAATCATTTCCGGCGCGCGGCTCGGCGAACTGGTCGCGCTGAAATTCGCAGATGCCGACTGCGGAAATCACAAGGTTCTCTTTCAGCGGTCCGCATACAAGCTGCGCGGCAAGCCCACCGCTACCAAACCGCCGAAAGACTACGATGTCCGCATCGTATCGGTCACACCGGAGATTTCTGCTCTGATTCAGCTTCTGAAAGAGGAAAAGCAGCAGAAAGCGCAGGAACTCGGCACAGCATGGCATGATGAGGACTGGATGTTCACGCAATGGGACGGCAGCGTCGTTCACTATCAGACGCCGTCCAAGCAGTTCAGGAAGTTTTTGAAGCGCAACGGCTTCAAAGTCCGCAAGTTTCACTGTCTGCGTCATACTTCGGCAACTTTGCTGCTGTATTCCGGTGTAAATCTCCAGCAGGTGAAGTCGCGGCTCGGTCACAGCAATCTCGCAACGACACAGCGCTATCTTCACGCGATCAAGGACGCGGACACGGAAGCCGCCAATGCATTGCAGGCTATGCTTATTTCTCAGCATAAGAAGCCTGATGAGGCATCCGGCGATGAAAGCAGAAAGGCGGAATGACAGCAACATTAGAAATTGACTTGACAAGTTGATTATAACATGCTATAATTTATTCAAATGCTAATCATTATCGCAGTGATTTCAACATGGTTAGGTGCTCCAACATGTTCATTGCCTCTTCTGTTCAAATTTATTTTTGAAGGAGTGGCTCTTGATCGCAAGATAAAGAGCTCGAAGAAAATGAATAATGATAAAAGGAGTGATTCTAATATGAAGAATGAAAAGATTTGGTTTACGGTGAAGGGTGCCTGCGGGGTGTCATAAACCATGACTGCGATATTGGTTAGGCACCTGGGAGGTTCAAATCCTCCGCACCCCGCCATTGTATATCCACCTGCTGCCATTTTATGACAGCAGGTTTCTATTTGATTCACGCAATTACCAATAAAAGTCCAATTAGTTTCTACCTCCAAGAATTACTCGTATTCCATGCTCATTTCGCAGCACAAGAAGCCTGATGAAGCGTCCGAGGGCACCAAGAGAAAAGCAAAATAGCGCAAAAAGAGGGATTCATCAAGGCCTGCGAATCCCTCCAAATTTTAGCGTAGAGCCCTCATAGAGCCCTCAAACAGTGCCCAAAAGAAAATACGCTGTCCTCCGAATATCGGAAAACAGCGTATTTACGAAATATTCATGAGTGAGAAATGAGGGGCTCGAACCCTCGACCCTCTCCTTAAAAGGGAGATGCTCTGCCAACTGAGCTAATTTCTCGCATATGACAGATATCATTATAGCACAAAAAACCGGGTTTGTCAAGCAGTTTTGAGAAAATAAAGCAAGAAAAAGGGTCAGAAGCAGGGCGCATACGCAGCGGAGTTGCCGCGCATGCGCCGCAGTGCTCAGATTGAGACAGAATAATTGGGCGCTTCCTTGGTGATATAGATATCGTGGGGATGGCTTTCCTTGAGGCCGGCGCCGGTAATGCGGACGAACCTTGCGCGCTCGTGGAGTGTGGGGATATCGACGCAGCCGCAGTAGCCCATACCGGAGCGGATGCCGCCGCAGAGCTGGAAGACAGTTTCGGCGACGAGCCCCTTATAGGGCACTCTGCCCTCGACGCCTTCGGGGACGAGCTTTTTTGCGCCCTCCTGAAAATAGCGGTCTTTGGAGCCGCACTCCATAGCGCCGAGCGAGCCCATGCCGCGATAGACCTTAAACTGTCTGCCCTGATAGATTTCGGTCGCACCGGGGGCCTCATCGCAGCCGGCGAACAGGCTGCCGAGCATGACGACATTCGCGCCTGCTGCGAGCGCCTTGACGATATCGCCGGAATACTTGATGCCGCCGTCGGCGATGACGGGGATATTATGCTTTTCGGCGACGCACGCTGCATCGTAGATTGCGGTGATCTGGGGGACGCCGATACCGGCGACGACACGGGTCGTGCAGATGGAGCCGGGGCCGATGCCGACTTTGATTGCATCCGCGCCCGCAGCGATCAAAGCCTCTGCGCCCTCAGCGGTTGCGATATTGCCGGCGATGATCGGCGTATCCGGATATGCGGCCTTGATTTCCTTGAGGGAGCGGATGATATTGGCGCTGTGGCCGTGTGCGCTGTCGAGAACCAGAACGTCAGCCTTTGCGTCGATCAGTGCGCCTGCGCGGTCGAGAACGTCCTTCGTCACGCCGATTGCCGCGCCGCAGAGCAGTCTGCCGCCCGCGTCACGCGCAGAGTTCGGATACTTGACAGATTTTTCGATATCCTTAATGGTAATGAGGCCGCGGAGGAATCCTTTTTCGTCCACGATCGGGAGCTTCTCGATCTTATGCGAGCGGAGGATTTCCTGTGCCTCTGCAAGCGTTGTGCCGACGGGT
Source organism: Oscillospiraceae bacterium (assembly GCA_017541275.1). GTDB lineage: Bacteria > Bacillota > Clostridia > Oscillospirales > Ruminococcaceae > Firm-04. The sequence goes on along the minus strand of JAFXZM010000004.1, from coordinate 122,735 downwards.
GCCGTCACGAGATTATCCTTTGTCATAACCTCACTGATTCTTGTACCGAAGTCGGTGAGGAAGCGCATATCGCGGTTTGTGATAATGCCGACCAGATGGCCCTCCCTGTCCACGATCGGGACGCCGGAGATTTTGTACTTGCCCATGAGCTCATCGGCATCATAGACATAGCGGTCTTCGGTGAGGGAGAAGGGGTTGACGATGACGCCGTTTTCAGAGCGCTTGACCTTATCGACCTCATCGCACTGCTGCTCGATGGTCATATTCTTGTGGATGATGCCGATGCCGCCCTCACGCGCAATGGCGATTGCCATTTTGGATTCGGTGACGGTATCCATTGCCGAGGTCATGATCGGCGTATTCAGGTTGATATCGCCTGCCAGTCTGGTTGCAAGACGGATCTGATTCGGGGTGACATCGGATTCACCGGGGATCAGCAGCACATCGTCGAAGGTCAGGCCTTCCTTTTGAAATTTGTTCGCGTTTTCAAGCATTTTCACATACCTCCGTCTTTCTGTTTTACTGGTTTTCATCTTCCTTTGTCAAAAGCTGACAAAGCGCCTGCAAGTCTTCCCTGTTATAAAATTCAAGGGTGAGCGTACCTTTTTTCTTGCCTGTCTGCACCTGCACCCTGCGTCCCAGATGATTGCCGAGGCTGATTTCCATTTCCTCATAGAAGATCTGCTCCGGTGTTTTCTGTTTTTCGGCGGGAACGGCTTTGGCCGAACCGTTCTGCCGCTGTGAGATTGCTTCGATTTCTCTGACGGTAATGCGGTCCTCTGCGGCTCTCTGCGCGAGCTGAAGCAGAAGCTGCTCATCCTTCACGGCGGCGAGCGCCTTTGCATGGCCGACGGAAATGCGGCCTTTTTCGAGAAATTCCTGTACGAGCACCGGCAGATTCAGCAGTCTGAGGCTGTTCGCGACGGCCGGGCGGGAGCGTCCGACGGTTTTCGCGACCTCATCCTGCGTCATATGGAACTGCTCCATGAGCGCCTGATATCCCATTGCTTCCTCAATGGGGTTGAGGTTTTCGCGCTGGAGGTTTTCGATCAGAGCGATCTGACCGGCCTCCGTGTCATTCATCTCACGGATAATGACCGGGACCTCTGAGAGCCCGATGCGCTTTGCGGCACGCCAGCGCCGTTCGCCGGCGACGATCTGATAGCGCTTTTCGCCGATGGGCCGGACGACGATAGGCTGAATCATGCCGTGTGCCTGAATGGACTGTGCCAGCTCTGTCAGGGCCTCATCGTCGAAGACCTTTCTGGGCTGTGCGCGGTTCTGTTCAATCTCCGTAATCCGGACGGTCTGGACGCCGCTTGCGGGGTCAGCCGCATTCTGCTCAAACAGCGACCCGAGGCCGCTGCCGAGACCGAGTCCGCCTCTTGCCATATTCTCGCCTGCTTTCTGTATTGAAATGGGATGCGCCGGAGCAGTTATCTCCGGCTGAAGATGAAGCGTCTGGGTTTTCTGTCGGGTTCAAGCGGCTCGCCCAGCAGCTCATGGCCGAGCATTTCATAAGCCTCCGCGCCCTTTGAGGAACGGTCGTAATAGAACACGGGCTTGCCGTGGCTGGGCGCCTCCGAAAGGCGGACATTCCGCGGAATTTTCGTCTGAAAGACCTTGCCGGGGAAATATTTTTCGACCTCCTCTACGACCTGCACGGAAAGATTGAGCCGTGCGTCGTACATCGTAAACAGGATGCCCTGAATTTCGAGGCCGGGGTTATACTTGGATTTGACAATGCGGATGGTCTCATAGAGCTGCGACAGACCCTCCAGCGAGAGGAATTCCGCCGTCATCGGGATGAGCACGGAATCCGCCGAAACGAGGTTATTGAGCGTGACGAGGCTCAGCGAGGGCGGGCAGTCGATGAGGATATAGTCATAGGAGAGGCGGCAGGTCATCAGCGCCATTTTCAGACGCTGCACACGGTTATCGACCTCAATGAGATCAATCTCCGCGCCTGCGAGAGCGGAAACGGCGGGCACGAGGCTGACGTTTTCAAATTCGGTTTCGACGATCGCATCCTGAATGCGGGATTTCCCGATGAGCACCTCATAGCAGGAGCAGGGAAGCCCCTTTTTCGCAATGCCGAGGCCGGTTGTGGTATTTCCCTGCGAATCGGTGTCGATGCACAGAACCTTTTTTCCGCGCATGCCGAGATAAGCTGCGAGGCTGACGACGGTTGTAGACTTGCCGACGCCGCCTTTCTGGTTCGCGACCGCAATGATTTTACCCATAAGGGCAGTGCCTCCTTTACACATTGCCGCAGCACTTCAGCTCCGGCATATTTTTCTGTTTGTTATCCTTCATTATACCATATTAAAAAGGAAATGTAAAGAGGGGATGCCCGCGTTTCACATGCCGGAGCGGCAGCGCCGGAAAGAGAATTTCGCCGCATTTTTCTGTTGAATTCCGGTTATTCTTCACAATCCGGTAAAAAAGCCCGCTGTACTGCGGAGGCACAACGGGTCTGCGGGCAGCTCAGCCGAATCTGGTACCGCAGTGCTTGCAGAAGGCAGCGTCTGCGGCGACGATGTTCCGGCAGATCGGGCACATCATCTGCTGCTGCGGCGGCGTAGTCTGCGGAAGCGCAGGTGCGGTATCAATATCCTTCGCATAGGAGGCAGGGGAGGACACCGGCGGAACTGCCGGCACGGTCTGCAAATCGTGCATATAGCTTCCGGCGGCTGCTTCCTGCTGTTTTTTCCGGCGGGCAGGTGCAGGCTGTCTCTGCGGCGGCTCCGGCGGATTGTCATAGTCCGGCTCCGGCAGATAGCCGCCGGCCGGTGCGGACATGCCGGTAATATGCTCGCGGATGATCGTAGAATTCTCGACCAGCTCGCCGAATGCGATCAGCAAAATCGAATTCAGCCAGCCGATGATGAATCCGGCGGCAAAGCCGATCAGGCCGCCGATGAAAAACAGCTCATCATCGTGGAACACCACCTCACCGGCCATGACACCGGCGCCGGTCATGAGGATGAGGGTCAGGAAGAAAATGACCTTGCCGAATATAATGAGTTTTTTTCCGGGATGCTTTGCATTTGCCATTGGAATACCTCCGTTTCCCGCTGATGCGGTTTTTTCTGATATTCATTGTATCATAATCGGCTGCTTCCTGCAAGATACGGGCGAAGATTTCGGATATCTGCCGAATTCACGCGGGCTGATTTGTGCATTCTGCCGATACAAAACATCCCCCGGCCAGATGACCGGGGGATGCAGAACAGAATCAGAAGCCTTCTTTTTTATCGAGAATCAATGATACAACGCCCGCGACGAGCAGCATCACGGCGCCGAACACCAGCAGCCAGAAGCCGCCGTCCTTGGTAATATCAATGCTCAGATATTCAGAGTAGTCATATCCGCTCAGCTCGCTGTTCAGCTCATTCAGCACATCGCGCGAATAATTATCGAATGTGACAACCCGGTACAGCATATGAACCAATGCGAGAGCACCCGTGCCGATCAGCGCCAGATTATTGCGGTTTATGGAAGCAACAATCGCGGCGGCGGCGAGGCCGATAACGACAAAGCCTGCGGCGTGTGGGATGAGTCTGACGCTTTCCGAATACGGGAAGCCGAGCACCTCGACCGTTACAGTCGCAAATTTCAGCAGCGCGCTCAGTGCATACAGGAGTGCTGCGACAAGCCCGAAAACATTGAGCTGCTTTTTCGCCGATGTAACGAAGCTGCCGGGCGTATAGCCGGTCGGCGATGAATACGGAGCCGAAGACGGCATCGGAGTGGGGAATGCGCTTGAGGAATATGTACTCGGCGCAGAAACGCCCGGCATGCCGTTTGACATACCGCTGTCAGATGAGCCCAGAACGGCGCTGCATCCGATACAGGTATACTGTCCCTCCGGATTATTGCGTCCGCAAACCTTACAAACCATAGCGTTTACCTCTCTTTTGTGTAAAAGTACGGTGCCGTGCGGGATTCCGCACATGCGATTGAAGCTGCCGGCTGTTCCGTTTCCGGCGCAGCGCATGCAGGTCAGAAATATTATAAACGATACTGTGATATTCTGTCAAGTCATTTCGGAGCAGTTCAGTTTCCATTTTCCGAAACTCACGAAGAAACCGGAATGATAGATTCGTTCCTTATGCAATTTGCTGATGCAGGCTGCATAGATTACGGCTCGACCCAATAGCGCTCCTTCAGCGGAATGAGCTTCTCGAAGTTCTGTCTGCTGCCGCGCCAGCCGTCGGGCACAAAGTCCTCGAAGCGGTCCTCCGCCGGCAGCAGCGAATACAGGGCGCTGCTGTCGAAATCGACATAGAGCAGCGGAAGCAGCTTTTTGCGCTCCCCGTCAGTTTCCGCGCGCATGAACATGTATGCAAGCTCGGAGCTGTCCGTCGCGGAGAGCATGATCTTCTCGAAGAATTCCTTTGCCGTGGATTTATCCACAACCGGAATGCGGAAGCGCGTAGTCAGAAACTCGCCGAATGAGCCGATCTCTCTGACAAATTCGTACAGCGATTTTCCCTGCCGCTTATACCGCAGATCGAGGCTGTCATAGTAGCGGCGGTAGTCGAGCCGCCAGATTGTCTTTTCCGTGACATACCACTGAAATTTCTTTTTGAACATCGTGCCGACGATGATCTGATCTTCCTTGATTTCCATAGCAGAGCCTCCTTAGCAGAACATAAATACGAGCAGATCCCACAGCATATGCAGCAGAATCGGTGCGAGCAGATTTTTCGTTTTGAGGAAAACAGTGCTGAACATAAAGCTCAGTATGATTATCATGACAAACCCCAAATGCGTCATAGTATGGACGAATTTCCCGTCATGAATCCAGATCGGGAAATGGATGCAGAGAAACATCAGCGCATTGATTCCCATTGCGATGAAGTCATCGTCGTGCCTGGCCGTGGCATTGAGCAGCCAGCCGCGGAAAACCATTTCCTCCGTAATGCCGACAAACAGCACAATGAGGAGCTTGTCAAGCCCGAAGGACGGCTGCACCGCGAGCCTTCCGTGCGTGCGGTAAGCGGAAAACAGCAGGTAAGCCGTGACCGCGGCGAGCGCCGCGAGCAGCCTCCCCCACGGAATTTTGTTTGTGAACATCTCCTTCAGCCGGACAAGCATGCAGTCCGCATAGCGCCGGACCAACAGCACCGCGGGCAGCGTCCAGATCAGGTTTTTGAGGATGCCGTCCCGCATCAGGGTCATCAGCACGGCATTTTCCGGGAAGAGCCTGTCCTTCAGCAGCAGCTCCGCGGCCGTCCATGCGCCGGAAAACAGCAGAAAGTAGACAAGCAGCACCGAAAGCGGTACATGTTTTTTTGTTTGTTCCATATGATCTCCTCAGCCGAACAGCGTCCGCAGCAGCTCTGCGGAGAGCGCCTCTGCCGGCGCAAATGCCGCCGAACGGACATAATCCGTGACCGCATGATGCAGCCGGTTCATTGCGATATCGTCCGGTGCTTCGTCAAAGCGCACCGTGCAGACCAGCAGGGAGCCGCCGGAAACCGATGTCTCAAACAGGATGCCGAGGCGGTGATTCCGCTCGACATTGTCAATCATCTGCACTGCCGGACGGTATCCCTCCGGCGCGGCATCGAGCACGGCGCAGTCCGCATGCGTGACGGGCATATACCACTGCGGCGCGGAATAATCCGCACTGAACATCGCCCTTGCGATCGGGTGTGCGCTGTCGATACAGAGCCCCATCGTGCCGACGGGCGGCTCTTTGCCCATGGATTCCGATATGATGCGGAACATGTGATAATTCCAGAAATCTGCGCAGTAAAAGCCCGGTACGGTCTCGCTGATCCGTTCCGGCAGCAGCAGTACGTGCGCGCCGTTTTGCAGATGCGGCTCGGCCTCGGTAAAGCTGTGTGCGGTGATGACATCCGCCCGCACCGGTGCCGCCGGCGGCAGCACGGTCAGCGCCCAGCGGTTCTGCACGCCTGCATCCGGGAGCGAGAGTGTCAGCTCCGCACTGCCTGCGAGGGCTTCCGGCAGCATCAGCGTCAGCTCACTCAGCCGGACAAAGCCCGGCGTCAGCTCCGGCACCGCAATCTCCTGCGCATACCGGAAATCGCCGCAGACAAATGTGCAGTGCATCGGCTGAGCGGCAAGGTGCGGCCGGCTGATGCGGAGTGCAATGCCCGCTCGGAACATCTGCCCTGCCTCCAAAACATAGGAATCGAACACAGCCAGCGGCACGAGGTCGCCGCAGAAGCCGCGCCACTGTGCCGGTTCGATGAAGCCCTTGTTTTCGCGCAGCGCATTCAGCATGCCGACAAGCGCAGTGCCCTGACCGGGAAAATCCTGCAAATCCAGAAGCTGAAAGCCCGCGATATGCGGCGAGCGCATGGCAGCCTCAATTTCCATTTTGTAGCAGTCGCGGGAGAGCTGCCCGGAGCAGCGGAAGAAATCCGCCGCCTGACTGCCCATGCCCGCCGCTTCGAGCCGTTCGCGGAAAATCTCAAAATTCCGCGCCGCGGTCACGCCCGTGTATTTCGGAATCTCACTGAAATCGGGGTAAACATTGTACTGTCCGATCTCATGCGTCACAACCGGAACCGTCGGCACAAGCGCTCCTGCATACTGTGCCCGCACGCGCTTCACGCCCGTACCGTACTGAATGCCGATCTCGGCTTCTCCTGCGGAATGTTCCGCAGAACCGCCGGTTTCCTCCGGCGTCAGGTATTGCTCATAATCCCACGCGGCCGAGGGCGCATGGGTCTGAAGCCGCCCGATCGGCGCATCGCAGGTCGCAAAGGAGCCGCGGATGAGCCGTCCTTTTCCCGTGCGCACACCCGTCCAGAAGTCCTCCTGCGGAATCTGCACCGGCATATGCTGAAAATTGTTGCTGCCCTGCGTATAGAGCGGGCGGGGGTCGGCTTCGCGCAGCATATCAATGATCCCGCCGAGCCGCTCCGGACTGCCCCAGAGCTCATTGCCCAGCGAAAGCATCACGAATGACGGGTGATTCCCGAAGCTGCGGCAGATGCGCAGCCCTTCGCGGATGAGGTAATCCTGCTGTGCTTTGTCATATTTTTCGCCGCCGGGTGCATCGAGCGTGCCCCAGAAGGGCAGCTCCGGCTCCATGAAGATGCCGAGTTCATCTGCCGCACAGAAGGCGGCCTCCGGCGGGCAGCAGGTGTGAAAGCGGATATGATTGATGCCCCATTGCCTGTAGCAGTGCAGCGCGTCATACCATTCGTCAAAGGACGCCGGTGCGGCGCCGGTCAGCGGAAAGACCATGCCGTCATGCTTTCCGCGCAGCATCACCGGAATGCCGTTCAGCTCAAAATGATCGCCGCGGGCTTTGAAATCGCGGAGGCCGAATTCCAGAACGGCATGCTCATTGTCCGGCAGAGAAAACACCGCCGCAATCATCTGTGTGTCATATTCACACCAGCGCGGTGCATTCTGCATCAGCGGAAGCTGCACGGAGAATGCGCCGTTTTCGTCAGCGGTCAGCGTCAGCTCTGTGCGCAGGGGCTTCTGCTTCGGGGTCGGCAGTTCCTGCACGGTCACCTGCGCCGTGACGGACTGCGCACCGTGCAGCACGCCTCTGACCGTGACGGTTCCGGCTGCTGCATCCGGAAAGGCACGCAGCGCTGACAAATACACAGCCGCATGAAATCTGAGCTGCATTTTTCCGATTATGCCGATCCAGTTTGTCTGCGTATCCGGCGAGGTCATGTGCCCGCCGGGAACCGGATAGCCGATATTCCGCACACAAAGCACAAGCTCTGTCTCCGGTGTCAGCAGGCCGGTGAGGTCATAGACATGCGGTGTACACAGGCTGTTTTCGCTGCCGGCGTATTTTCCGTTGACCCAGAGCTGTGTCATGCGGGTGCGTTCCAGATACAGAACGCAATGCCTGCCGCATTCCTCCTGCGTCAGAAAGACAGTTTTCCGCAGCCAGATCTGCCCGGAAAAGGGATATTTTTCGGTGAGAAAGCCGTCCTCGCGGCATTCGTTATACCGGCCGATCTGCTGCTGTGCGGTCGTGCCGGGAAGCTGCATGGTCATCGGGAACGCGGCAGGCGGCTCGCGGAAGCTGCCCGGTGACGGATCAAGGCAGAGCTGCCACGCTCCGCCGATATCAAAAGCTGAATTCATCAAGCTGCTCCTTTGACATAGGCTGGCTCACGGTTCTGTTCCGGCATGCGCGGACTGCATTCCGGCGGCATCAGACCTGATTATCCGGCGCAAGCATTTCCGGAGAGGTACCGTAAAGGCTCCATTTCCCGCCGATTTTGATGAGCACGAGATGATCGGAGGAGGGCAGCTCCTCCGAGCGTTCGCTGCCCGAAACACAGACCGTGCAGGAAACATAATATGCCTTCTGAATTTTTGCTTCTGCGTGATATACACTTTTCAGGTGCTTTTCCAGCTTATGGATTTTCGCGGGCTTCATTTCCTTGCAGGCAATATCCCGGAACCGGACGGATACATTTTCGCCGTAATTGGCATCGAGGAATTCTGCCTTGCCGTAAACGAGCGAGGTGTGGATGAATTCCTTATAGCCGTCCTCGCCCCATTCGCGCTTCAGATCGGTAATTTCGCACTGCGGCATGATGCTCAGGGCGGCCTCGGTATCGCCGGTGAGGTAGCCCTTCGCAAAGCTGTTCAGCATGGTTTCCGCACGCTTTTCGGGCGAATTCCGGAAGTACAGCACGGTAAACAGCATCAGAAGCGAAAACAGCAGAATGACTGGGATAATATACAGCGGCCGGCGGTGCGGGCGCTGCTGCTCCGCGCATCTCATACAGAGCACGGAATCCGGCATTGCAGGCTCGCCGCAGTTTTTGCAGATCGGCATGATTGCCGCCTCCTTCTTTCAGGGTTATGCGGAATCGCCCCGCACGGAGAGGTACGGGGCGGCAAAAAGCTGTTATTTGCGCTGCATTTTTGCAGCGGTCAGGGTATTGCGCATCAGAATAGCGCGGGTCATCGGGCCGACGCCGCCCGGAACCGGTGTAATGGCAGAAGCGATCTTTTCGACCTCATCATAGCAGACATCGCCGACGAGCTTTCCCTCGGCATTGCGGTTCATGCCGACGTCAATGACGACAGCGCCGGGCTTGACCATATCGGCCGTAACAAAGCCCGCCCTGCCGACCGCAGCGACGAGAATATCCGCCTGTCTGGTCTGCTCCGCGAGATTCTGCGTGCGGGAGTGGCAGACCGTGACGGTGCCGTTTCTGTGCAGCAGCAGCATGGCCATCGGCTTGCCGACGATATTGCTTCTGCCGATGACGACACAGTGCTTGCCGCTGATGTCAATCTTCATGGCATCGAGCATTTCGATGACGCCTGCGGGCGTGCAGGGCAGAAAGCTGTAGTCGCCGATCATGATTCTGCCGACATTTTCCGGGTGGAATGCATCCACATCCTTTGCCGGCGAAATCGCATGCAGAATCGTCTGCTCGCTGATCTGCTTCGGGAGCGGGAGCTGCACGAGAATGCCGTTCACCGTGTCATCCGCATTGAGCCTTCCGACGAGCTCCAGCAGCTCTGCCTCGGTTGTTTCCTCCGGCAGTGCGTATTCATAGGACGCAAAGCCGCATTCGGCGCAGTCCTTTTCCTTGTTTGAGACATAGACGCGGGAGGCGGGGTTATTGCCGACGAGCACGACTGCGAGACCGGGATTTGCACCCGCAGCCCTGAGCTGCTCGACCTCAGCGCGCACCTCAGCCTTGACATTTGCGGCGATTTTCTTACCGTCGATGATTTCTGCCATGTTTCAGATTCCTCCAAAAATATGATATGCGGATTCAGTCCGCCGTCAAGCCCTGCTCAGCAAAGCGAGCGGCAACGGGTGTATTCAGGAAGGCGCTGCTGTCGCATCTGACGTCGGCAGGAAGCTCGACCTCCGAAAGCGAAACGCAGTCCTCGAAGGCACCGCTGTCGATTTCGGTGACGCTTTCGGGAATGACGATATGCTGCAAAGACGAGCAGCCGGAAAACGCACTCCAGCCGATCTTCTTCACGGTATCGGGAATGACGATCTCCGTGAGGGCGGTACAGCCGGAGAAAGCGCAGGTAATCTCCGTCACGCCGGGCGAGAGCACAACGCGCTTCAGGCCGGTGCAGTTTGAGAATGCCATAAACAGGTACGGAATACCGCCGAGCAGCACGGCCTCCGTGAGTGCAGAGCATTCACCGAAGGCATGGCGGTGCAGCTCCGTGACCGATGCCGGAACGGTGACGGATGTGAGACCGGAGCAGCAGAAGAACGCATGCTTGCCGATCTTGACAACGCGCTCCGGAATCCGGATTTCCGTGATGCTGGGGCAGGCGGCAAAGGCGCCGTCCGGTATCGCCGTGATGCCCGCAGGGATGCGGATGCCCGAAAGCGCAGTGCAGCCGCAGAACACACCTGAGCCCAGATGCGTCAGCGAATCGGGCAGGATGATTTCTCTGAGGCTTTCGCAGCCGCGGAATGCATTGCTGTGGATTGCGGTGACAGAGGCCGGAACCGTAACCCTTCTGACGGTCTTGCAGCCGAGAAATGCATCTGCTGCGATTTCCGTAACGGAATCGGGAATCACGGCTTCGGTGTCGCTGCCGGTATATTTGACGAGCACGGTGCCGGAGATTTCAAACGCAGACGGATCAGTTTCCTGAACGCTGGGCTGCTCCTGTTTCTGCTCTTGCTTCTGCTCGCCGCAGAGTGTGCCGAAAATTTTGAGCTGCGGCATATGCTGTCCCTCCTTGTTATCGGCTGCCGGTCTCAGCGCGGAGCCGGCGTTCTCTTTCTTGATTTCAGATATGCTGCGGAAAAACAGACTGCTGTGCAGGCTGCTGCCGCAGACTGTTACTATTATAACATACAAACGCCGCTTTGTCAATGAAAAATCGGCAGTATGCCATAAATCGGAAGCAAAAGCAAAGACAGCCGCCGCAGAGACAGAAAACGCCCGCACCGGTTCGCTCTGTCCGGTGCGGGCGGGGGTATTTACGGTGAGGTTCATTTCCGCTTTTTATTTTTTTCCCCAAGCATGACTATTTTTCAATTTTTCCGCCCAGTAGGGGAAAAACGAATCAAGCTGTTCCTGCGTCCAGCCGGCAAGTTTTCTGACACTGTAATGCAAGATGAACAGCGCATCAACTGCATACAACTGCCCCGGTGTTTCCAGTCCGAACACATGGCTCAGCTCGATTTGCTCATCAGTCATAAAGACGTCCGGATGTCCGGCAAGCATTCTAACATATCCCAATAGTGTGCGCTGTGCATCCTTCGCCGTAATCTCCCCGTCCATGTCCACATCGCCAAGCTGGTAGGTCTGTTCTGTTTCCGGCGCTTGGGTTTCCTCCGCGAAAGCCGGTGCAGTGAGCGCACAGCAGCCCAGCACGGCCGCGCTCAGAATCGCAAAAATCTTCTTTTTCATGATAACCCCTCCTCGAATCACTTGTAAACCCGTTTGCTCATTGGCAGCTCGCCTGCCCTTGGGCAGCATGCCTGCCCAGGGGCATCCCATGCATGCCCTTCAATTATAGTATACCCAAAAACACAGCCAATGTCAATATGCAGTGTGCATAGGTTTTCAATGTCAATTATTCGCAGAATCACCAAAAAAAGCAACACCCATTTATGAATAATGATAGATCGCGGAAGAGTCCGTTGCATTTTCCTGTGGGGTATGCTATAATGCAGACAGGAGCAGAGCAGATGAAACCGATTCCTTCCTGACAAAGCGAAAGGAGCACAGTCTTATGTCAATACAGGATTATACGAAAGCACAGAAGCTCGCCGAAAAGCATTTCCGGCAGGCAGTCTCGCGGGGTGCATACCCTTATCTGCCCGTGCTGGAGGATCTGATGCGGCAGAGCGAAATCGAGGGGCAGGTGCCGGTCGGTCAGCTTGAAATCCCGATCTCTCTGATTGCGGGAACGGTCAACAACGAGCGCACGACGGCCTTCGCCTCCAATTTCATGCCGCTGCTGAGCTATGAAACGGAGTTCGGCAGCAAGTGGTCGGAGCTTTGCGATTCGGTGCAGGAGGTCGGCGTCAATGAGCCGATTATTGTATACGAATACATGCAGCGCTTTTATGTCGAGGAGGGCAACAAGCGCGTCAGTGTCTCAAAATACAACGGCGCGGTCAGCATTCTCGCCTCTGTCACACGCCTTGTGCCCAAGGCCAATGACACCGCAGAATATAAAATCTATTCCGAATTTCTCGATTTTTACAAGATCGCCGGCATGTACGAGATTCAGATGAGTCAGGAGGGCTGCTTTCCGCGGCTGCTCCGTGCAATCCCGACGTCAGGGACAGTTGATGCACCCGCCGTATGGGACGATGAGCTGCGCCGCGATGTCAAATTTCTGTACGCGGTGTTCCGGCGCTATTATCACAGCAAAAACGGCCAGCGTCTGCCGATCACGACCGGCGATGCGTTTCTGCGCTTTCTGGAAATCTACGGCTACGATCAGATAGACGGCCGCTCCTCGCTGGAGCTGCACCGCATGATCGACCGCGTCTGGACGGAATTCCGTGTGCTTGCGGACAAAAATCCAAGCTCCTACATTCTCAACCCGACGCAGGAATCCCAGAAGGTCGCGCTGACGAAAATGCTGCCGCTGACGGGCAGCTCCGTTCTGCACATTGCATTTTTGTTTCCCAAGGACCCGCAGACCTCCGGCTGGAGCTATAATCACGAGATCGGCCGCCGCTTTCTGGAGGATACCTTCGGCAGTGCGATCACAACCAGATCGTATATCTGCACCGAGGCGGAGGCAGAGGAGACAATCGGGCAGGCGATTGCTGACGGCTGCAAGCTCATTTTCACGACCTCACCGGTATACCATGCCGTCAGCATGCGCATGGCAGTCGCACACCCGGAGATCATTCTGCTGAACTGCTCGATGAATACCGCATATAAGCAGGTTCGCACGTATTATCTGCGAATTTATGAGGCCAAGTTCATCACGGGCATCATTGCCGGCTCAATGACCGAAAACGAGCGTGTGGGCTATATTGCAGATTATCCGGTGCTCGGCACGCCGGCCTCGGTCAGTGCCTTTGCGCTGGGCGTTAAGCTGGTGAATCCGCGTGCAATGGTCTATCTGGACTGGTCAACGCTGGAGCATCACGACCCGGCCGAATACTTCCGCACCAAGCAGATCGACCTGATCTCAGACCGCGACATCAAAGCACCGATGCTTGATGCAACGGGCTTCGGGCTGTACGGCATTTACGGCGGCGTATCGTTTCAGCTTGCGGCGCCCGTCTGGAACTGGGGCAGTCTTTACGGCGATCTGGTGCGCTCGGTGCTGATCGGCGCATGGAAAAATGACAGCAGCCGCAATGAGACACAGGCATTGAATTACTATTGGGGCATGTCTTCCGGCGCGATCGACGTTGCCTGCTCCAGCCGCCTGCCGAGCGGCACGCAAAAGCTGGTGCAGCTTGTGCAGGAGCGCATGACCAAGGGCGATTTTGAGCCGTTCAGCGGCGTGATCTACGGGCAGGACGGCAAATGCCGCGTGGAGCGCGGACAAAGCCTGACAGCCGAGGAGATCGTGCACATGGACTGGCTGCCGGACAATGTCGTCGGGCGGCTGCCGGAGGTCAGCGAGCTTCAGGAGCCGTACCGCGCCTTTGCAAAATGGCACAGCTTCAAACGGCCGGAGGAAACGGCATAGCAAAACACGATATCATTGAAAAATCGGGGAAGTAACATGAAAATCAAGGTTCTGGGGGATGTGGAATCCTCCTATATCTGGGATCATTACAAGCCGGGGATGCTCCGCGGGTTCGACCTCATCATCTCCTGCGGCGATCTCAATCCGAACTACCTCACCTTTGTCGAGACCTTTGCGAATGTCCCGCTGCTCTATGTCCACGGGAATCACGATGAAAAATACAAGGCGATCCCCCCGGAGGGCTGCGTGTGCATTGAGGACAGCATCTATGTCCATAACGGCATCCGCATTCTCGGTCTCGGCGGCTGTATGCGCTACCGTCCCGGCGCGCATCAGTACACCGAGGCGGAAATGGAAAAGCGGGTCAAAAAGCTCCGCAGAAAAATCAAAAGGCTCGGCGGCATCGACATTCTCGTCACGCATGCGCCGATGCGTGGCTTTCATGACGGCGAGGATACCTGTCATCAGGGCTTTGCGGTCTTTGAAGCACTGCTGAACGATTATCAGCCGAAGTATTTTCTGCACGGCCATGTCCATATGAACTACGGCCTGAAAACGCCCCGTGTGTCACAGTTTGCGCAGACCACGGTCATCAATGCCTACCGCAGCTTCGACTTCGATTATGAGAATCCGCCGGAGAAATAATACACTGCCCGCGCTGTACCGGGAATGCAGCGCGGGCTTTTTGGCGATATCAACAAAATACCAAGGCGGCAGGCCGCAAAACAGCGCACCATGCAGATTTGGTTTGCGTTTTTGCGGAGACTGTGGTATAATAGCTTTGTATATCCGATTTTCACTGAAAGGAGCCTGATGCAATGGCGGATCCGATGATCGGAAACGGCATCCGTTATACGGAGATCATTGAACCGAAATTCCGGAGCTGCCTGCTGCTGCTGCGGTTTTATACGCCGCGCAATGTGCAGACCGCACCGGTTCACGCGCTGCTGACCGACCTGCTGACGGCTTCCTCTGCGGATGAACCCGGCCTTTCGGCACTCAGCCGGAAGCTCGATGCACTGTATGCCGCCGATTTTTCCGCACGGCTGATGCTCTGCGGCGATGCAGCGGCGCTGTCCTTTTCGGCATCGTGGCTCGATGACCGCTTTGCACTCTGCGGCGAGGATATCACCGGCGGCATGCTGAAGCTCGTGACAGGCTGCCTGCTGCGGCCGAATCTTGCGGACGGCGGCTTCTGTGAACCGGAATTCAGCGTGTGCAGACAAAATCTGCTCGACGATATCGACTGCGAGCGCAATGACAGACGGCTGTATGCAATGCAGCGCGCCTCTGAGCTCTGCTTTGCGGGAGAGCCCGCAGCAATTCCGCCCTTCGGCGACAGACAGCATGCAGCCGCCGTGACACCCAAGCAGGCATTTGCCGTCTGGGAGCAGCTCCTGCACACCGCCCCCATCGACATCGTGTGCATTCTGCCGGAGGAAAAGCCGGTTCGTTCAGCTCTGGAATCCGCATTCTCCGGCATTCCGCGCTGTCCCGTGCCGGTTCCGCTTTCGGCGCTGACCCCGCTGCGGGACGCACCGCTGCGCTGCACCGAATCCATGCGCATCAGCCAGAGCAAGCTCGTTCTGGTGTATCAGTTCCGCAATATCGCTCCCGATGTGCTGCGAATGCTGAACGGCATCCTCGGCGGCATCAATAATTCGCTGCTGTTC
Source organism: Oscillospiraceae bacterium (assembly GCA_017541275.1). GTDB lineage: Bacteria > Bacillota > Clostridia > Oscillospirales > Ruminococcaceae > Firm-04. The sequence goes on along the minus strand of JAFXZM010000004.1, from coordinate 107,433 downwards.
CTGAATGTCCGCGAGGCCAGAAGCCTCTGCTATTACTGCCTCAGCAGCTATTCGCTCCTGAAGGGCGTGCTCTCGGTTGACTGCGGTGTGCAGACAGCCGATCTGCCGGCAGCAGAGGAGGCCGTGCGGGAGCAGATTGCTCTGCTGCAAAGCGGGGATTTCCCCGATTCGATGCTGCGGGAGGCCGTGCTGGATTATATCGGGCGCGAGGCCGCGCAGGAAAACACGAACGCAGGCATCGCAGACCGGATTGCCGACGGACTGATGCGCGGTGATACCCGCTCGCCCGAGGAGACTGCGGCCGCGCTTGCAGCGGTCACAAAAGCACAGATCACGGAAGCCGCCCGGCAGCTCACGCCGGCAGCGGTCTATATCCTGCGGGCAGAGGAGGCGGAGAACGCATGACGCTGACAGACCCGCGCACCGGCGATACCTGCCGCATCATCCGGCACCGCAGCGGACTGGAGCTCCGTATTGCAGAGCTGCCGGACTTCCGGACAGCCTCGGCTCAGCTCGTCACAAAATTCGGCGCACAGCATATCCGGTTCCGCACCGATGCCGGCGCAGCAGTGACGGAAATGCCGCCCGGCATCGCACATTATCTGGAGCACAAGCTCTTTGAAAATCCCGAATGCAGCGCCTCAGAGCTGTTCGCGCAGCTCGGCGCGCATGACAATGCCTACACGGATTATGACCGGACAGTCTACTATTTTCAGACGGCGCGGGAATTCCCCGCTGCACTGCGCGTACTGCTCAGCTTCGTGACGCATCCGTTTTTCACGGCGGAAAACGTGGAGCGGGAGCGCGGCATTATCATGCAGGAGCTTCAGGAGGCACTCGACGATCCCGCCGATGTGCTGGAAATGCAGCTCTTTTCGGGGCTGTTCCATACGCATCCGGTGCAGAATCACATTCTCGGCACGGTGCAGAGCATCCGGCAGATCACGCCGGCGCTGCTGGATCAGTGCTGGCAGACATTTTACAATCTGAACAACATGGCGCTGTGCTGCGCAGGAAATATCACAGCGGAGGAGGTCGTGCAGATCGCGGATACGGTGCTGCCGGAGACCGCTCCGCCGATGCGTGCGGTTCCTGTGCTGCCGCCGGAGCCGGAGGGCGTCCGGAAGCGGCGGCTTCAGTGCAGCATGGACGTCGGCAGGACACAGTTTATGATCGGCTTCAAAAGCACGCCCGCAGCCGGCACGGAGCGGCTGCGCGAAAGTCTGCTCTGTCTGCTGGTGATCGAGCTGCTTGCAGGCGACAGCTCCCCGCTTTATCTGCGGCTGCTGGACTGCGGCCTGCTGCATGATACGCTTGCGGCAGACTGCCTCGCCGGCGACGGCTGGTTTACGGTGACGGCAGAGGGCGAATCAGATGCGCCGGATGCCGTCTGTGCGGCGCTCTGTGAGGAGATTGCCCGTGCAAAGACCGGAGGACTGGATGCACAGCGCTTTGCCGACTGCAAAAAGGCTGCATACGGTGATGCACTGATCGGACTGAACAGTCCGGAGGCCGCCGCGGATGCAATGACAGATGCTTTTGCAGCGGGGCTTGATTCGCCGTTTGCGCGGACAGAGCTGCTCGCCGCGCTGACCCTTTCCGATGCACAGGACTGCCTCATGCGGCGCTTTGATCCGGACTGCCTCACACTGTCCGTCATCACGCCGCAAACGAACAAGAAAAAAGGAGAACACTGATTATGATTACCGCTTTGCTCAGTGAAACGAATCCGAATCTGATCCGTTTCCCGAAACTGAATCTGGAATTCAATGTCAAAAGCACCGCGTTCACGGTATTCGGTGCATCGGTCACATGGTACGGCGTGCTCATCACGCTCGGCATGATGCTTGCGATGATCTACGGCTTCTCGCGGATGCGCAAGTTCGGCATCGACTCCGACCGCGCGATTGATGGTGTCATCGGCGGCGTCATCGGCGCAATCATCGGCGCACGCTGCTATTATGTGCTGTTTCATCTCGATGAATATTCCGGAAACTGGCGTGGAGTGCTCAACATCCGGCAGGGCGGCCTCGCCATTTACGGCGGCATCATCGGCGCACTGCTGGTCGGCTCGGTTGTCTGTAAGCTGCGCAAGGTGCGGCTGCTGCCGATGTTTGATCTGACCGCGCTCGGTCTGCTGATCGGGCAGTGCATCGGCCGCTGGGGCAATTTCACGAATCATGAGGCATTCGGCGGCAATACGGACGGGCTGTTCGGCATGACGAGCGACCGCATCAGCCGCTGGATTGCAAACAACTGCGATCCGGCTCAGGTCGATCCGGCATTCCCGGTGCATCCGTGCTTTCTGTATGAATCTGCATGGTGTCTGCTCGGCTTTGTGCTGCTGCACATCATCTCGAAGAAATGGCGCAAATTTGACGGACAGATTTTCCTGATGTATATTGTCTGGTATGGCGCGGGACGGTTCTTCATCGAGGGTCTGCGGACGGACAGCCTCTATCTCGGCACTGTCAAGATCTCGCAGGCAGTCGCGCTGCTGTCAGTTGTCGTCGGACTGGTGCTGCTGATCATCGGCTTCAGCCGGACAAAGCGCCTCGGCACAGACTATCAGCTTTATGTCAATACAGAGGAATCCAAGCGCCTGCTGGAAGAATCCGACCGCAAGGAAGCAGAGTGGCAGGAAAAGCATCTGAACAAAAAGAAGGACAGCAAATCTGAAGCGCAGACGCATGTGCTGCTTGACGAAGAAGATTATGAAGAACCCGCAGAGGATGCGGAGAAGAAGGAAGCATCTGCTGCGGAAACCGCAAAGCCGGCAGATATAAAAACTGAGGCAGACCAAAAGGCGGAGAAGGACGCGAAAATTGACGCTCTGCTTGATGAAATCGCCGAAAAGGATCATTCCGAAAAGGAATAATTCAGGCGGACTTGTTCATAAATGCAAAACAAAGGGGATACCGTGCTGCGGTATCCCCTTTGCAGTTTACTGATATCCTCTGCGAATCCAGCGGATACAGGCCTCGAACCACGGTGCGCAGACCGGATTCAGGTGCCATGCACCCATCGCGGCGGTTTCATCGGCCAGCGAAAGCCCGTGTGCGCCGTGCGGCAGAATATGCGACTCGAACGGAACGCCGTGAGCGGCGAGCGCACGGAGATACAGCAGAGAATTGTCGATCGGTACAGTATTGTCATCGCTTGTGCTCCAGAGGAAGCAGGGCGGGGTCTCTGCTGAGACCTGCTGCTCCAGTGAAACGGCAGCATTCTGCGGACAGCCGAAATCATTTGCAGCCTGCACCCCGATCAGGTTGATGATTGAGCCGCGGTGCGCACAGGCGCCGCCCGAAATCACCGGATAGCAAAGAATCTGCGCGTCGGGGCGGTATGCGGCACTGTCTCCGAACAGCGCTGTCAGCAGCGGACGGTTCGCATAAACCGCAAGGCTGCCCGCCAGATGCGCACCGGCCGAAAAACCGCATACGGCAATGCGGTGCGGGTCGATCTCATATTCTGCGGCATGCGCCCGCACCAGACGGACAGCCTCAGCCAGCTCCAGCAGATTGGTCGGGAAGGGCGTTTTGCAGTTGTAATACAGCACAAAAGCCTGCACGCCGTATCCCGCAAAGCGCGCCGCAACCGGAACAGCCTCGCGGTCAGAGCAGAAATCGTAGCCGCCGCCCGGACAGATTATCACGGCAGGACGGCGCTGTTCGCCGATCTCATCAGAATGGGGCAGTGCAACGGGCAGCAGTCCGGCAGGCTTTTCCGGCGCAGATAGCCCGGCGGCTTCATAGGGTACATGCAGCAGGATTCGTTCGTTCATATCTGACATCCTTTCCGAATTCATTTTCTGATTTTTCATTATAAAGCATGTGCAGCCCCGCTGTCAATGCGAAATTGTCGCTTCGAATTGACAAATCATCCTGCGGCAGCAGACATGCCGAAGCTGCGTGTTTTTCGTCAACCTGCACGAAATATTCCGGCGTTCACGCCGATTTGACCGGAAGCAGCGCGATCTGTTAGATTTATTCAGTATTTTCTTGACAATTCGATTCGTTTGTGATATGATAGAGCCATTGACGCGGGAATGAAACAGATACACCCGCACAGAAGATACGGAAATCAGAAAAATACGGAAAACGGAGGTATTATCATGAAAAAAAACACGATCATGAGCATCACGGCAGCAGCCGTGCTGTCTGCGGCTGTGCTGATAAACCCGGCACAGGATATGATCCGGAACGCGAACAGAGCCGCCGGCGCGGAGGTGCTCGGCGACCTGACCTATGAAAAAAGCGAGGATCACATCAAAATCACGAAATGCGATGAATATGCTGCCGAAAAGGTCGAGATTCCGCCGGAAATCGACGGCGTGCCGGTCACGGAGATCGGCAGCGGCGCCTTCAGCTATTGCTATGATATCGAGGAACTGGTTGTGCCCGATTCCGTCACGGTGATCGGCGAATATGCATTCCGCTCCTGCGAGGGCATGAAGCGGATTACACTGCCGGCCGGCGTCAAGGTGCTGCCGAATAATGTATTCCATAACTGCTACGATCTGGAGGAGATCACCCTCCCCGACGGGCTGACCGAAATTCAGAAAAATGCCTTCTACAACTGCAAAAATCTCAAAGCATTGACGCTGCCGGAGACCGTGACAAAGATCGGCGATTTTGCATTTGCCCACTGTGTCGCGCTGGAAACGGTCTCGCTCCCCTCCGGGCTGACCCGTATTTCGGAGGATCTTTTCTGTGACTGCACGGCGCTCAGCGAGATCAGGATTCCGGAAAATGTCACCCGCATCGGCAATCAGGCGTTTTACCTGTGTACATCGCTGACGGAGATCGTATTCCCGGAGGCTGTCAAGACCGTGGATACGGAAGCACTGCGCGGCTGCTCCGCCCTTGAGCGGATTGCTTTCCGCTGCGAGAATCCGCGCATCGAAAAGCCGGGCATCTACGGCAGCGCCGATCCCGCAAAAACCGACATCGAAGGCTTCCTGATCCCGAATGCAGTCGTTTACGGCACGGCGGGCAGCACGGTCGAGACCTTTGCAAACAGCTGCAACTTCCCGTTCAAGCCGATTTCGGAGCTGCCGGTTACGCAGGAGCCTGAACCCGCGTTTACATATCCGCTTGCTCCGGAAGGCTCCGTGTTCTGCGATGCAGACGGCGACGGCGAAATCTCTCCGAAGGACGCACAGCTTGTGCTGCGGTATGCGGTTGATATCATGGCAGGCAAAACACCGGTCTGGGCAGTGCTGGAGGAGCAGACCGCAACAACAACAACAACGACGACTGCTGCGACTACAACAACAACCGCAGTCACTACCACAACCACAACGGCCGTAACCGCGGAGACCTCCGGAAACACAACCGCTTTCGTGACCACCACCACAACACCTCCCGCAACCACAACCACCACCGCCACGACCGCAACATTCGCAGGAACCACTACGACCCCGCCCGCAGCGACAACCACCACAACCGCCACAACCGCCGCTGCCTGATACAAGCCATCATACAAACCGCGCCTGCCGCAGATACATCCGGCCGGCGCGGCCTTTTTGCGAAGGAAACACGGATTGAATCCCGTCTGACGGCTCGGCATGCAATCTGCCTGCATATTTTCCGTCATTTTGCGCACCGGATTTCATCAGCGTTCCTCTAAAAAACAGACAGCTCCCGTCCGCTGATCCAGAGCAGGTCAGCGCGGACTGCTTCGAGTGCAGCGGAAAGCTCATCGCTCTGCCCGCTGTTCAGGGCATCCAGCCGCAGAATTGCCGCATTCAGATCGGTAAGCGGTTGATTCGGTACAAAGAAATGCAGCAGACGGCATTCCCGCCGCCAGCATGCCTCCAGCGCCTCAATCTTGTCCGCAGCATCGGCTGTTTCGGCCTGTATGGCCTCCGTGCAGGCGAGCAGCCGCCTGCAGCTCCGCCGGACTGCGAATGCCGACCGCACCGACAGCAGCGTAATGCCCGCAAGCAGAACCGCCGCAATGCCGGTGCGCGTGCTTTTGAAAATACTGCTCATGAGGCAGCCTCCTTCCGAATCAGGCAGCGAATGCCGCTGCGGTCGGCAGTCAGCAGAAAAACCTGCTCCTGCGTAAGACAGTTTTTCCGCAGCATGTCCTGAAGCTGACGGTCAGTGCAGCCTGCCGCAGTCATGCCGTCCCGGCTGATGCAGCCGTCCGCGATCAGCACCTCCGGCGGCGTATCGGCGGGCGGATGCAGATGCAGGTTGCCGCAGGTGACATTGCGCGCATCTGCCTTCTGATACGCCGAGACCTGCCCGTTTGTCTCGACAATCGCAAGCTGCACCTCCGTCACATCGAAAATGCCGAGCGAGCGCAGTGCCGTCATCAGGTCATCCAGCGAAAAGCGCAGCTCCGTGAGCTTTTTCTGGTCGATCTTTCCGTCGCGGATGATGACCTGCGGGGCGCCTGCAAGCAGATGCCGCATCCGCCGGCTGTGCAGCACGCCCCATGACATGATGACCTCAAAGCAGATCAGCACAAGCATCGGCATAATGCCCATGAGCAGCGGCAGATTCTGATCTTCCAGCGGCAGTGTTGCAATGTTGGAAATGAGAATGGTCACAACCAGCTCTGTCGGCTGAAGCTCGCCGATCTGGCGCTTGCCCATGAGCCGGATGCCGAATATCACGATCGGGTACAGAATCAGCACCCGCAAAAAACCAGTCAGCATGCTGCCTCCTTATAGTGCTTCACAGTCGGCGAAGCTGAGCTGCGGGTGCAGCGCGAGATTCAATGCGCAGGCAATCAGCCGTGCGGCATGATGCAGCAGCTTGTCAATATCGCGCGGCGTGACCATCAGATTCGGCAGCGCATGCAGATCGGCACCGGCCTGTGCAGCGGCGGTGTGCAGATCAACGACAGTCGGAACGCCGACTGCAATGACCGGAATGCCGAGTGTCCGCGCGCTGAGCTCCGCACGGCGGTTCTGCACGCCGCTCCCCGGCGCAATTCCGGCATCGGAGATCTGAACCGTTGTGCCGAGGCGGCTGAGCTCTGAGCATGCAAGCGCGTCAATCGCGACCACACAGGCCGGCTGAACGGTCTCCCGCAGCGCCGCGATCAGCTCGGAGGTTTCGATGCCGCTCTGCCCCAGCACGCCGTTCGAGAGGACGCTCACCGGCCGCAAATCGCGCAGAAAGGACGTATCCGGGTCATTTTCGGCAAGCTCTCTGCGCAGATGCCTTGTCGCGAGAACCTGTCCCGCGGTCTGCGGGCCGAGTGCATCCGGCGTGATGTCGGCATTGCCCAGCCCGGCAATCAGTACCGCTCCCGGCGGCAGAAATGTCCGGAGCTCGTCCGCAAGCTCTGTGACCTGCGGCTCCAGCAGCGGCGCCGTGCGGCTGAACTGCACATCCTCCAGCGTCAGATACCGCCCGCGCCCTCTGCCGATCGCCGCACCGGCCTCATCGCTGTCTATCACGATTTCTGTGATGCGGAAGGCATGTCCGCGCCGGTACATGCGTATGCCGGGATGCCCCGTGCAGTCGGCGGCGCGCTCCAGTGCAAGATCCGTTCGGTTTGTCATGTGTATCTCCTCCGTGCAGGCTGGCGGCATGTTGTGCATTCTGCTGAATGGTTCCGCTGAAATGACGCAAAATTCCGCATTTTGCCCTATTGCAATTTTGTTCCGCCTCTGGTATAATAATACTTGGTTTGGCAGCATGTAACAAGTATGCGGTCCCCACCCGCGCTGGCAGGGCAGTCCCGCCATAATTGCCCTGTATTTACTGTATGCCGCTTTTCCGGAATTATTCTGAACATCTGCAATTCTTACGCAGACAAGAAAAGGAGTACCAAAAATGGCAACTGCAAAGAACAGCGCACCGAAGAAGCGCCCGACCCCTGAAAAGAGAGATAAGACCAACAAGCTGCGTGCTGCCCGCAATAAGGCGACCCGCTCCGCGCTCAAGACCGCGATCAAGAAGGCATATGTCGGCGGCACCGACCGTACCGCTGTGATTCGTTATGCGATCAAGCGCGTCGATCAGGCATGCGCAAAGGGCATCCTGCACAAGAACAACGCTGCCAGAAAGAAGTCTCAGCTCATGAAGCTGCTGAACAAGGCAGTCTGATCTTTTCTCAAATGTAACAAAGCCGCCGTATTCCGCAATGGAGTACGGCGGCTGCGTTTATTCGGACACTCCGTTTTGAATTCATCGGAGAGACCGCTTTCTCAACAAAGCAAGCCGCTGTTTCCGGAAAGCAGAAACAGCGGCTTGCTGGATTTATATGATGTTTTATTTGCGGTAAATCATATCAGCACGGTCGGGGCCGGTCGAGATCATGGTGATCGGGCAGTCGATCAGCTTTTCGACATAATTGATGTAATCCTTTGCAGCCTGCGGAAGCGCATCCCATTCGGTGATGCCTCTGATATCGCACTTCCAGCCGGGCACCTTCTCATAAATCGGCTTTGCGATGTCAAGACGGTCGCCGCTGGGGAATTCCGTTGTGCGCTCGCCGTTGATCTCATAGGCAACGCAGATCGGAATCTCATCAAGATAGCCCAGAACGTCAATCAGCGAGAGCGCAACATCCGTCGTGCCCTGCACCGCCACGCCGTAGCGGGTCGCAACCGCATCGAACCATCCCATTCTGCGCGGTCTGCCGGTTGTTGCACCGAATTCGCCGTCGCTGCCGCCTTTTCTGCGCAGCACATCCGCCTCATCGCCGAAGATTTCGGTCGTGAACGGGCCGGCGCCGACGCAGGAGGAATATGCCTTGACAACGGTAATGACGCGCTGAATCGCGTGCGGCGGCAGGCAGGCGCCGACGGCACCGTAGCCGGCCAGTGTCGAGGACGAGGTCGTCATCGGATAGATTCCGTTTGTGATATCACGCAGCGCACCGAGCTGACCCTCCAGCACAATATTCTTGTCCGCCTTGACGGCTTCATGCATCAGCTCAGCGAGATTGCAGAGATACGGCTTGATGAATTCCGCAACATCCTTCAGATATGCGAGAATTTCCTTCGGATCCAGCGGCTCTGCATCCGGGTACAGACCGGCAATCGTTGCATTTTTGATGATGCAGACGCGCTCGACCTTCTCCGCAAGGTTCTGGTTATACAGCTCTGCGAGCTGGAAGCCGATTTTCATGGCCTTATCCGCATAATGCGGTGCGATACCGGACTGTGTGGAGCCGAAGCTGTGCTTGCCCAGACGCTTTTCTTCGAGCTTGTCAAAAAGAATGTGATACGGCATCACAAGCTGTGCGCGGTCGGAGATGCGGATGTTCGGCATCGGAACATTGTTCTCCTTCAGCATTTCGAGCTCTTTCCGGAATGCATCTGCGTTGAATGCAGCACCGGCACCGATGATATTGACTGTTCCCTCCTGGAAGACGCCGGACGGCAGAATATGCAGCGCATATTTTCCGTATTTGTTCATAATGGTATGTCCGGCATTTGCGCCGCCCTGAAAACGGATGACATAATCCGCATCGGCAGCAAAGACATCGGTGAGCTTACCTTTGCCCTCATCGCCCCAGTTTCCGCCAACAATCGCAGTAATCATAGCTCCGTTCGTTTCCTTTCCGGCAGGGTTTGCCCGCCACGGGTCTGCACTTTTGCGCAGACACATCATTTTTACAGGTATATGATACCACAAAAACGCCGGGTTGTCAAGCATTTCCGAATACGGGGCGCGGATATTTCGGGGATTTTCAGCTTCTCTCCTGTACAGACGGATTTTCGGGTAATGAAGCCCGTATTTCAGCCGCCCCCGCCGGCGCGGGGAGCCCCCGTTGGCGCGGGGAGCCCCCGCTGGCGATTTGCTAAAGCGGCGGATAGGCTTGCTCTCCGCGCCAAACCTTGCCAAGCGGCGCAGGAGTGCGCCGCAATTTACGTGTATACTCCCATAATCGGGAGCATACGCATATCTGCGGTGCTGCCTTAAAATTCACGCCGGAGCAGCCGCAGCGCATTTTCGTGTGTGATGCCTGCAAGCTCCTGCTCCGTGAGGCCGAGCGACTGCAAAAATGTCAGCGTGTCAGCGGGATTCTCCCACGGGGAATCCGAGCCGAACAGAATTTTGTCCGCACCGTGATTCCGGATGATGCGCAGGCATTGCGCAGGCCGGATAAACAGCCGGATAAATGCCGTATCCAGGCAAATGCGCGTGCCGACAAGATACTGCTCAACATCGTCCCACTGCGCCCAGCCGCCGAGATGCGCCGCAACCAGATTGCTGCCGTCCACATAGTCCAGCGCATGCCGGATCTTCTGCGGTGAGGTGTAGACCGGCGGCGGCAGACCGATATCGGCACCTGCATGAAACACCACAATCAGACGAAGCTGCTCGGCTTTTTGCAGAATGCGGATGACCTCCGGGCTGTCGATATCATACCGCTGAAACTGCAAATGCAGCTTGATGCCGGAAAAGCCGCGTGCCGCAAGGTTTTCCAGAACAGCCTCCGCCTCCGGGTCTGCGGGGTGCAGTGTTCCGAACGAAAGCGCACGTTCATTACGGATGCCCTCTGCAAAGCGGTTGATGCTTTCCGTCTGCGCGGGCTTTGTCGCGATCGGCAGGCAAATGCTGCGGTCTGTGCCGGAGGCCGTCATGGAATCAAGCAGCCCCTCCAGTGTGGCCGGACGGAAGGTCAGCGGCGAGCCGTCGCTGTTCTGATAATCCTCGCCCTGCTCACGTCTGATGCCGGCAACCAGCGCCGCAATGCTGCGTTCCGCAATCTTTTCCGGGAACACATGTGTATGGAAATCAATTAACATGCCGAAACCTCTTTTCTTCGGATGATTAGAAAAAGACCGTCCGGCGCATGATGCCGCACAGTCTTATTCCGCATATTTCTGAAAGATCGAAGCTGTCAGGAGTGTTGTCCATTGATTCGTCACAGCATCGCAGACAGCCGTCAGCTCTGCATGCTCTGCCTTTGCATAGGGGTCAAGAAATCCGATGACCGGAAAGCCCGCTGCCTTGGCAGTCCTCGCCGCGTAAACCGCATCCTCAAAAACAAGTGTTTCCGACGGCTCCGAGCCGAGCTTCCGTGCGGCCTCCAGATACATGTCCGGCTTCGTTTTCCCCTCCGGAAAACCGTCCGCCGTCAGAATAACCCGAAAACAGTCAGAGATGCCGAGTCTGGCCAGTGTCGGCGGCAGCAGCGCAGGATAGGTCACGGTTGCCAGTGCACAGGGAATTCCCTGCTTTTGCGCCTCCCGCAGAAAGCGGTCTGCATCGGGCTTCAGCAGCAGCTCCTCGGTATAGGCCTTTGCCGCTGCGGCAATGACCTGCTGCTTTGCCGCCTCCTCAGAGAGCGGCAGCGAAAAATGCCGCACGATATACACCGAGGCTTCCTCCACGGACATCGGCTTGATGACCGCATCCAGCTCCGGCGGCGGCACAATGCCGAATCGGCGCAGAAAATCCGTCACCAGATGCTCCCACATCCCGAGCGAATCGAGCAGCGTGCCGTCCAGATCGAAGATCATGCCGCGGATGCTCATTCCATTTCACTCCTGTTTGAGAGGGCGCGATAGAGCGTAACCTCATCGGTATATTCGATCACGCCGCCGACCGGCAGGCCGAATGCGAGCCTTGTCACCTTCACGCCCAGCGGCTTCAGCAGCCGCGAAAGATACATTGCCGTTGCCTCGCCCTCAACGCTGGGATTTGTCGCCATGATGACCTCGCCGATGCCGCCGGCCTGCACGCGCGCGAGAAGCTGCTTTACGCGCAGATGCTCCGGCGTGACGCCGTCGAGCGGGGAGATCAGCCCGTGCAGAACATGATACAGCCCGTCATATTCATGTGTCCGCTCAATCGCCGCGACATCCTTCGGCCCCTCTACGACGCAGACGGTGCTTGTGTCGCGCTTGGCGCTGCCGCATATGCTGCAAATTTCGCCCTCTGTCAGATTTTGACAGACGGGGCAGTCATGCACCTTCCGCTTGGCATTCAGAATCGCGTCGGCGAATTCCTGCACATCCTCCGCGGGCATTTCCATCACGGCAAACGCAAGGCGCTGCGCGGTTTTCATACCGATACCGGGCAGCGCCGCAAATTTCTCGGCTAAAACGACAAGCGGCAGTGCGCTGAAATCGTCCATTGCGGAATCAGAACAGGCCGGGCAGTGCGACACCGCCGGTGATCTTACTCATCTCGGACTCCGTGGTCTGTTCAACATTGTTGATTGCCTCGTTGACCGCGCTGATGATGAGGTCCTGAAGCATCTCGATATCCTCCGGATCGACGACCTCCGGCTTCAGCTCGATTGACTGAAGCGTTTTCTTGCCGGTCACGGTCACGCTTACAGCGCCGCCGCCTGCGGTTGCGGAGAAGGTGCGCTGCTCAATATCCTCCTGAAGAAGTGTGATCTGATCCTGCATTTTGCGGGCCTGATGGATCATGCTGTTCATGTCCTGGCCGCCGCCCTGGAACTGCTTGGGTACTCTCGATTTCATAAGAATTCTCCTATCATTTTTAATTTCATTTATATGATAAGCCGCAGTAACATGCCTGCGGCGCTATCAATCCCTGCGGGTATCGACCGCGATGCCCTGCGCCTTGGCGCGTTCGAGCAGCACGTCGATCGGTGCAGCCTTGTCCTCCTCCGATTCCACGCATTTGAACCGGATTGCATATTTCTTTCCGAGCACCTGCGCAGCGGCCTCGCCCAGCGAAACGGCATCCTGCTTCATAAACAGGGATTTGAACAGCCGGTTGCGCACGATCATCAGCAGAATATTCTGCTCCTCGATGACAAACGCATTCGAGCCTTGCAGCAGGCCGGAAACAGAGGGGTTCACCTCGTCGAATTTTTCCAGCACAGTCGCCCAGTTCTTGACCGGGACATACTGTGTTGTATCGGTTTTGCCCTGCACCTGAAGCTCCTGTGCGGGGATTTTGCGCTTCGGGGCAGGCATTTGCAGTGCCGGCTGTGCCGCAGCGGGCACGCCGTTCTGCATCACAGTCTGAAGCTGCTGTTCGAGGGCGGCGATGCGTTTTTCGAGCGCCTTGAAATCGCCCTTCTGTCCGGCATCCTCTGCGCAGAGGCGGATAAGCGTCATTTCCAGCTCCATGCGGCGGTTTCCCGCTCTGGTCATGCGGTCGCAGCAGGAGCGCACCTCGCTCAGCGCATGCAGCACCTCTGAAAGCGGCATCTGCTCCGCGATGCTCCGGAGCTGTTCGAGCGCATCCGGCATACAGGAGAGCAGAGCCGGGTCATCCGGCGCGGTTTTCAGCAGCATCAGATTCCGGAGCTGCTGGGAGATTTCATCGGCAAAGCGGGTCATATCCTTCGACTGCCGGTAAAGCAGGTCGATGCGCTGAAGCGCCGCAGCCGCGTCATGGGCAGCGCATGCGCGAAGAATCTCATAGACCGATTCTGTTCCCGCAACGCCGACTGCTTCCTCGACGGTTTCGCTGCCGATCGTATCGGAGACAGCCGCACACTGGTCGAGCAGGCTCAGCGCGTCACGCATGCCGCCGTCTGCAAGGGAAGCGATGCGGTACGCTGCGGCATCGGTCACGGTAAACTGCTCATGCTCCGCAATATACTGAATTCTGCCCGCGATATCTGCGGGAAGAATTCTTCGGAAATCAAAGCGCTGGCAGCGGGAAAGGATTGTCGCCGGCACCTTGTGAATCTCAGTTGTCGCAAAAAGGAATTTGACGTAAGGGGGCGGCTCCTCGATCATTTTCAGCAGTGCATTGAATGCGCCGGCAGACATCATATGCACCTCGTCAATGATGTACACCTTATATCTGCACCGCACCGGCAGAAATGCCGCATTGTCGCGGAGATTCCGCACCTCATCGACGCCGTTGTTCGAGGCGCCGTCGATCTCGATGAGATCGGTGAGCGCGCCTGCCTCGGCATCCCTGCAAATCTCGCAGGTCAGGCAGGGATTCCCGTCCCTGGGGTGCAGGCAGTTGACCGCCTTTGCGAAAATACGCGCACTGGTTGTCTTGCCCGTGCCGCGTGAGCCGGTAAAGAGATAGGCATGCGCGGTTTTTTCGCGGATGATCTGATTTTTGAGCGTTTTGGTGATATGCGGCTGCGCGACGATATCGTCAAAGGTCTGCGGCCGCCATTTCCGATACAGTGCCTCATACGCTGCCATGGGCTCACCTCCGCTTATGTATCCTGTGTATCCGGCTGCGCATCCCCTGCGGATTCATCCTGCACCGCCGGAGCTGCTGCCTCTGCTGTCTGTTCAGCGGGGGCTGCCGCTGTATTCTGCTGCTCCTGCTCTGCCCATTCGGGATGCTCATCGAGCATGAGCGCCTTTGTTTCATCATAATAGCTCCGGAACTGGCTCGGCTCCTTGAGCCGGTTCAGCAGTGCCTTATAGCGGTAATCCTTGGCTGCGGCGAAGTCGCCGAGCTGAAGGCTTGCAATCGCCATGCCGCTGAGGGCAAATGCATAATTCTTCCGTTCCCGGATAGAGCGCTGAAACCACTCGACAGCCTCCTCCGGCTTTCGCTGCCGCAGAAACAGGTATCCGATATCGGTATACAAAAAATAGAATTCCGGCGGCGGGTCGTGGTCGAGCAGATCCTGAAAAGCCGTAAAGCTGCGCTCGAAATCGCCGCACTCGGAATAGCATCTTGCCTGAAAGAGCTTTGCAAAATGCCGCGGAAAGCCGTTTCGGATCGCGGTTTCATAATACGGAGCGGCATTGGAGGGGCAGCTCAGAATCTGATAGCAGCGCCCGATATAAAATGAAAGCACGCCGGTTTCCTGCTCTGTCAGATCATAGTCCTGAACGGCAAGGAACTGCTCAAGCGCCTTTCTGGGTTCATCACGCATATAGCTGTCCATGCCCGCGCAAAAGAGCTTATCGGGCTTTCCGAAGCCCCCGAAGGTTTCGCCGATCAGCTCCTCATCGACGCGGACGGCTGCTCTCTGCACCTCTCTGTACTCCAGAATGAGCGTTGCAAAAAGCGCGGTCAGATAGCTGGTCAAAACGAGGATCAGGTGCACGGAGGGCGAGATATTGATGCGCTTGGGCACGCCCCGCGCCACCAGCGAGATCAGCAGACCGCTGTAGATAATAAGGCCGGGCATTGCAGCCTTGAATGCGATATTCAGAAGCCGCGCCGTCAGCCGGCGAAGCCTGTCTCCCATATTTATCCCTCCGCTTGGCCGGTGCCGCACGGTTCGGACGCCATACGGCAAAAATTCCGGAGCATAGGTGTGCAGGCTGACTGCGGCACGCCAAGCGCTCCGCTTAATGCTGCTCGGTTCCCCGCCTGACATGGTTCACGGTGCTTTGCTGCACAGGGCCCGCACACCTATGATCCGGAATTTTCGGATCAAATGATAGCTGTTTACTGGTTCTGTATCACATTATACCACATTCCCGGTGAAATATCAAGAGGTAAATTGTGATTTCTGATAATTTTTGCATTTTGGGATTTTTCCTCTTGACTTTTTCGTCACTTTGTGCTATAATAGCAGGGCAGTCGGGAAACAGAGCACGAAAAACACTGTGAAAACGGCGTATTTCGCGGTATCTTTCCCGTGTTGCAGAACGAGGTGTGGCTCAGTTTGGTAGAGCGCTGCGTTCGGGACGCAGAGGCCGCAGGTTCAAGTCCTGTCACCTCGACTCCGCTCCGGTACAGACCGTACCGGAGCTTTTCTTTTTCCCTTTGCTTTTACCGGGAGATTATCGCAAGCTGGGGGAGGGAAAACTTTTGTTTTCCCTCCCCCAAACCTCCTCCTTTTGCGCTTTTGAACGCAAAAGGTGTTCCGCGCTCTGCGGAGCGCGGTAAGGGGCTGCGCGCCCCTTGACCTGCGCCAAAGGGACACTTGTCCCTTTGGAATCCCATTTTGATGTTTCGCAACAGACTAAGCCCCGGTGCGCACATGCACCGGGGCTTGCTTTTGTATGGAACCGGCCTGCTGCAGCCTCACTGCGGAATGAGGTCGGCGTAAGAAATTTTCTTTGCGAGATAGTTCATGAGGCGGCTCAGATCGGCGTTATCGACCCTGCCGTCATGCGTGACATCACCGTTTTTCTTGGCGGCATCGGTGACCTCCTCCGGCTGAAGCGTCTGGTCATCGCCGACAATGCGTGCAAGCAGCACCGCATCCATGATATTGACCTCACTGCTGCCGTCGGTATCGCCCCACACGGTTTTTTCGGGCTGCCCGGCGGAGGTTGTCGTCGTAGAGGTCGTCGTATTGGTGGTTGTGGTTGTTGTCTTGGGCTCTGTTACGGTATAATCAATGCCGTCGATGATCGAATAGAAGCAGGGCTTTGCGGTATAGTCCTCGTTGAACAGCAGCGGGGTCTCCGAAGCGCGCCAGCTCTGGTCATCGGTCGTGCCCCAGAAGACAACGGCAGAAATCTGATCCTTATGCTTTGCGATGGCCTCCATGATGCCGTCATAATACTGCGCCTGAAGCTTCTCGCCGTCCTTGACGGAATGCGCATAGGTCGCATCCAGCTCGGTGATCTGGATATCCAGACCGGTTTCGCAGAACTTGTCGAGCGCAGAAGCATACATCTGCACGCTTGGGAACGGATCGGAGGTCGCATTGTTCGTGACGTTCAGGTGAGACTGAAGTCCCAGACCGTCGATCAGACCCTTTTCCTTGAGGTCTGTTGCCATTTTAATCATCGCATCGACCTTCATGTATTCATTGTAGTCGTTATAATAGAGCTTGGTGCCGGGGCGTGCGTACTTTCTCGCATATCTGAACGCCGGCTCGATGAAGGAATTGTCGCCGAAGATTGCGACCCATGCGGAGGAGCCGTTGTTCTTCTCGTAGGAGCCGGGCTCACGCGGCGCGCCGCCGTCGAGCAGTGCCTCGTTCACAACGTCCCATGCGTAGAAATCCACATCCGGGAATTCCGCGTCGATCGCCTCAAAGACGCCCTTGATGTAGTTCTCCATGCGCTTGAGCATGGTTTCCTTGTCAACCAGCTTGCCTTCCTTGGTGAAGTCATCATTGAAGAACCAGATCGGCGTCTGGCTGTACCAGACCAGAACGTGACCGCGCACCGGAATGTGATTGTCGCGGGCAAATTTGAGAATGGACTTGGCAGAGCTGTTCAGCTTGACCTTCGGAACGGTATTGTCGCCGGTTTCTTCGAGGTAGGCAAGCGTAGCCTTCTGGTCGAGCATATTCTCCGGCTTCAGCTCATTG
This sequence comes from Oscillospiraceae bacterium, assembly GCA_017541275.1. Taxonomy (GTDB): domain Bacteria; phylum Bacillota; class Clostridia; order Oscillospirales; family Ruminococcaceae; genus Firm-04. The sequence continues at coordinate 90,321 of JAFXZM010000004.1, read as the reverse complement.
CCGAGCGTGATGCTGTTGAAGTGCTTGAGGATGAGCTCCTTGGTAGATTTCGGTGCGAGCTCACCTTCCGTGACCGCGCAGCCGATCTTGAAATAATCGCCGTACACATCCTTCAGGCCGGGAATATCCTGCTCGATCGGATAGACCGGCGCACAGGTCAGGGAGAAATCATCGACCCACATTTCGGCCTTGTCATCTCCTTCGATATAGATTGAGACATCCTTCATGCCCTCGGAGAAGCTGAATTTGGTCAGCGGAATCTCGACCCAGTCGTTCTGACTGATGACGGAGGCGAGGTTATTGTAATGTGCCACGCCATCCTCATCGGTGAACTGCATTGAAAGGCGAACCGTGTTGTACCACTTCATTTTGACCCATGCGGTTGCGATATACTGCACGCCCGGCTCACAGCCGAGAGCCTCCAGCGAGACCGACGGGCCGTTCCAGCCCTGAGAGCGCTCGGTGACCGCCATGCAGGTCTTGCCGGAATGCGCATCCTCTGTAGTTGCGGCAATGACGGAGGTATCGTCGTCGCCGCGCTTGGAGAATGCGGAGACATCGCCGTCCTCAAAATCGGTGACAAGAATGTCGCCGTCTGCCGCCTGCACGCCCGGTGCAAACGGAATGCCCTGTGCTGCGAGCATGATGCTCATGCAGGCAGCGGCAGCCTTCATTTTTCTTTTCATACTGAATCCACCCCGTGTATTTTTAATTTTTGTCCGCATTTGCGGCCTTATTATTATTATAGCACAGATTCCTTCCGAATTCAATGGGGAATATTGCGAAAAAAAGCGGGCGCAGAAAGCAAGTTTCTTCGCCCTTATCAGCTTTGCCCTATGCTGTGCATAGGCTCTGATTTATCTGATATTGTCCTGCACGGCACGCATTCCCTGCGGCTGAGCCAGTGCCTTTATGATGCTGTGCGCTGCGGCATTGCCCTCGCCGGCGGCCTTGACATACTGATACGGTCTGCCGGTGCAGTCGCCTGCCGCAAACACATTTCTGAGGCTTGTCTCCTGACCGCGGTTCACTCTGATATGGCCGTTCTCCGTTTCGAGGCCGGGCAGCAGCGTATTCAGCGAGACCGCCGTCCGCAGACAGAACAGCCCGTCCGCCGCGAGTGTTTCACCGGAGCTGAGCGTCAGGCCGGTGAACCGTTCATCGCCCTGCACGCGCTGCGGCTTTTCGCTCCGCAGTGTGACATTCGGCAGAGAGATGCCGCAGTCGCGGTAAAGCGGAAACAGGTCGATCTGCTCCGCCAGCTCCGCGAGATAGGCGATCTCATGCTCCAGCCGCTTCGCGGTGCAGATCACTGCGATGTGCCTGCCGCGGTACAGCATTCCGTCACAGGTTGCGCAATAGCTGACGCCCCGGCCGAGCAGTGCTTCCTCGCCGGGCAGCGTGCCGGCCGCCGCAATGCCGGTCGCAAGCAGCACAGTTTTCGCCTCATAGAAATCTGCGCCGGCGCTCATTGCATAGTGCTCCCCCATGGGAATGATGCTGCTGACGACCTGCGCGGTCACAGTCAGCCCCATCGAATCGGCATGCCGCTGAAACGCCGCGGCAAGCTCTGCGCCGGAAATATCCGGCAATCCGGGATAATTGCTGACCCGCTCGGCTCTTGCGACCTTTTCGCAGATCGGGCTTGCGCCGAACCAGATCATCTGCTTTTTGTGAATCCGCAGCGTCAGTGCGGCGGAAAGCCCCGCCGGGCCAGTACCGATGATTGCAGCATCAAACATATCGCATGCCTCCCTTTCAGCCGGTGATATACTTATAGTTTTCGGGATATTTTGTCACCTCAGCCTGATGACACTGCCGGTTGATTTCCTCCTTGACCTGCTGTGTAAAGGCATCCCGCACCTGCGACTGCCAGCCGACATCCTCGCTGGCCGATTCAAAATAAGCCAGAATGACATTGCCGGGGCCTTCGATCACGCTCATATCGCCGGGCTTTCTCGCCTTGTCGAACGCCCATTCCGTCAGTGCTTCGCCGTAGGTCGTCCGGGAGGGCGTAAAGCCGCTCACGGTGCCGCCGTTAGGGTAGGTCAGCACATCGGCGGAATACTCATATGCCAGCTCTGCAAAGGCCTCCGGCGTACCGCCTGCCGCTTCGCATTCGCCGATCAGCTCCTCTGCAAATTGCTTTGCGCCCTCTGTGCCGTCATATTCTGCGGGCGTGAGCACAACGACCCGGATATCTGCGGTTTTTTCGTTGCTCGGCGCGGGCTTTTTCAGCATCATCACAACCTGCACGATGCTCTGTTCCTCACGGTCGAGAATCTTCGTGGAATACTTCGCGGTATCGTCGCTTTTCGCCCACTCCTGCACCTCCTCGCTGAAATACGTGAGCAGATTGCTGGATTTGATGTTTTCGAGCTCAAGTGCGGCAGTTTCCGCATCTGCTTTCCGGACATTGTTCAGATAATTCTCGACATAGTTCCGGAATTCCCCGTCATTGCTGCATTCGGAAAGCTCCTGCGCATATTGCAGTGCCTCCTCGCGTGTCAGGCCGTTTTCGCCGCCGCTTTCCTCCGTATCATAGGGAAAGGTGAAGCCGTTGATCTCGACCGTGAGAAAATCATCGGTGTGCAGATCATAATAGTTCTGAATATCCTCATCCGTCACGGTGATATTGTCGATCGTATCAAGCTGATAGTTCTGCGCAAGATACACCAATTCCGTCGCCCGCTCGACATCCTCCCGCCGGACGCCCTTCTGATACTGAGAGAGGTCTTTTTCCGCGGCTGCCTGACGGCTCTCTTCCTTTTTCTCCTGTGTCAGCTCATAGCCTGCGGCATAGGCAGCCTCGCAGACCTGAAGCTGTGCCGCGACGGTCTCCTCGGTCTTATCAAGGAACATCTGATAGAAGGAATATCCGTCGGAATACTCCTGCTCCCGGAACGATTTGTTCACATCGAGCTGCGGCACTGTTTCGTCCTGTGCCGCGTATGCCAGATAGCTGTCTGCGCACTGCTGATAATAGCATGCAAACATTGCGCCGGTGACGCTGCAGTGCTCGGTCTCCATGACAATTCTATGCCGCAGGAACCAGCCGCTCGATTTCAGATACTGATACGTGCCGATGCCCGCAGCAGCGAGTACAGCCGCAGCAGCGGCGCAGATGCCTGCGATCTTCAGACGTTTTTTCCGTTTTCCGGCATTTTTCGCACGGCGTTTTTTCTTCCGCTCAGCCTCACGCGCACGGATTGTTTCGTAATCCGTCTTCTGCGGAGGCATCCGCTTGATTTTTTTCTTCTTGCTCATGGCGTTTCTCCTTCTTGTGGATTCCCGTTCTCTGCGGAGAGCAGCGTATCGGTCAGCTTCATTGCCGCAGGAAAATCCGCACTGCGCAGCGTATCGGCACCGCAGAGCACCAGAATCTGCGTATACTGCGCACTGCCGTCGTGGACAAGTGCCTGCCAGTCGAGCTTCTGCGCCTGTGCCAGCTCCAGATTCACCGCAGTGACCGTATGATAATGCTGAAGCAGAAACGGCGTCATGCTGCCGCCGAAGCGGTCTGTCAGCAGAAGCAGCTCCCGGTTATTCTGATTTTCTGTCTCCATATACAGCACAGCCTCGGTATTGGTACCGAACACCTGCACCGGGTCGCCGGATTCCTCTGCGGCATCCCGCCGGTAATAGCCGGAGACCTGCACGCTGCCGTCCTGACGCAGCGCCGTCACATGTCTGAGCGGTTGCTCGGTATCGCTCTGAAACAGATCGACCAGATCGGGCGCTGTCTCATCATAGCCGCTCTCCTGCACGAGCCTGCCCTGATAGTCATTGTGAAAATGAATGATCCGGAAGCGGTCATATCCCAGCGGATTCGAGCCGAGCTTGCGGATTGCCGTGCGGTAAACGCAGAAGGCGCCGTAGGTCGTCCAGCAGGGGTCTGTGCGGTAATAGATATACTGCTCGCGCTCGGTCGAGAGCCAGCTTTCGGCTTCAATGCGCATAATGCCGTCACTGAGCTGACGGAAAAGGCTGTCCAGTTCGGCATGCTCATTGACCAGCGGTGCTGCTTCGGGGAGCAGGTCACCGTAAATGCCCGCGGAGGTCGGCACGGCCAGCATATACACCGGCACACCGACCGCTGCCGCATAGGCATTGACCGCCTGCGCCGAGGCCGTGACGGCGCTTTCGTCATAGCTCACCGCATAGGGCAGCAGGCGCTCCTCCGTGACATAGATATTCCGGACGGAATCCCGTCCAAGCTGAAGCACGGTGCTGTCTCTGGCGCGCAGAAGCGGCCGCCAGACCGGATTTTTCGCGGCATCGCTGCCGCTGCCGCCGAACAGCGAGCCTGCCGCCAGCAGTCCGGTCATTCCCGCAAGAATGAACGCGGCATGCAGTGTCCGGAAGCTCCCGCGTTTGGATTTCGGATGCTCAGCCATGCCGCATGCCCTCAACATCGGAGAGATCCAGCAGCAGATAATCGGGATACCATTCGGTCTGCCGGAAGTGCATTGCGGCCGCAAACCCCTGCGCCTCCGGTGTATCCGGCACCTGAGCTGCCAGGAACCAGATCCCGCGCTCCGCCGCCGCGCTCGCAGCGAGTGCCGTGAGCATGCGTCCGAGCCCGTGCCTGCGGTACGCAGGGAGCACCGCCGCTGTTCCGACAACCGCGCAGACAGGCTTTCCGTCTGTCGGCTTTTGCTTCAGCTCCAGCAGGCCGATCAGGTCGCGTTCATCGAACAGCGTCAGCACCAGATTCTCTGCCTGCACGGATGCCGCAGGGTCAAAATCCGCAGGCAGACAGACCGCGAGCGGCTGCTCCTGCCAGTTGAGCGATGCGAGCTCCTCCGCTTTCAGCGGATGAAATTTCAGCATGGTGTTCCCCTCCTTTTATTCTCTGTGCTCCCGCCGGTAGACCGTCGGGGTCACGCCGTTGTTTTTCTTGAACTGCCGCATGAAATGCTCCTCATTATCATAACCGCAGAGCTGCGCGATATGCGAGATCGTATAGGCAGTTGAGGTCAGCAGATCGCGGGCGCGGTTCATTTTGCAGTTAATGACATCGGCGATGCAGGTCGTGCCGAAGGTCTCGCGGTAAATGAGCTGGAAATAGCTCCGGCTCATGCTGACCTCCGAGCAAAGCATTTCGACCGACCATTTTTCCTGCGGATTTGCGTAGATTTTCTCCCGCAGCCGCACAAGCGCCTCATAGTGCGGGTCACTGTTTGCCGCAGCATTCTGCATGCCGATCGGCCCGCCGGTCTCGGAGATGCGGATGAGCAGCGCCTTCAGCAGGCAGTCGAGCATGTCGCTCCGCTTGACATTTGCCGCATAGAATTCGGCGCAGAGCTGCTGCATCAGTGCCGAAAGAAACGCGGTATCGCCGAAGCGCAGCAGCGTATTTTCCGGTATTTGCAGGGAGGCATAGAAGCTGCGGTCGCTGCCCGGATCGAACAGAACCCAGTCATAGAGCAGGTCATCCTGTACGGGCGTGCAGCAAAACGGTGTTTTTTCGCCCAGCAGCAGGGCATCGCCCGCCTCTGCGCAAACGGTCTGCGAGCCGGCTCCGACTGTCACAGAACCGCCGGTCAGCAGCAGCAGCACGCCGGAAAACCCGTCCGGCTGCCGGAGTGTCTCCCCGGCATAGAGGACGTCCTGAAACCCTGTTTCCAGAATCTGCACAGCCTGCACACCTCCTCCCGGTTTTTGCCGCTGCAATCTGCGAGATCGGTAATCGGGGAAACGCCCGTTTCAGAAATACAGGCGATTGAAAAAGTCATTCCGAATGATGATGCATTGAAAGCGCACCTTTAATTGATTACAAAAGAGAAGTATCCGGATGCATTTTTATGAATAATCCCCGGAGACAGCTTATAGTGTCATCTGTCCGGCAATTTCAAGATCCTTCGCCATGCCGCCGGCAGCCGGGATATTCTTGACGACATATTTTTGCAGGCCGCCGAGCTGCTCCGCTGTCGGTACGGAGACCTCCTCGACCTTCGCGCCCTTGGCCTTGAGCGTCATGACCTGCACGCCGATCGAATCTCTGGTCGTTTTGGGCAGCAGCATCGCGGTATTGAACACAATCGCACGGCTGTTGGTCGAGCGCAGCAGAACGTCGCAGTCCTCCGTCAGGTACAGCACCTGCACGAGCGGATCCTTGGCAGAATACGCATTTGCGAGCTTTTTGCGGTTTGTCTTGGTCGCATAGGCGCTGAGCGGAACCTTTGCGATCTTGCCGTTTGAGAAGCAGAACAGCAAAAAGCCGCTGTAGTCATCCGTTGCGACCATATACTTCACGCGCTCACCGTCATCGAAGCCCAGCTTCACCGGTACGAAATCGCCCAGCACGCTCGCCTTGGTGTCATCAAAGGCGCTCGCTCTGGTTTTATAGACCTGTGCCTGATCGGTGAAGAACAGCAGCTCGGTGCGGTTGGAGGCGTTCTTCTGCTGCATGACCGTATCGCCCTCCTTGAGCTTCTGCTCGGAGCTCATGCGCAGGCTTTGCGGCGTAATCTTTTTGAAATAGCCCTCGGCAGAGAGGAACAGATGCACCGGATAATCAGGCGTATCGTCCTCGGCGGCCGCCTCCGGCTCATCGGTCAGGTCATAGAACAGCGTTCTGCGGGGCTGACCGTATTTCTGCGCGACCTTTTTCAGCTCCTCGGTCATGATTTTGCGAATCTTTTTGACATCCTTCAGGATGTCCTCCATTTCCGCGATATCCTTGCGGAGCTGCTCGATTTCCTCGGTGCGCTTTAAGATATATTCGCGGTTGAGATGCCGCAGCTTGATCTCCGCGACATACTCCGCCTGCGTATTGTCGATGCCGAAGCCGATCATGAGGTTCGAGACAACCTCGGATTCCTCCTCGGTCTCGCGGACAATCCTGATTGCCTTGTCGATATCGAGCAAAATCTTTTCGAGACCTTCGAGCAGGTGCAGCTTGTCCATTTTCTTATGCAGATCGAAATAGACCCTGCGCCGGATGCATTCGGTGCGGAAGGCAATCCATTCTTCGAGGATTTCGCGCACGCCCATGACCTTCGGCATGCCCGCAATCAGAATATTGAAATTGCAGGAAACGGTATCCTGAAGCGGGGTCATGCGGTAGAGCTTCTGCATGAGCTTATCCGGCTCTGTGCCGCGCTTCAGGTCGAGCGTGAGCTTCAGGCCGTTGATATCGGTTTCATCGCGCAGATACGAAATTTCTCTGATTTTTCCGGCCTTGACCAGCTCGACGATCTTCTCCATGATTGCCTCGATCGTCGTGGAATAGGGGATCTGCGTGATCTCGATGCAGTTTGCGGATTTATCGTAATTCCACTTGGAGCGGAGCCGGATGCTGCCGCGTCCGGTATCGTAGACCTTGCGAAGCTCCTCCTCATCGTAGAGCATGAAGGCGCCGGTCGGGAAATCAGGGCCTTTGAGCGTCGAGAGCAGGTCGTGCTCCGGATTTTTAATCAGTGCGGCCGTTGTTTCGCAGATCTCCGCGAGATTGAACGGGCAGACATTGCTCGCCATAGAGACCGCAATGCCGACATTGGCATTGACGAGAACAGAGGGGAAGGTCGCGGGGAGAAGCGTCGGCTCCTGCGTGGTATTGTCGTAGTTCGGGACAAAATCGACGGTTTCCCGGTCGATATCGGCGAACAGCTCTGCGGCGATCGGTTCGAGGCGCACCTCGGTATAACGCGGGGCGGCATAGGCCATATCACGCGAATACACCTTGCCGAAGTTGCCCTTGCTGTCCACATACGGGTGCAGCAGCGATTCATTGCCGCGTGCAAGGCGCACCATGGTCTCATAGATCGCGGCATCGCCGTGCGGGTTCAGCCGCATCGTCTGGCCGACGACATTTGCGGATTTGGTTCTTGCGCCGGAGAGCAGCCCCATTTTGTACATCGTATAGAGCAGCTTTCTGTGCGAGGGCTTAAAGCCGTCGATCTCCGGCAGTGCGCGGGAAACAATCGCGCTCATGGCATAGGGCATGAAGTTCTTGCGGAGCGTTTCGGTGATGCGCTCCTCGACCGTCAGTCCTGCGCCTTCAATATATGCATTGGACGGATTTGCCGATTTCGGCTGTTCGTCCCTTCTCTTTCGTGCCATTCAAACATTCCTTTCGTATGCCGGGCGGGATTATCTCTGATACATTTCAAGGATCGGCAGCATCAGATCGAGATAATCCGACTGATCGGGGAATCTCTTGCCGCCTTTTCTGGAGATCTGGCAGTTCAGCGAGAAATTATCTGCCTTCATGGTGAGCCTGTACGAATTAAACAAGCCTTTTTTGATGCGAAGCTTCTGTGCGCACTGCAAATAGGCGGTAATCGGTGTTTCTCCGATCATTCCGATCTTGAATCCGACCAGACGGTGCTGATCGGTGATGCCGAGATAACCGGTCATAATTCTGCTGCCGACTTCAAAAAAGCCGCGCTCAACAGTGCAGTATACAGCCGCGATCAGGTTCTCGCCCGGCTGAAGCATCATTGCCAGCTTCTGCGCCATTTCAGCGCTGTTGTATTTCATGGTAAGCATTCCCATAGCAGTATCCTCCGTATATGATGTATATTCTGGCTGTTCTGTATTCCGAATCGTCAGGAGATATCTGCCAGATCGAGATAATCTCCGCCGTGCTCTGCGATATAGTCCTTGCGGGCGGCGAGATTATCGCCCAGCAGCATCTCAAACATTTCGGCAGTCGCCTCTGCATCCTCCGGCGTTATTTTGATGATACGGCGCGTTTCGGGATTCATGGTTGTCAGTGCCATCATTTCGGCCTCGTTTTCGCCGAGACCCTTCGAGCGCTGAATCGTATACTTCTGCCCCTCGATCATCGAGAGAATCTTCACGCGCTCCTTTTCGTCATAAGCGAAATAGGTGCGGTCCTTCGTGGTGATCTCAAACAGCGGCGATTCCGCGATATAGACATAGCCCTCGCGGATGAGCGTCGGTGCAAGGCGGTAGATCATCGTCAGAATGAGCGTGCGGATGTGGAAGCCGTCCTCATCGGCATCCGTACAGATCACGATTTTATTCCAGCGCAGGTTGTCGAGATTGAAGGTTGCGAGCTCCTTGTTTGCCTTCGCCGTTACCTCAACGCCGCAGCCCAGCACCTTGACCAGATCGGTGATGATCTCGGATTTGAAAATGCGGGCGTAATCCGCCTTCAGGCAGTTGAGGATTTTGCCGCGCACGGGGATGACCGCCTGAAATTCGGCATCACGCGCCATTTTGACAGAGCCGAGAGCGGAATCGCCCTCCACGATATAGACTTCTCTGCGGGCGGTATCCTTTGAGCGGCAGTCCACGAATTTCGGCACCATGTTGGAAAGATCGAGGTTGCCTGAGAGCTTCTTTTTCAGGTTGAGCCTTGTGCGCTCGGCATTCTCGCGGCTGCGCTTGTTGACAAGCACCTGCTCTGCGATTCTCGCTGCATCGTCGGGGTTCTCGGTAAAATAGACCTCGAGCTGATGCTTCAGGAACTCTGTCATCGCCTCATAGATGAACTGGTTTGTGATTGCCTTTTTGGTCTGATTCTCATAGGAGGCGACGGTCGAGAAGGAGTTGGAAACAAGCACGAGACAGTCCTGCACGTCCTGAAAGCCGATCTTGCCCTCATTCTTCTGATAGCGGTTATTATTTTTGAGGAAAGCGTCGATCTGCGTCGTAAAGGCGCGCTGCACGGCCTTGTCGGGAGAGCCGCCGTGCTCCAGCCAGCTTGAATTGTGATAGTATTCCAGCCGCTGCACGGTATTGGAAAACGCAAACGCGACCGAGAGCTTGACCTTATATTCATCGCGGTCGGCGCGGTCGCGGCCCTTGCGGTCGGCCTGCCAGAACTGCACCGGCGTCAGCGATTTTTCGCCGATGATCTCCGTGACATAGTCCACGATACCGTTTTCATAGCGGAATTCCGTTGCCTCAAATTTGCCGGGCGTGACCTCATTGCGGTAAACGAACAGCAAATTCTGATTGACGACCGCCTGCCGCTTCAGCACATCTTTGAACCACGCATCCGGCACATTGATATCGGTAAACACTTCGAGGTCGGGCTTCCAGCGGGTTTTCGTACCGGTCTGTCTGCGGGAGGCGGGCTCTTTTTTCAGGCCGCCGATGTTCTCGCCCTTTTCAAAATGGAGCGTATACTGCTGCCCGTCGCGAATGACGGTGACGTCCATATATTCGGAGGCGAACTGCGTTGCACAGAGGCCGAGACCGTTCAGGCCGAGCGAATACGCATAGGTGTCGTCGTTGGCATCATATTTGCCGCCTGCATAGAGCTCGCAGTAAACGAGCTCCCAGTTAAAGCGCTCCTCGGCGGGGTTCCAGTCAACGGGGCAGCCGCGGCCGAAGTCCTCGACCTCAATGGACTGATCGAGAAAGCGGGTAATGACGATCTTCGAGCCGTAGCCGGCGCGGGCCTCGTCGATTGAGTTGGTGATGACCTCAAAGACCGAATGCGCACAGCCGTCGGGGCCGTCGGAGCCGAAGATCACGGCGGGGCGTTTCCGCACCTTATCGGGGCCTTTGAGCATCGTAATGCTTTCGTTGCCGTATTCCTGCTGTTTCTTTGCCATTGGAATGATCCTTTCTGTTTTCTCTGAAATTGGCCATACTTTATCAGTATAACATATTTTCATTTTTTTTGCAAGCATTTGCGCAATCGGGGAAGTTGATACTGTTGCCGTGTTCCCGCTCAGATCGCGTCTTGACAATTTCCGCTTTTGTATGGTATACTAATAAGATAGAAACACAGACAGAAAGGAGCATCTCCGTTTATGGATTTGACTGCACTGTTTGAGCGGTATCCGTATCTGCGGGAGGCGCTTACCGCCTTTGCGGTGATCTTTGTCGATTTCTGCGCACTGATTATTCTCATTGCGGCCGGCAGAGAGCGCAGACGCGGCGACCGGCTCTGGGCGCGAGAGGGCAGAGGCTATATGCTCGCGATGGGCACGACCTTTTTTCCCTTAGGCGCCGCAGAAATATTGATCGGCCGGCATCCGGCAGCGGATATCCGCTTTGATGATACTGAAATATCCCGCTTTCATGCGCTTCTGACGCTCTCGAACGGCCAGTGGACAATCGAGGATATCGGCGCACAGAACGGCATCCTTGTCAACGGCAGACGCATCACCCAGCCGCGCATTCTGCGGCAGAACGACCAGATTCAGATCGGCAAGCGCCGGCTGACTGTCGTTCGCGGCTCCGGAAAGGATGTGACGGCATGAGCAGAACCAATACCAATCCCGTTTCGCATCCCTTCCTGCTGCTGCTGGTGCTTTTTGCACATACCGCCATGCTGCTGCTCGTGATGCTTTCCTTCGGCCTGACCGTCGAGGTGCTGAAGCTCGCGTGCATCGTGCTGATTTCCGATTTTATCGGCGCGATTGTGCTGCAATTCGTTGCGCAGGAGGCCTGCACGGTCGATACCGTGCTGCTGCTGGTGCTGGGCATGAGTACGATCTATCAATCCTGCTTCGGCGGGCTGGAATTTGCCCTGAAGCATTATATTTTCGGGCTGATCGCCTTTCTCATGTGTCAGCTCTCCTATGTGCTGGTGCGGAATCCTTACCGCGCCGAAAAGCTGAAGCCTCTCTGGTACGGCTGCTTCTTTGCACTCATCGCTACGATCTTCTTTCTCACCGGCAGCAGAGGCATCTGGATCGACCTCGGCTTCATCACTATCCAGCCCTCGGAATTTGTCAAGCCGGTGTTCGTGCTGATCTGCGCCAGCTCGATCCGCACACAGCTCCGCAAATCAGAGCTGCACGGCTGGCATTTTGTACCGGATAACCTGATGCTGCTGTTCTGTACGGCGGTCATTGCCGGCCTGCAGTGGTACTGCCGCGACCTCGGCTCTCTGCCGACCTTTGCGGCTGCCGCAGGCTGTGCGCTGCTGCTTCGCTTCCGTTATCTGCGTGAGAAAATTTCCGTCCGCCTGATGATTGTGCTGATTGTCGGCGTGATATTCGTCGCTGTTATGGCATGGCACCTTGCACCGGCCTACGTGCAGGACAGACTGCATACCGATATCTGGTCTGATATGTCCGGCAGCGGCTATCAGCAGGTCAAGGCGCTGACCGCAATCGCAGAGGGCGGCTGGTTCGGCAAGGGCGCCGGAAACGGTACGCTCGTCAATGTTGCCGCCTCCCGCACTGATATCGTTTTCTCGACGATCTGCGAGGAATGGGGCCTGTTTACCGCGATTATGACTGTCGTGCTCGTGCTCTTTCTCCCCGCAGCGATTCTCACAGTTCCCCCGCGCAGCTATTATCACTCCGGGCTGGCGCTCGGTGTTGCGGCGATGTTCATGGTGCAGATGACGCTCAATATCTTCGGCTCCTGCAATCTCATCCCGTTCACGGGCGTGACAATCCCGTTTATCTCGCAGGGCGGCAGCTCAATGCTGTCCAGCGGCATCATGGCAGGCTTTCTCAAGGCAGCGCAGGCGCCCGTTCTGACCGGACGCAGCGCGGCGCAGCTCAGGAAAGGAGGCAGAGCATAATGCCCAAAGTCCCTTCACCCTATTCCGGTCAGCCCGCGCAGCAGCCGCGGATTATTCAGGTTCCGCCGCTCGATGTCTCTCCGCCCCGCAGCATGCGCAGAGCCGGCAGAGGTACGGCACTGCTGATCGCGGCATTTCTGCTCGCACTTGTGTATCTGGTCTATGTGCTGGTGACGCGCTCCGCTTTCTATATGGCAAAATCCGGACAGACCGGCTACGGCAGGGTCACCGACCGCAATGGTGATGTGCTGTTTGACGGCACAAAGCCGATGAGCGACTATGAGGCCGGTCATTTCGCCGATGTCGGCAACCTGATCGGCGATACCAGCGGCCAGATGAGCAATACCGTTGTCTCCAAAAATATCGAGCTTCTCGCAAATTACAGCTTCCTGTACGGCAAAAATTCCGGCACGGTCACGCTGCAAACAACCATTTCCCACAAGGCGACACGCGCCTGCTACAATGCACTCGGCAGCAAGAACGGTACGGTTGCCGCCTATAACTGGAAAACCGGCGAGATGCTCGTCTGCATGAGCAAGCCCTGCGTCGATCCGGCGCTCGGTTACGACAACATTGAGAATATGCCGTCGGGCAGCCTGCTCTGCAAGGCCTTTGCGCCGACTGTTCCCGGCTCGACACAGAAGGTCTCGACGCTGATTGCGGCCTATGAGCACAGCGGCGTCGATGCCGTCAATGCGCTGGAGTTTACCTGCGAGGGCTCGTGGGTCAATGCCTCCGGCGGAAAAATCAACTGCCACAACCCCTACGGCCACGGCACACAGAAACTCAATGAGGCCTTTGCCAATAGCTGCAACCCCTATTTTGCGCAGCTTGTGCAGTCGCGGATGCTCCCGCTCTCGGCCGTCATCGAGACCTATACGAATATGGGCTATTCCGTCAACGGGCAGAAGGCCGAGCCGCTGCTCATGAACGGCCTGACGATTCCCGCCGCCTCTGCCACGCTGACCGACGATACCCAGTTTGAGACACAGTGGGGCTGTCTGGGACAGGGCAAAACGCTCGTCAGCCCGTTTCAGCTCATGCTCTGGCAGGGCGCAATCGCCGACGGCAGCGGCTCCGCCGTGCAGCCGTATATCCTCGCTTCGCATACCGACATCGAAAACCGCGTCACGCAGCTCGGCACAACCGCCCGCACCAAGCCGTTCTTTACACAGGCGGCCGCGCAGGGCGTAAAGGCCGTCGAAACGGATAATGCTGCAAAGCATTATTATGTCTCGCTCGGCGAATATACCTGCGGCGTCAAAAGCGGTACCGCTCAGATCAGGCAGGAGGGAAAGGAATATGAGAATTCCCTGCTGACCGGCTTCTGTCTGGATGATGACTGCCCCGTTGCGTTCTGTGTTATGATTGAGGAGCGGACGGGCAATGATATCAGCAATGCCCAGCTTGCAAAGGTGCTGCTCGATGCACTGCGCAGCGAGGGCATCGCCAAAAAGGCCGTTCCGGCATCAACCGCTGCCGGAAGCTGAGCCTCCCCCCGCGCACGGAGAACCGCTCCGGATGTTATTCTTGAGGGTGATAACTATGAACAATAGGAAAAGCATTCGCTCCGGCAGAAGACGCAGAGCCTTTGCGGCGCTGTTCGCCTGCTCGCTGCTGCTCGGTGCGTATACCGGCATACTGGATGCACTGCCGCTTTCCGTGACCGGCAGCGCCGCCTCCGTCGGGCAAAGCAGCGAAAGCGATATCCGCAAAGAGGACGGCGCGAAAAGCGTCACAAGCGAATACAATGACGATGACCCGAAGGCCTTTTACGGCACGGACGGTACCATCAAGCCGGCAAACCGGAAATATGAGAATATCCCCGTCACGCAGTTCCGCGTCAGCAATATCAGCCCGCAGGTCAAGACCGATCTGGATTATGTGGATGTCTGGTACAGCCCGTATGACGATTCGCGGTATCTGTTTCTGCCCGCTACGGCCGACCGGAATAATCTGACCGTTTCCTGCAAAACAAGCTCCGGCGAAACGCTGATGCTCAATGATGCGCCGGTGAGCTCCGGCAAGGCGACCGATCTGTTCGCCGCGGCAGACGAATTTGCCGTAACGGTCGGCGATACCGACTGCGGCACGCTGCATGTGCTGCAATCCGATCTGAAGGTCATCTATCTGGCAACCGGCCACGGCGGCACGGATTTCCTTGATAAGCAGCACTGGGGCGGCACCGAAACCGCCCAATCCCTGATGCTGACTCAAACCGGTGCGGTCAGCTACAGCGGCGAGATCGAAAAGCTGTGGCGGCACGGCAATTCTTCATGGGATTACAGCAAAAAGAAATCCTATAATTTCAAGCTGCCCGCAAAGGCCGATCTTTTCGGGCTGGGCAAGGCGAAAAAATGGGTGCTGCTGAGCAATTATCTCGATCAGTCCATGCTGCGCAATGTTGTTACAACGGAAATGGGCCGGAAAGCCGGCATCGAATATACCATGGACTGCACCTTCGCCGATCTGTACGCCGACGGCCAGTACCGCGGCACCTATCAGCTCAGCGAAAAGGCGCAGGTGCAGAAGCAGCGCGTCAATATTACCGACCTTGAGGAGCTGACCGAGGGACTCAATGCCAAATCGCTTGACAGCTACGGACAGGACGGTACAAAGGAATTTCAGCGCAATACCTATAAATACTGGAATATCCCGAACAATCCCTCCGATATCACCGGCGGCTATCTGCTTCAGTTTCAGCTCTATAACCGCTATGCCGGCAAGGCCGAAAGCGGTTTCGTTACCTCCCGCGGTCAGGCCATACAGATCGACAGCCCGGAATATGCCTCCAAGGCGCAGGTCGAATATATCCGCAGCTTTGTGCAGGATATGGAGGACGCAATCTATTCCCCAAACGGCCGCAACTCCAAAGGCAAGCATTACAGCGACTATATTGATGTGGATTCGCTGATCCTCGGCTATCTGCTTCAGGAAATTTCACAGAATGTCGATGCGACCTACACCAGCTTTTTCCTGTATAAAGACTCCGACAGCAAGGGCGACGGCAAGCTGCATTACGGCCCTGCGTGGGATTTTGACCTCTCCTTCTATAATTTCAGCATCGGCATCACCTCCGGCGTTTCCGGTGACCCGAATCAGCAGAAAACCGTATACAGCGGCCGCGCCAATGAAATGTTTGCCGCGTATTTCCCCATGAGCGGCTTCAATAAGGAGACCGATAGCGACAAAACTGCTTCCGGCATCGGCTGGATTCAGCAGCTCTATACGCATGACGATGCGTTTGTCAAGCGCGTTTCTGAGCTTTACTACGAGCGCTTCGATGAGCAGCTCCGCGCACTCACCGATCAGTCGCAGGAGGGCGGTGCGGGCATCACGCAGCTCGGTGAATACCTTGCCGCTTCGGCGGAAATGAACAATGCCCGCTGGCATATGTACGGCCCGAAGCCCTATAAGGTCATGGGTCCCTATAACGGCGAGACCTATGCCGAGATCGTTGAATTTTTCCGGAACCGCGCTGCGCTCCGGCGGGATTTTCTGCGGAAGGAATGGCTCAGCGCCTTGACCGAAAAGCTCGCACGGGAGCTTCCGGAGGAGCTGAAATATGTCGATCCGGCCCGCTATGACCCCGAAGGCCGCCGCGCTCTCGATGCGCTGGTTGAGGACGGACAGGCCGCTATTCTGGCGGCAGGCTCGCCCGATGCCGCGCAGGAGGCCTATGATGCTGCCGTCGAAAGCCTCAACGGCGTCCCGCGGACGGAGTTTTCCGGCGATTTCGATGAGAGCATGCATGTCGATGCAAGAGATGCACAGCTTTTGCTTCAGTTCCATGTCAGACAGCTCGCGGGGCTTCCCGCTCAGGTGAACAGCACACAGTTCCGGAACGGCGATGTCGATAAAAACGGCCTCCTCAATGCCGCCGACGCGCTGCATATCATGCTCTGCTATACCGCCGAGCTTGCCGGCAAATCCTATCCGCTTCCGGTCGTTCAAACCGAATAATACAACAAGCACCGCCTGACTGCTGCATCAGGCGGTGCTTTTTTGCCAATTTATGAAACAGGCACTTTTTCGCCGGTTTGTGAAAAACTATTGCACTCTCCGCTGCTTTGTGGTATACTATATACAATACCGTTATATAAACCGATACGAATACTCAGACAGGAGGTATGATTTATGAAACTGAAAAAGCTGCTCTCCCTGCTGACGGCCGCGGGCATGTGCCTCGTGAGCGTGCCGCTGGCGCCGGAACTGCTGCCGGAGGCCGTGCTGACCGCCAATGCGGCGGAGCAGGGGCTTCTGGGGCCGGATCACCGCTGGACGCTGGACGATGAGGGCACGCTGACAATCACCGGCACAGGACCGATGAGAAATTTTGATATTCATTATTCCAGCCCGTTTTCGTGGAATGAAAACATCAAAAGGGTCGTTGTTTCGGAGGGTGTAACCTCCATTGCCGATAATCTCTTCAAGAACGACGGCGGAGAAATCCAAAGCAATATTATCTCCGTCACGCTCCCGGATACCGTGACAAGCATCGGCGCGTATGCGTTTTACAACTGTACAAATCTGGCCGAAATCAATATTCCGGACAGTGTAACGAGCATTGGGGCGGCGGCTTTTTTCGGTTGCAAAAGCCTGACCGAAATCAAAATTCCGGAGGGCGTGACAAGCATCGCAGACTACACGTTCTTTGGATGTGAAAACCTTGCCTCTGTTACAATTCCAAGCAGTGTGACAAGTTTCGGGGAGTATGCGTTCAGACAATGCAAAAGCCTTGCGTCCGTGACGATTCCGGACAATGTGACAAACATCGGTGATTATGCATTTAGTGACTGCGATAATCTTGCTTCTGTAACGATTCCGAACAGTGTGACAAGCATTGGACAATGTATGTTTGCATCCTGCAGCAGCCTCACCTCCGTGACAATTCCGGAGAGCGTGACAAGCATCGGCTGGGAGGCATTTCAACGCTGTACAAGCCTCACTTCCGTTACAATTCCGAAAAGCGTGACAAGTATCAGCGAGAGAGCTTTTGTGTACTGCGAGAACCTGACCGATGTCACGATTCTGGGGAGTGCAGCCGGCATTGATAAGGATGCGTTCAGGGAAACGCCGTGGCTTGCTGCACAGCAGACGGACGGGGGCATGGTGATTGTGAACCATGTTCTGATCGACGCCGGCAAATGTGAAGGCGATGTTGTCATTCCGGACGGCGTGACCGTAATCGGCATCAATGCGTTTGCACGGCAGGACAAGCTGACCTCCGTTACCATTCCGGACGGCGTGACAGAGATCGGTAAAAATGCATTCCTGTGGTGCACAAAGCTGAACAGCGTTTCAATTCCGGACAGTGTAACGAAGATTGGCGCAAATGCATTCAATCACTGCCAAAACCTGAACCGAGTTACAATCCCGGAAAGCGCGGTTGAAATCGGCGAATATGCGTTTGCAGACTGTATGCTCTGGGACGGCGTGACGATTCCGAAAAGCATGACAAGCATTCCGGAGGGTCTGTTCAGCGATTGTCACATGGAAAAGCTCACAATTCCCGGCACCGTGAAAAGCATCGGGAAAAAGGCGTTCAGCGGATGCTACGCCATGAAAACCGCCGCCATTGAGGAGGGCGTGGAGTATATCGGCGAGGAGGCGTTTTATAAATGCAACGGTCTGACCTCTGCTCCGCTTCCGGACAGCCTGACGGAAATCGGCGACCATGCCTTTTCAGAATGCCTGAAGCTGGAAGGCGTGACCATTCCGAAAAATGTGAAAATCATCGGCGCCGGTGCATTTTCCTATTGCAGAGCGCTGACCGCGATCACGATTCCGAAAACCGTAGAGTTCGTCGGCGATTTTGCATTTGGCCAGTGCCCAAGTCTCACTTCTGTCACGATCGAGAACAGCATGACAAAATTCGGCAGCGGTCCATTTGGAATAACACCATGGGAGGATGCAAAAAGTTCGGAAAATCCGTATGTGATTGAAAATCATGTTTTATTCGAGACACCGAACGGCAGATTCTCCACGGAACCGCTTGTCATTCCGGACGGTGTTGTCAATATCGCCGGATCTGCGGCGAACGGACTGGAATGGACGCCTGAAATCACCATTCCGGACGGCGTAAAAATCATCGGCGATAATGCATTTTCCGGTGACTTAAGCATAACCGAGATTACCATTCCGGACAGTGTAATCAGCATCGGTGCGGAGGCGTTTTACGGATGTGAAAAACTTGCGGTTATCAATCTCCCGGACAGTTTGACGGAAATCGGAGAAAATGCATTCGCCGGAACAGCGTGGGATAAGGCGCAGAATCCCGAAATCCTGCTCGTGATTGAAAACAATGTGGTGATTGACGGAAGACGCTGCGAGGGTACAGTTGTGATTCCGGAGGGGGTCACGGAAATCGGCAATGCTGCGTTCTCATATGATTCGCAAAACTGGGGACCCTATAATGTAGTCATGCCGAATACTTTAACATATATCGGGAAAGATGCGTTTGAGCGCTCCCGTATCAATGAGCCGCATTTTCCGGACAGCTTGACATTCATTGACGATTGCGCGTTTCAGGGATGCGGATTTCCCGCAGTCACGATTCCGGGCAGCGTAAAAGCTATTGCGGTTCAGGCTTTCAATCAATGCACCAGTCTTTGTTATGTCACGCTGGAAGAGGGCGTGGAATACATCAGCAATCGGGCATTCGCAAACTGTGAATACCTGCGTGAGGTCATTATCCCTGAGAGCGTCACTTACATTTCCGATAATGCGTTTGAAAATGACGCAAAGCTGACGATCAAGGGCATTGCAGGCTCCTATGCGCAGGAATATGCCAAGAAAAACGGTATCCCGTTTGTCGCGATTTCCGAAATTCCGAAAATCACAACAAGCGTCACGACTGAGACAACAACCGAAACGACCACAACCGTGCCTGATCCGCTGAAGAACCGCAATGCATTCAAAACCATTCAGGCGGAAAGCGCCGATCTGATGGACATTATGGAGCCCGTGCAGCAGTCCGATGAGATTACCTGTCTCGGGTACATCAATCAGTACGATTTTGCAATCTATTTTAACGTCGATTTCGGCGGCGGTGCGGCGAAATTCCGGATGGCGGCGTCCGGCATGGATGAGGGCACGGTCGAGCTGCGTCTGGACGATCCGTATGATGGAACGCTGATCGGCAGCATCACCTGTCCGCCGACCGGCGACTGGATGAATTATCAGCAGTTTGAAACCGAGATTACACCGACAGAAGGCGTACACGATCTCTGTCTGCTGTTCAAGGGCGACGGGGAATATGTCATGAATGTGGATTGGTTTATCTTTGAGAAAGCCGGTGACAGCATTTTGTACGGCGACGTCAATCAGGACGGAGCGGTCTCTGCCGAGGACGCCGAGCTGCTTTGCAAATACATTGCGGAGGACGAGGATGCTGCGATTTCCGATACCGGCCTGAAAGCCGCTGACATGGATCAGGACGATATGCTGACTGTTCTGGATGTGAGCCGGATTCTGAAGCTGCTGGAGAAGCCTTAGCAGCCCGCCGAGCCGGTTTCCGGCGTGCCTTGTTTCAAAACCGGAATCCCATAGCCGCCGTTCCTTTGGCAGTGCCTCATTATCAATGCGGGCCGGAGATGATATCTCCGGCCCGCAAATGTTTTTTGCATATGAAAAACGAAAATCACACTGTTACAGCATCCTGAATCGCTGCGAGCTTTGCATTGAATGCTGTCGCCAGCGCTTTTTTCGGCTGTCTCGTATGCTTCAGCTCCATGCGGTCAAGCAAACCGCAGCAATCTGCTTCGCGCAGGCCGGTAATCAGAGCCAGATGGAACCTCGCTCTGGATGCACCGACATAAATCAGCTTCCGGATCTCATCCGCGTCCATATTTCCTTCAATATCGGTCAGGATGACTGCGTCAGCTTCCAGTCCTTTGAATTTCCGGCAGGTTGTATACAGATATTTCCTGCCCTGATATAAATACATGCCCTGTGCGGCGTCCGCATGCAGCAAACCGGTTTCCTCGGTTTTTACCGTCAGAATTACAATGCTTTCGCAGCCGGACTGCTCGAACTGCCGGATACACTGCTGAACCGCTGCTGCCTGTTTCTTTGCCGCTTCCTCCATAAACAACAGGGGCGTATCTCCGATCACAGCATCCGCGAACAGCTTTGGCTGACGTTCTGAGCCGAGCAGCCGCATAGAAGCAATCGCGATATTTTCCGTATTCCGGCAATTTCTGTAGAGGGTCAGACGGCACTCCGCATTTGCGATGCAGGCGGGAATCCGGGAGCCCTGTACAAGCTGGTTTTTGTCATAAAACACATAAAATGTGCCGTTTGCTTCCTCATGCTCCGTGATGATGCTTTGCAGCAATTCCACAATCGTAATCTCATCCAGCTTTTCCTGACCGAAATCCTGTCCTTCATCTATTATCACATGCTGATACGGGAAGCCGCCGTCGAGATAGTAGTCCTCCAGTTTTTCCTGAAAGAGCTGATAATCCGCAGACGGCGTATTGCACAGCTTGCAGGCCAGTCCGTCGATCGTATGGTATTCGATGAAGTCGTGGGGATAGCAGGTGCGAAGATGCTCCTTCAGCTTTTTGTTATAGCAAAGGAACAGCACAGATTCACCTTTTGCAGCATGCCGCCTTGCTTTTTCCAGTGCAATCAGTGTTTTTCCGGTTCCTGCCATACCGTTAATCACGGCACAGTTCTGCTCCTCCAGATAGTTGAGCAATGCAGTCTGTTCCTTCAGAAGTGTTTTGAACACCAGCTTTTTATGCGTGTGTTCCATGGTCGTGATCGAAATGATCTCGAACCGCGGTGCAAAGATGCGTTCCAGCAACAGCGTTTTATCGCGTGCGCCGAGCATTGTCTGTACGTTATGCTGCCGGAGCGGAATCGAAAAGATCCGCGCAATCTCGTCGCTGATCTGTTCGATGGAATCACGGAACAGAATCAGACTGCGGTCTGCATCCGCAGGCAGCACGACATTCCGGAACTGCTCCTCCGTCACGGAGGGGAACCAGACGGCAAACATGAACTTGCATTTTTTCCGGATGTAATCATAGCCGCAATCGTCAATATAATCCATGAGATTATGCATGTTGGTGCTGGCCTGCCGGAACGGCCCTCCGTGCCGCATCGGGGTTCCGTCTCCGTAAAGCCACTCTCCGTTCTGATACTGCACATTGCCGGCCTTTGCCTCAATACACAGCACGCCCTTTTCCGGATGAAAGATCACGAAATCGACCTCACACTCGGAGAGACCTTCATCATCTGTATGAATAACTGTGAACGAATGAAATACATAATAGCTGTCCGGCAGCGCAGAAAGCGCCTGAAACATCATTCCCTCCAGACTTGCAGGGTGAAACTCCCGCGGAGTTTCCGGACACATCACTGCCATATTTTTATCCTCCTATTATTTGAATCATCTGATGCAGATCGGGATTATCTGCGGTGCAGAAGCAGTGCCAGCCGCTTTTCAGCGCATATTCATAATCCTCGAACTGGTCACTCACAAAGAAAATTACCTTTTGCTTCTCCCAGATCAGTGCGGCATTGCATTTCCGGTCTGATACTTCCGGGAAAACGAAATACGCCTGATAATACGGGTTCCCGCCGGCTCCGTGATGCATTTCGCGGAGCTGCTGCACGATGCCGATGTCTTCTTCGGCGCAGTCGCCCAGTACGGTATCCCAGACCTGCTGAGCCGGGACATTGCGCAAATTCCGGCCGTTATTCTTAAACCGGATTTTGCAGGGCGAAACGGCTTCCGCTCCCGATGCAGCCTGTATTTCATCTGCATCTGCCGTCTGCACAGACGCGGCTGCTTTCGGTACGTATTCTCCGACCCACTGCTTCAGAAAATCCGCTGCAAGCCGCCGGTCAAGCAGATCGTGTATCTGCGAATTGTAGTAATTCCGCAGGCATTGATAGCAGGACGGATCGCAGCTGCATCCTTCCGCTACGGCGATTGCACGCTTCAGAACCCGCCGGAATACTGCGGCATCCTCTGTGACCATGCGGCGGACATGACCCGCGCCGCCTGCAACTGCATCGTACAGAATGACCGCAAACACAGGACGCTGACAGCCCTCAAGCGGTTCTCTGTGCAGACAGCCCTTCAGATCGGTTCGCTCGATGGACAGCTCTCTGGAAAGCCCTTCCAGCAGTGCGTACATGACGGAAAGCATCGTCTGCTCGTCCTGTGCGGCCGGAATGCAGAATTTAATTTTCGCCACAAAGGTCTTAAAGGTATGGGATAACCGGTAGCGGTTGTGGGTTTCCTTTTTGCTGGAGCACTTGAATCCGCGCATCGTCTTATGATCGGATGAAAAATCTGTATCGGAAGCATATCCGCAGCTTTCGCAGACATAGTAATCCGTCAGGCCGACCACGGCAAGCGAATCATTCGCGGTGGATTCCATTTCAATTTCCAGATCATTTACGAGGAAGCGTGTCCGCATCAGGCGCCGCCGCTCCATATCACCGATATAATAATCCGCGGTTTTATACTCCCGTTCCGGCTTTCGCAGCGGAACATCCTTTTCGCTGCCGTCTGTCCAGAATCCGCGCCGCGGTTCCAGTGTCGGCTTCCATGATTTCGGTGCGATCAGCTTGAGACAGGAGATGCACTTTGCCCCGCTCAGCTTGGTATCGTACCGCTTTGAGAAATTCGGTTCCTGACACGACGGACACTCACAGTAATACCCTTTTTCCCATGCGGCCGAGTTGTCCTTTCCCGGCATTTTCCGGATATACCGGCTTGTGTACATCTTTCCGTCGGCAATTACCTCGGCTCCGGGCGCATATTCTGCGATTGCAAGCTGTAAATCGCGGGCAAGCTGCAGGGTGTCGCGGCTTTCCAGCCGGAATGCATTTGCGGGCTGCAATTCTACGGTATCAACAGGGAAGCCGTATTTGGGAAGCACATTATTGCGCACCAGAAAATCAATCAGCCGCTTTTTATGGCGTCCGTCTTCCTCTGCACAGCGAAACGCCTTCAGATACCGTTCTGCGGCTGCGGCGCCCTCTCTGTCCTTCAGCTTATCGCACCGCTTGATCTCATTTTCCAGCACTGCAATCTGCTCGCGGAATTCCTGCACGGCAATCTCCAGAACACCGTCTTTTCCGACCAGCTTTTCCGTCCAGCCAAAATCCGGTATGCCGAGCAGACTGTGCAGCTCCTCCGGAACCGAAAGCATCAAAAGCTGCCGGAGATCCTCCGGCTTTGCCGCAAGGTATTCCTTCAGCACCTCATATCCGCCATGATTCAGCAGCGCCGACTGATTGTCGCTGTCATAGATTTCCTCATGCAACGCAAAGAATTTGCTGAGTGCGACTGCGAAAATATGGCGGTTGACCACCTTTTCATTCTGAATCGAAAAGACCGGAGCCTGAATGCTGCCGGATATGATCGTTTCCGGCGCCCCGTAGAAGGTCATATCATGCGACGAGAGCTTTGCATAGGTCAGAACATACGCCGCAGACTGTCTGGAACGGCCCGCGCGTCCTGCTCTCTGCACATAATTGGCCGGGCTTGGCGGAATATTGCGCATATACACGGTTTCGAGGCTGCCGACGTCCACGCCCATTTCAAATGTTGTTGAGCAGCTCAGCGCATTGATATCCTTATCCACAAATGCCTGCTGATACCGTGTCTGGTGATTCTTGGAAAGCTGCGCCGTATGCTCCTTGATCTGAAGCGAGCTCATCTGCGGATTCTGATACAGCCGCAGATAGTGATTGTTTCGGAAATATGCATCCGGATCAATCGGTTCGAGCGTGCCGTCGCAGCGAACAGAGGCACAGCGGTTTCTGGCATTATACGGCGTAACGCCCCCGCATTTTCTGCACCGGAAAAAGTGAAATTCCGGATTGCCGAGAAAACGGATGTGAAAATCCTCTGCGGATAAAATGTACTCCGCGCCCTCCGGCTGAAAGACGCCGTTCCAGTACTGCTCCAGAAAGGTATCCGCTTCCTCCGGTGTCATGCCCAGCGTATTGCTGAGCCGCTGCATCCGGGAATTCGGATAATAGGTGCCGGAGCTGCGCTTTCGCCCGGCCCAGCCGGTGATGGTGCTCGGCATGCCGGACATTTTCTGAAGCACGAGCTTTTTCTCATATTCAGAGAAGAAAATGTATTCCCGCTCTGCTGCATTCAGCGCAAGCTGCCTGCCTGCATTGACGGCGCCTGTATAAACAGCGTACATCGCAATCTGATTCAGAAGGTCCTTGCTTTCCTGCTCCGTAAGACCGTATTTTTCGGCAACGCCTGAGATATACTCCTGATTCGGCTGATACTCAAAGGACAGTCTTCCCAGTGCCGTCAGACTGGTTCCGCGCCTTGCATTAAACATTTCATTCAGGACTGCGATCCACGCATTCCGTTCACTTTCTATATGCAGTGCATCCGAATCCTGATGTCCGTCCGGCCTCCAGATTTCAAAGGTTTTCTTTTCATCAAAGAACCGTATCAGCCGGCTGACAAACGCGGTCACGGAGATCTCGCTCTGTCCCTGCGCCCGCAGCGCATCTGCTACCTGCAAAATCGCACGGCGGCGCAGAAATTCCTGATAGGATTTCTCCATATAGTTTGCAAAATAGGCTGCCTCGCTGCGGCTGTCGGAAAAGCACAAAAACTGTCTTGTCAGCGGCTTCGTAATTTTTTTCGGGAGCAGCGCCTTGGGCTTGAACAGGCCGAATCCCGCGCCCTCCGGCGCTTTGGCTTTTTTCTCCTGCGGAAGCAGCTCTGTATCAGGGAGCTGTTCAAACAGCTCTGTGCCCAGAACAGCCGTGGCCGCATCGCTGCCGAGATAAAACGCTCTCAATGCACCGAACCCGCAGGCAGGACATTTGGCAGCTCCGCTTTCCGTTCTCAGGACTCTTTTCAGCGTGACATACTCCGGCTTTTCACAGCCGCAGAATGCACCGAACCGGATATCCGCCTTTGTGCCGAGCTTTCCGCAGCATGCACAGACGGAAAAATCTTCACCGGCTGCTTCCTCATCTTCACTGAGATCGGATGCGCCGTCATCAATCGTTTGAAACGAATCATCTGCGATCAGATAATATTCGCAGGCATTCGGATCGCGTTCGCTTTTTCTGGAAACCTGATGCAGAAAGCCGTCGCTCTCACGGCCGACCAGCGCCATGCGTCCGCAGTCGCGGCAGACGGCGATTTCAAATGCGGTCTGCTGTGAGCCGTCCGGATTTGTGAGCAGTGATCTGCGCTGCAAAAACAGCTTTTGCGGATGATTCAGCGTGACATACGCGCCCTCCAGTGCGCGGACAAAGAAATGATACCGCGCCTTAATCAGACTGACATGATCTTTTTCCGCATATGTGCATACGGAAATAAAATCCCTGAGCTGTGAGGGCGTCATTCCGTGCATATCGGCACACAGCCTGTTCATGCTGACCGGCTCGGCCGTATTCAGAATCAGCGCATGAAACTGTGCGGAATGCAGTAGAAGCGCATAGCATTTTTCGGCATCATCTCCGTCCGGTGCATAATCCGGAACAGAAAAATCAGCCAGCACCTCTGCGACCGGTTTCTCCCTGTGCGCGATTTGCACAAACAGCTCCGGCGGGTAAGTCTCCATGCCGGTCATCGGCGGCAATGCACTCTCCGAACGGACAATGTCAGAAGGCGCAAAATCAACCTCACACAGTGTCTTTGCAAAGCGGACGATCTCCATGTCAGCGTCCCGGCCGCCGAGGGTTGCACTGGTCAGAATGAACTGCACCGTATCCCGCGTACTGATCCGGGCACGCAGACGCCGCATCAGCATGGCGGTTTCAATTCCGGTCGTCCCCTTGTAAATATGTGCCTCGTCCAGAATAATATACCGCAGCTTTGCACCGGAAAACACGTTGTCATCCTTCGGGCGGAGCATCATGTATTCGAGCATCGAGTAATTCGTAATCAGAATATGCGGCGGTGTTTTCTGCATCCGTTCGCGGGAGATCAGCTCGTTGGTGTACGGCTCGGCATCCTTTCCGTTGGCCGTTTTGTAATCGCGTCTGGCATCTGCCTCCGTATGGCGGGTATTTCCGTTATAAATGCCGAATGTGATTTCCGGATACTTTTGCAGCAGCTTCCGCATCCGTTTCATCTGGTCATTGGCAAGCGCGTTCATCGGATAAATGATAATCGCCCGGACCGCATCGGTCAGCGGCCCCTGTTCCCGTTCCCGGAGCAGCGCATTCAGCACCGGAATCAAAAAGCATTCTGTTTTTCCGGAGCCGGTTCCGGTTGTTACGACCAGATTCTTTCCCGCATTTGCCTTTTTTAATGCTGCCTCCTGATGCAGATACAGCGGCCGCAGCAGTTTCAGCTCCCGGTCATGCTCCGGGATCGGCTCAAGTGCCTGAAACAGCGGGCTGACCTCTCCGCTTTTCATCAATTCCGTCAGGCTCGCCCCGGTTTTATAGGAGCCGGAGACATCCAGATACGGGCCGCGGGCAATGCTGCCCTCCCTGCGCAGCTCCTCCCGCAGCAGTTCTGCATAGGTATCGTCTGCCATACGGAAGGAGGTCGTGATATAATCTATAAAGCATTCCTTGATTTGTTCTGATGCCTGAATGGGATCAAACCGTTCCATACATTCCTCCTTTATTCAACATCTGCATCCGCCTCGACCTGAAATTCAAAACGGTCTGCCCGTTTTCGCCGGCGGCCGGGTATCTGTGCGCTGCTGCGGTTCACAACGCTGACGCAGCCGCTTCGGAATTCCTCCATCATGATTCGCCGGCCGTCCCTGCCCTGCAAAATCAGATAATCCAAACCGCTTTCCGATGTGACCTGCCAGAACAGAACAGGGTTAATCAGCGTATATTCCGTGTTATCCGGGTCGGAATTAAAATCGTTCCATTTTTGCACCCTTGCGATGCGGAATTGCAAAAATGCGCTGAAGCAGGGAACCGGATCCTGATAATCCTTCAGTTTGCCTTCCAGCGGAACCGAGATCGTTTCATACTGAATATCGACCAGTCTCGCACAGCCAAATGGAATCTTTGCCTCCCAGCTCGAAAGCCAGCTATTTGTTTCAAATTTCGCGGCTGTCAGGTAAATCACGGCGCCTTCATAGCGCAGCTCCTCCGGATCGCGGATGATGATTTCCCCCTGAAGCAATGTCTGCTCGGCTTGCGCCTGTAATGCATTTGCCTGTTCGGCTCTGATTTCATAGCGGTAGCTGCCCTCTTTGCAGGGAAAAGCCTTTTCAATGATGAACGACTTTTTCGGATCGCATACATAAACCCACGGTTCTGTTCCTTCATCATTTTCCAGAAGCACCCGGATGGTATCACAGGCGGGGCCGATATACTTTCCGCTTGGCTCCCAGTAGATTGTTCTGTCGCGGCAAATGACCGGCGATTCAGTTAAAAACGGGTGCAGGGCAAGGTTGGACAACAGAATCTGATCCGGCTTCGCAGCGCCGCTTTTTTTGAGCAGGATTCCCAGCGGACAGGTCTTCGGTGTGCCTGCGGCATTGCTGCATAGGGCACGGACGGCGCTCCGGATGTCGTAGCCGTTCTGCTGACGGGGCAGCTCCGTACCGCCCAGCATCAGGTGAATCTCCAGCCATTTCGGTGCTGTAATCTGCAAAAACGGATGCTGCTGAAAAAAATCCTTCCAGATATATGCTGGCAAGGAAAAGGCATCCTCTCCGTTCAGCTCTGCCTGAATCCACGGTGCAGAAAGCGTCAGCCCGATATCGGGTGTCAGCGGAACCGTAACCGAATGCTGATCGCGGCTCAGCTCAAACGAGATCGTATTCTGCCGGTTCATGGCTGAAATATGCACTTTTCCGAAAAGCTGTCCGGAATAATAATACGCCGGTTCAAACCGGTGTGTGAAATCCGGAAGAACAGAATATAACTGCTCGAAAATGATTCTGCCGTCATAAAAGCTGCGGACAGCGACCCTGCCAATCTGATTCTGTGCCGCCGGCAGCGGAATCCTTGCATCGGTCTTTGCGTTTGCCGCCTGATACAGCGGCAGCGCTGTGCCGTTGATGTCGCATACATACTGCTTCATCTGCTCCGCGGAATCCGCAGAAACATACAAATACGGGCTGCTTCTGAAAAGCAGTGCGGTTTCTCCGAAGCCGGTCACACTGGCATCCGGAACTCTGTCGCCGTATATCATGCACTGCATTCCCTGTCCCTTTTTCTGCAGCAGATTCTTTCCGTTTACGGAAAGCAGCCGCAGTGATGACGGGATAAATTCAAACACCTGAAAATCGGAGCCGTATGTATAATTGACGTCCTCCGTTTCATCATACATCATTTCGGAATTCCAGCCGTACACCAGATACATGGCTGCGGAAACCTGCGGAATGCGTCTGGTTTCTTCACCGTCGACCCGGAACAAAAGATAAGAACGGTATAGCTGCTGCCCGGAATCATAGAGCAGCCTGCCGCCGCACTGAAGCAGAATCCGGAAGTCCATCGGGCTGTCCCAGTCGATGTGCGCCCGGCCGGAAAGAATAATCTGTATTTCGCGGGTCGTGAGGCAAAGGTCATTGCCGAACACCGATAGCTGCATGCTGTCAATCACACGCCCGCCCTGCAGCAGAACTGCCGTCGGACGCTCTGTGATTTCCGGCAGACGTATGCGCGGCAGAAACAGTGATAGCTGCTCGTCCTTATAATGATAGGCCGGGGCGATTTTGGCGGAATCGGTCACAATGCGCGAGATTCTGGCCTGTGCGGAGGATTGCTTCATGCGCTGCCGCTCTGTCTCCGCTTTTCTGCGGTACCAGCCGAGCATGAGCTGATCCCAGCGGTTTTCCTCTGCAAAGATATCTGTGCTTCCGCGGAGCATCACATCCATCCGGTAAACAAGCGCATCACAAAGCGCTGCGGTATATTCCGGCCGCTGCGTAAACAGCTCCCGAAAGCTGGCCGCCAGATAATCGGAACGGGTTTTCATATCCGATTCTGTTTGATCGTCCGCGGATTTGTTTTGCCAGCGCTTGCAGATCTGCCGCACAAAAATCCGGTAGCTGTTGTCGCCTTCCGTATACTGGCACTCCAAATTCGTTTTATAAAAATCATACAGCAGGTTGTACAGATGCTCAACACTCTGTGTCGGTGCGAGCGCATGGAGCCGCAGCGTATTGAAATATCGGTGGCCGTCCTCCGAATAAAACTTTCCCTCATATTGAAAAACATGGTCGAGAATTTCAGTCACTTTATTCCGAAGGGTCTGCTTTGAGCATTTTTTCGCAGCGGCATCATCATAGCCAAGCTGTGTCAGCAGATAATCCCATAATTTGCTGTCGTTTTCGTCGTTGTCCTGTGCCTGTGTCAGCAAAACCATTGCCATTGCCAGAATACGCTCATTGGCAGGGCTCTGATGTGCAGCCGGCATGCATATCATCTGTTTCAGTATGACTGCGGCAGACGACAGGACCCTGTCCTGTTCCCTGCTGCTCAGGATGAACTCACCAAGCAGCGGTGTGCTTCTCCAGATACGCCCGCACAGTTCGGATACCGATTCCTGATCTGAATCGGAGAATGCTTCCGCATGAAAATCACGTTCAATCCTGTAACGATTCTGACTGTCAGATACAATGGTGGAAAACACCATGGCGCTTTTCACATCCTTTCGGGCCGCGGGGCGTAACTGTGTACATATTTTTTCTCGATCGGAAATATATACTATACATTATACCACAATTCCCTATAATTTGCAAGCCTTTCTGCTGCGAATACCACGGCGGCAGCATTTACTTTTTATGCGGTATCTGCGATGCATTGATAATGAGGCTCTCACGTTGCCGTGATTTTTTCTGACGCTTCCATTGCTTTTTTTTCATCAATATGGTATAATAAACAGATAGTTTAGATATCATGCCGTACAATATTTACGTTATGGAAACGGCATATATAAATATACTGTTTGGATTATCTGAACAGCGGACAGCATCCGACTGCTGCACAACTGTCTGAAAGCCGCGGGCCGTTCCGGCAGGAGATGCTTTATTTCATATGACAGGGGAAGAAAAAGCTTGAATAAAATTCAGTATTATATTTTACTCCTTAGTGTTTCGGCACTATGGGCATCAGAAATGATCCTGATGAAAAATATACCTTCCACCGTATCGCCGTTTGCGGTTCTGACAATGACCTACGGAATCGGTGCGCTGCTTCTCGGAACAGCATTCTTCAAACGGCTGCGGAAGGGAATTCACAAGCGTGAGCTGATTGATGCAGCGTTTTTATCCGTTATGAGCATCGGCTATAATACCTTAATCATACTCGCCATGCGGTTCATGGATTCTGCGTCAGGCTCCGTCATTATTTCCTTCACGCTGGCAGTCATTCCGCTGATGCTGCTTGTAATGGGCAGAAAGGTGACGAAAAGCAATCTCGCCGGCATGGCAGTCATTCTGATGGGTATTCTCCTTGCGGGCTTCAGCAGTATCAGCAGCATGGATATCAAGGGCCCTGCGATCATGCTGCTGGTCTGCGTGATACGTGCATTCTATCTGATTAAAATGAACGATTTTGCCAAGGAGAGCGATGTCGCTGTTCTGTCCGTGCTGATTGATGTCATGGTCGCGGTAATCTCGTTTGTGATATGGTTTGTATTGCAGCCCAGAACCTTCTTTGCTGTTGAATACTCAAAGGAGATGCTCTCCAGCGTCTTTATGGACGGATATCTGATCTGCGGGTATGCGGCATTTATGAATCTGATTGCGCAGAAATATGCTTCACCTGCGACATGCAGCGTCATTTATTCCTTTCAGATCATTTTCGGTGTGATCCTTGCCGCCGTGATTCCCGGAATTCTCGGAGACTCCGTACCGATCACGCTGCCCAAGGCCGGCGGCTGTCTCCTGATCGTCGGCGGGACGCTCTGCTCAGAGCTTGACCTTTTCAGCTTGGGAAGGAAAGAGAAAGATGCTTGATGTATCCAAAATGAATGTAAAACAAAGAATCCTGCTGGTGGCTGCCCTGAGCACGATCTTTGTGTTTGTTGCGGTTCCGTTCAAGGTAATGAGCCTGATTCCGGGCTTTACGGAGATTCGGCCTGTCAACTGCTTCAATATGCTGTTCGGTCTGCTGTTTGGCATTTACGGTGCGTTCGGCTGTGCAATCGGCAATCTGATTGGGGATTGTCTCGGAGGCACGTTAGCGATCAGCTCATGGGCAGGCTTTGCAGGCAATTTTCTCGGCACCTATCTCGCATATGTGATCTGGTATAAAACAGTGAAAAAACGGCCGTATATTAGGTGTATCCGCGAGGTTTTCGTTTATGCGGCGCTGACCGTTCTGGTCGCCTCGCTGATTGCGGGAATTATTGCGTTCGGAGTCGGCATCAGCTTCCCGGAGGTCAGCCTGAAGGATCTTTCTGTGTCAATCATTACCAATAATGTTGTCTTTTCAATCCTGCTCGGTCTGCCGCTTCTGATTACTGCGGAGAATGTGTATAATGTGATAGGGCTGATACCGAAGCATGCGAAGGAGGACAAGGAAGGAAAGCGTCATGATTGAGTGTAGTAAAATCGAATACAGCGGCACATTCCTCATCGGCGAACGAAAATATACGTTTTCGAGAGCTGCCGTATCCGATGCGAAACAGATTTCGGTGATCTATGAGCAGACAAGAATTGACAGGATCAACTATAAAACCAAACTTTCAGAGGACAGCCCCCTTCGCTTTGAGAAAAAGGGCGGTATGTTCATAGTCATGAATGAAGAAGAGATCACGGAACAGATCGTCAGTCCGGACAGCTTCTGGGCGGTTATTAAGGATGAAAACGGCAATATCGTCGGTTCCCTGTGGTCGTGCATGACAAACGAGTTTTATAAAGGCTCCCGGTATGAGCATGCGGAAAACTGTATTTATCCGCGTGAAATCGCTGTTTCGTCGGAATCCGGCGGAAAAAGCATCGCGCAGGCGATGTATGTGACCTGTGCCGAGGCGTTTCTGAAGGCCGGTTATCAGATTGGCATCGGCGATCTGTACCGTGTGCTGAAATATGAATCCGCAGAAGGCGTTTTTCATACCGACCAGATCAACATTCCGAGCCGCATGGCCATGGAGGCGATCGGCGCACGGTTTGACGGCACGCTTCCGCGGCGGAATATCTGCCTTGACGGACTGACCGTTACCATAGAACCGCAGGTTTTTGTCTTTGATTACGGGAAAATCGCCGCATTGAGCAGCTCGTTCTTTGCGGAATGCGGAGAGCTCCGCGCTGTCAGGAGGGAATAACAGATGAAAAGTATTCGCGGCAAGATGCTTGCCAGAACGCTTATGCTCGTGCTGTCGGCAGTTTTCATCAGCTTCGTCGTATCGTTTGCCTCACTGAAGCGTATGGCAATGCTGACTGAGGATATCTTTGAAAAGACTGAGGATATTTCCATCAGCGGAAGCTCGGAAATGCTGATTGAGCTCACCTCCTCTCAGGCGGCTGAGAATGCCAAAAACTGCGCCCAGACCGTCAATGCCAAGATCGACAAAATGTATGATACCCTGAATATCATGGCGGGCAGCATCGAGGATATCTATATCAATCCCGATGATTATGAGGAGCGTCCGTATCCGCATCCGCTGGATTCCCCTCCGGGCGAATACTGCCTTCAGTGGGATCTCCCCGAAGGAATGGAGATGGAAGGTGATATGGAGAAGGAAACATATCGCCTCGGCAATCTCAAGGGACTGTTCCAGCGCACGCTTGAAAAAAATGAGAATATCCTCTCTATCTATTTTACCGGCGCATCCGGACTGAATATCGGCTATGACAATACGCCGCAGACCAAGCCGCCGCATTATGAGGGGCGAAATGCCGGCTGGTATACGGTAACCCGCGACAGCGGTCAGCCGTATCTCTCCGATACATACGAGGACTCCTTCGGCAGAGGCAAAATGGTGACGCTTGCTGTTCCGTGTACTGCGCCTGACGGCAGATTTTTCGGCGTCTGCGGAATGGATATTCTGATAAAGGATCTGGACAAGGTCATTCTGGGCATAGACGTTACGGAGGACAGCTATGCGATGATGGTTTCGTCGGCAGGTGTTATCTGCGTTTCAGAGGGCTCCGCCGAAGAAGCCGACAAGGTGCTGCAATGCTCCGCAGAGGGCGAAAAGGCTCTGCTCGAAACAATAACCGAAAGCAGAAGCGGCATCAAAAAAGTATCCCTTGAGGATGATAAGGAGCTGTACTGCGCTTTTCATTCGGTCGATTATTCCGACTGGAATGTTGTATTTGTGATACCGAAGGATACCATTCTTGAGCCCTCGGTGGAATTGAATTCACTGCTCAGCAGAACGATATCAGATGCTGTCAGCGATGAGAACAGCATGGTCAATTCATCGCTGATTATCTGGGGCGGAAGCCTGCTCTTGCTTCTGCTGCTGGCAATCGTCAGTGCAATCCGGATATCAAGAAAGATCTCCTCTCCGATCATCCAGCTCAACAAATCGGTTGAGCGCATCGGAACGGGCGATCTGGACTATAAATGCGAGATCAGAACCAACGACGAGATTGAGCAGCTTTCCAAGAGCTTTGAGGCGATGACGGTCTCCCTGCGCGAGTATATCGAGAACTACACCAGCGTTACGGCGGAAAAGGAGCGTATTTCCGCAGAGCTGAATATCGCCGCACAGATTCAGTCGGATATGCTGCCGCGGATATTCCCGCCGTTCCCGGAAAAGATCAATGAATTCGATATCTTTGCTTCGATGACACCTGCAAAGGAGGTCGGCGGAGATTTCTATGATTTCTTCCTGATCGACGATGACCATCTCGCGCTGGTCGTTGCGGATGTATCCGGCAAGGGCGTTCCGGCGGCACTGTTTATGGTGATCGCAAAAACGCTTCTGAAGGATCAGGCGTATATCGGAGATTATTCGCCCGCGAAGATTCTGTCAGAGGTCAACAATAAGCTGTGCGCAGGCAACGAAGCAGAGCTGTTTGTTACGGTCTGGCTTGCGATTATCGAGATATCGACAGGAAAGGGAAAGGCTGCAAATGCAGGACATGAGCACCCCGCACTGCGCCGCAGGGGCGGAGCCTTCGAGCTGGTTCAGTACAGACATTCCATGCCGCTTGCGACCATGGAGGGGCTGAGCTTCCGTGAGCATGATTTTCAGCTTTTCTCCGGTGATACTGTTTTTATGTATACTGACGGCGTGCCGGAGGCGACTGATTCGCAGGATAATTTGTACGGCACTGACAGGATGCTTGAGGCACTGAACAGGAATCCGAATGCCGATCCGCAGACGCTGCTGTCCAACGTCAAATCATCCGTCAGTGAATTTGTCGGCAAGGCACCGCAGTTCGATGATCTGACGATGCTCGGCTTTACGTATTTCGGCTCGTCGGATAACAACTGAGCCCGTTTTTCAGTCACATGATGCCCCCACTGTAAAATTGACTGCCTGTGCGAAAAAATCCCTCTGTTCCGCGATGAACAGAGGGATTTGCTTGTTCTGTAAAGCAGTCGGAAAATCGCCGGGCGGAGATCCGTGCAAGGCAGAATTCACGCCTGTGTCATACCGTGTCGAATTTGCATATGATACGGTAAGCAGGGCAGCAAATGCTCTGCCGGTAATCAGCAGGCGGCAGAGCTGCCTGCACAGACGGGAGTTGATTTGATGGAGACACATTTTGTCGTGCAGTCTGAGACCTATGCCGAAAAAACGAAGCGTCTGCTTTCGCGGTACCGGTTCCGGTTTCAGGTGCGGAAGGTGACGGCAGCAGCGGGCTGCTCATATCAGTTTACGGTTGCTGCGGAGCCTGCTGCGGTATTTGCCCTGCTTTCGGCGCAGCGGGTGCCGTATCAGACCTGCTGAGAAGGGAGCGGATCATTCATGCCGAATCCTTCGCCGGTTTATTTTGATAATGCCGCAACGAGCTTTCCAAAGCCGCCCGACGTTTCCCGTGCGGTGCAGGAGGCACTGCGCACTGCCGGCGGAAATCCCGGCCGCGGCGGGCATCCGCTCGCAGTCCGTGCCGGCGAAACGGTCTATCATGCGCGGGAAACCGCAGCGGCTTTATTTGCTGCTGCGCCGGAGCATACCGTCTTTACGCAGAACTGCACACACGCGCTCAACCTTGCAATTCACGGGACGGTGCGCCCCGGCGACCATATTATCATCAGCAGTCTGGAGCATAATTCTGTCGCACGCCCCGCCGCCGCCCTCGCGGATACCGGAATCATCAGTCTCTCAACAGCCAGAGTATTTCCGGAGGATGACCGGACAGTCGCGGAATTCCGGCGGCTGATGCGTCCGAACACCCGTGCCGTGATCTGCACGCTTGTCAGCAATGTCACGGGGCAGATTTTACCGGTTCAGAAGCTCGCAGCGGTCTGCCGGGCACACGGCATCATTCTGATTGCTGACGGTGCGCAGGGCTGCGGCATTCTTCCGGTCACACTGCGTGACGGGATGCATCTGCTCTGTACCGCGGGGCACAAGGGCTTATTCGGCCCGATGGGAACCGGAATGCTGCTTTCAGACGGAACAGTCAGTCTGAAGCCGCTGATGCAGGGCGGCACCGGCTCGCGCTCCGCCTCGCTTGAGCAGCCGGATTTCCTGCCCGATGCACTGGAATCCGGCACGGTCAATGTGCCGGGAATTGCCGGTTTGGATGCCGGCATGCAGTACGTGCGCAGACACGGCACGGCGGAGGCCTTTGCGTATGAGAGTGCGCTTTGCGAACGTCTGATCGACGGCCTGCGCCGGATGCCGGATGCGGTTGTGTACCGGACAGAAAATGCGCGGTATGCGCCGGTTGTGTCATTCACACTCGGCCGGGAGGCGCCCGATGAGACAGCGGCGCGGCTTGCTGCACAGGGCTTTTGCGTGCGTGCCGGCCTGCACTGTGCGCCGCTTGCTCATCATACCCTCGGCACCGGCTCCGTCGGAACGGTGCGGTTTTCGCCCTCGGTATTCAATACAGAGCAGGAGACCGACGCTTTTCTGAGGGCGCTTCGGAATTGAACAAGGGCATCTCACGGTTCAGTCTGCCGGAAAGCATTTCAGACTGCAAAATACAAAACAGGCTTTCTCACGGGTAAACGAGAAAGCCTGTTTTGCTTTACGGGTATTCGAGAGGGCAGTGATTTACCATGAAAGGCGGGCGAATTACAATCACTGAAATATCAAACACGGATGCTCGGGTGCATATCTTACTGTGTTTGCTCGCCATCATTATTATAGCAAAATAGGCCAAATCCGTCAAGTGGTTTTCGGCATTTTCATGAAAAATCAGCGTTATTCACAGAAGGCGGCTTATTCTATTGTATAACATCACGAACATATTACATTCTGTATAGCGCTATTCCGCCGTTTTATCCCCGCAGAACAATTTTTTGAGCCAAATCAGCAGTCCGGAGCCGGTTTTTTCGTGCGTTTTACACACAAGCGCCTGCGCTGTATACAGCGGCAGCTCTGCAATACACCCGCAGTCGGTGCGGTAGACCAGCTTCCCGACGGGCGTTCCCTTTTCGACCGGTGCGGTCAGGAACGGCGGAAGCAGAACCGTGACCTCCGGCTCCGGCGGAATGCCGCGCCAAGCCGTTACGGTCAGCGGCTCGCGGACATAGACCGGGATTTCCTTCAGCTCGCCGCCCTCCGCCGGAACCGTGAGCGTCCGCGGCGGGCTGACCGTATAATCCGAGGCGAGCGAAAAGCCGTAATCGTATAGCTTTAAGTGATCGTTCCAGTCGTCGCGGTCAAACAGCGTCACACAGATCAGCCGGCGGCCCTCCCGCTCGCAGGCGCTCACCAGACAGCGCCCCGCTGCATCGGTGAAGCCGGTCTTGACGCCGAGAATGCTGCTGTCCATTGTCAGCAGCTTGTTAGTATTCTTCAGCGTCCGCGCATACGGCGGGTTCCCGAAGCATACGGTCATGCGCGGCTGCCGGCAGATCTCCGCAAAATCCGGATTCTTCAGTGCCTCCCGCGCCAGCAGCGCCATGTCGTGCGCAGAAGCACCGTGTCCCTCGGCGTCCAGCCCGGAGGGGGATGCAAAGCAGCTCCGTGTCATGCCGATCTTCTTTGCGCGCGCATTCATCATATCCAGAAAATCCGGAATATTCCCCGCAACTGCGACTGCCGATGCATTCGCGGCATCATTGCCGGAGGGCAGCAGCATGCCGACGCAGAGCGCCCGCTTTGTGACCGTGTCGCCCGGCTGAAGCCCCATCGACGAGCCCTCAACCTGTATCGCCTCCGGATCAACCGTGAACGGCGTATCAAGATCGCCGCTTTCAAGCGTCAGCAGCGTTGTCATGATTTTTGTCGTGCTTGCCATCGGGCGCTTTTCCTCGGCGTTCAGCGCATAGATCACCTGTCCGGTCTGCGCGTCCATGAGGACGCAGGCTTTGGCCGAAATCGCCGGGCCTTCCGGTGCAGCATGTGCAGAAAATGAAGCGGCTGTGCAGATTGCCAGTGCAGACAGCATCGCAAGCACCAGTGCGCACAGTCTGACAAACCGGTTCATGCTGATTCCTCCTTCAAAAACTTTGATATGGGTGCCTGCTGATAATCCGGAATGATTTTTCACGATTTCCGCGCCTTACCGATTCGCCGCTGCATCAGCCGTCATTTCCGCTATCACTGTATCATAGCTGTATTTGCCGCCCTGTGCTGCGGGATATGCGGCTGCATCCCATGCATGCGTTTCCCGCATCGCGGCATCATCGCGCAGAAAATAAGCGTGCGCATCTGCGCCGTCTGCGTCATCCCATGCGCAGTCGATGTGATACCACGCACCGTCAAGCTGCACCAGATTCCATGCGTGCGGCATGCCGTTTGCAGTGCCGGTCAGTATCATGCACGGGAGACCGCCGAACTCCGCCAGCAGCGCAAAGCCCTCCGCATAGCCGCCGCATTCCGCCGCGTGCAGCAGCAGTGCCCCCGCCGCGGAATCGCCCTGCGGTGCGCCTGCCTCAAAGCAGCAGCAGCGCAGCAGACGGTCGTGCGCCAGCAATGTCCGTGCCTGCGGTGTAAAATCTGCCGCCGATGCTGAAAACTCCGCCGCATAGAGCGCAAGCTCGGCCTTCTCCCGCCGCAGCAGCGCAGAGTCCTCCGTGCCGTAGGTGAAGCGGCATTCCAGCAGTCCGTCTGTCCATGTCCAGTCCAGTGCGGTCAGACCGGTGCGCGTCAGGATGCTGCGCGACCTTGCCGCCTCCATGCATGCTCCGATCGTTTCGGCATCCCCGAACGGAACCTGCACCGTCAGCGATTGCTCCGCGCCGCATAATGCACCGGCGGTCAGCTCCGTCAGCGCCGCCGGCGACTGAACCGTGATGCATGCAGGCTGCCTGAATTCATGCGGTGCTGCGGGCGCCGGTGCATCCGCCGCGCAGCCCGCAATGCTCATGCAGCAGGCAAGCACAGCCGCAGTCAGCATGTACCCTCGACGCTTTTTCACACAATCCCTCCGTCCTGCCGCTGTTTGTTACAGCTTATGCCGCAAAACCGAACGCTATGAGCCGTCAATGTGACGAATACGCAGATGCAGCAGAACTTTATTTTGTGCATGTCTTTATTTTTTTGAAAATGCTATTGCAAAAAGCTCGAAAATCGTGTACAATAAATCTATATGGAATGAGCATTTTCATTCAAAACATTTGGAGGTTTATACATATGATTTCAGCAGGCGATTTTCGCAACGGCATGACCTTTGAAATGGACGGCCAGGTCGTTCAGGTGGTCGAATTCCAGCACGTAAAGCCGGGTAAGGGCGCGGCTTTTGTCCGTACCAAGTACAAGAACGTCATCACCGGCGCTGTGGTCGAAACGTCGTTCAACCCGACCGCAAAGTTCCCGACTGCTTATGTCGAGCGCAAGGACATGCAGTACAGCTACAACGACGGCGAGCTCTATTACTTCATGGATATGGAAACCTACGATCAGGTTCCGATCAGCAAGGACGTTGTCGGCCACGCGCTTGACTTTGTCAAGGAGGAGATGGAGGTCAAGGTTCTCTCCTATAAGGGCAATGTCTTCGGCATCGAGCCGCCGTTCTTCGTCGAGCTGGAGGTCACCCAGACGGAGCCCGGCGTCAAGGGCAATACCGCGACCAACGCTACAAAGCCCGCTGTCGTCGAGACCGGCGCGGAGATCCGTGTGCCGCTCTTTATCAATGAGGGCGACCGCATCCGCATCGACACCCGTACCGGCGAGTACATGGAGCGCGCTTAATTTTCTGCTTAGGAAACCGGCTCCGCATCCCGCGGGCTGCGTATGAAAGGGAGGATCATCATGAAGCTGACTGAGAAAATTGCTTATATGAAAGGCCTGCTCGACGGCATGGAGCTGAGCGGCGACACCAAAGAGGGCAAGGCTATCCTGCAAATGGCGGACGTCATGGAGGAAATGGCAGTCTATATTGATGATTTGCAGTCTCAGGTCGATGAGCTGACTGAGCTCTGCGATCTGCTCGATCATGATCTCGGCGAGGTCGAGTCCGATCTCTACTGTGACGACGATGACGATTACGACGAGGATGATGATGACGAGGATGACGACGAGGACGATTATACCCTCGGCAAGGTGCTCCCCGCTGATTACGATGATACGGCCTTCGACGATGACGATGACGAATTCGACGAGGTGCAGTATGTTGTCAACTGTCCGTCCTGTGACGAGACCGTGAACCTCAGTGAACGTCAGCTTGAGGAGGGCAGCATCGTCTGTCCGAGCTGCGGCGAGCTGCTGGAGTTCAATTACGACAACATCGAAACGGATTTTGCCGCCGATGACAGCGAGTCCGATCAGAAGGATGCCGCCGATTCTGACGATGAGGCAGAATAATCCAATTTCTTTTACAGCAAATTAACAGGCAGATATCTCATTTTGAGGTATCTGCCTGTCAGCTTTTTGATTAAAATATGCTTCTGACAAAGCGATATGAAAGATTGAAAAATGGGGGAGAGAAAACTCTTGTTTTCCCTCCCCCAAGCCCCCTCCTTTTGCGCTTTTGCATGCAAAAAGGTGTTCCGCGCTCTGCGGAGCGCGGCAAGGGGCTGCGCGCCCCTTGACCTGCGCCAAAGGGACACTGTCCCTTTGGAATTCCATTTTGAGGTTTCCCGACAAGCTGAGGCAGATATCTCATGTGAGGTATCTGCCTGTTTCGGCTTGTATACTTGTATATAAGTGGTATCTTCGTTGAATCTATCGCCTGTCCCCGGCGCAGCGGTGTCATACGGCATGAAGCTCCAGACGGGAGAAGCGGCCTGTCCGGCGGGGCTGCATGTGACGCCAGCTCCGGCTCGCACGAAGCTGCTCTGCCGTCAGAAGCGTCGGCAGCACCCAGACCGCCGAAAACGGGCAGATCAGCGCCGGCAGGCTCAGCAGCCGCATCAGTACGACCGAAAAAGTCTGTCCGGCTGTCAGCCGGAAGCTCAGCACCAGTACCCGCACCGCCGGTACATGCGGCATCTTCAGAAAACAGTAGGGGAGTGCCGTACAGGCCGCAAAGACCCGCAGCGGCAGCCAGACCGCCGCGGCGGTCAGCATTGCAAGATGCAGCACCGTCAGCAGCGGAAGCAGGCTCTCCTGCTCCGGCGGAATGGTCAGCCATACGCCCTTTGCTGCCATCAGCAGCACCAGCGCCGGCGCCGCAGAGACAATCAGGCAGATGCCGCTGAGCAGCCGCACGATGATCGCACGCGCCCAGAGCCACAGTGCGCTGCTCCCGGACAGAAAGCCGTTGTCGTTTTCATCCAGCAGCCCCGAAAGCAGTCCGAGCTGCCATGCGGTCTGCATCCGCAGCGGCGTCACAAACAGCAGCGATGCGGCCGGTACACAGAGCAGAAACAGATCCCAGCGGTTCGGCCCGGCAGTGAATGTATCTGCGCACAGAAGCAATCGCTGCACAATGCTGCCGCAGAACAGGCAGAACAGAAACACGGTCAGCCGTGCCGCGCCCAGCACCGCGGCTGACCGCCGTTTTCCCCGGAGGCGCTGCGAGGCTTCGTGCCAGAGCCGCCTCATGAGGCGTAGTCCTCCAGCACCTCGCGCAGCGCCGCTTCGCCTGTCACGCGGATGCCGTATTCCAGCAAAATGCGGTCATAATCCGGCATGCCGGCCTCCTGCACCGCATATGCGCATACCGGCTCGCGTCTGCCCGCTTCATAGACATACAGCGCACCCTTCTCCAGCTTGACCGTGTATTCCCGCTCGGACGCCGGTACGGTCTCCGCCGGCGCAGGCTCCGCCGCACGCAGCGTCACCGGGCTGTCTGCCTGCATCTCCTCAGAGAACGATACCTCCGGCAGCTCGTACTTCCCCTGTGCGGACTGCGGCAGAAGCATCGTGCCCGCCGCAAGCAGTGTGATGCCCGTCACCAGAACCGGCCGGAACCATGTTGTTGCCGTCATATTCAGCATGCTCAGCACCTTCCTTTCGTGATTACAGTCAGTATGCTGCAAAAAATCTGCGAATATTCAGCAACATTGAAAAAAACATGAAATTTTTTTGAAAAGGGGTTAACAAGAATCGAATTTTGTGATATAATGGACAGTGTATCTTTATGCATACATAAGGCAAATTCACTGTGATTGTGCGCATTATGAAAGGAGCTTTTTGGCATGAGCAAAGCAAAGTCTTCCGGCAGGCCGGCCTCTGCCGCGAGAAAACCGTCCGCGAAGCCTGTGAAGCCTGTAAAGGAGAAGACAAAGAAAAAACGCAGACGTCCGCTGATCCTCCGTATCCTCGGCAGCATCTTCTCGGTCGTGCTGACGACATTTCTCTCATTTTTTCTGCTGTTCTGCGTAACCGGCGCTATCTGCGCCGTCGCGGCCGCAACCTATATCATCGACTATATGGAAAAGACCCCCTCCGTCAGTATTCAGGAGCTCACTATGAGCTATGAGACAAACGTCTTTGAGAAGAATGCGGACGGCGAGGATGAGATCGTCTATCATGTGCAGAACGATGTGATGCGGATTCCGGTCACGCTCGATCAGATTCCGCAGCATACCCGCGATGCGTTTGTTTACGGTGAGGACGAGCGTTACTGGACGCATGAGGGCGTGGACTACAAGCGTACCATTGCCTCCTTTGCGAATATGATCCTTCAGTTCTGGAATTCCGATCAGGGCGGTTCGACGATCACGCAGCAGCTCGTCAAGAATATTACCCGCGACAACGACAAGAGCCCGCAGCGTAAGATCCGTGAGATTCACCGCGCAATGCAGCTCGAAAAGAACTACTCCAAGGACGAGATCCTTGAGACCTACCTCAACTATATCGGCTTCGGCGGCGCCGCGAACGGCATCGAAATGGCAGCGAGAAAATATTTCGGCAAGCATGTCGAGGAGCTGACCATCGCAGAATCAGCCTGTCTGGCAGCCATTCCGCAGAGCCCGGAGGTCAACAACCCCTTCGCCGGCTACAACGAAAAGGCCGAAAATCCCGTGACCCACACAAAGTATGTCACGGATAAGGTCGTCAACACCGGCCGTGAGATCAACCGCGCACGTATGGAGTATATTCTCGGCCGGATGTACAAGAACGGCGCGATCACCTTTGACGAATATCAGAGTGCGCTCAATGAGCACCTTGTCTTTACCGATACCGAGGAGTATATGCTTCTGCATCCGGAGCTCCAGAAGGTCGAGGAGGACGGCACCGTCACGCTGAAGGACGGCGAGGACGAGATTCAGTCTACGGACTGGGTCGTCGATGAGGCGCTGCGCGAATTTGCACACTTCCTCATGGACGAGCAGGGCATTTCCTTCGACCGCGCTATGACCAAGATCAACAAGGAAGGCTATCAGATCTATACGACAGTTGACCGCGAGATGCAGGACTATGCCGAGAAGAAATATTCCAGCCTCGACAATCTGCTCGCGGGTATGACAAATACCAAGGCAACCACAATGTCCCGTGACCTTGACGGCGACGGCGTTTACGGCGATGACGAAAACCTTGTGCTTCAGTCCGGCTTCGCGGCGATCGACTATCACGGCAGAATCCTCTGCACGGTCGGCGGCATCGGCGAAAAGGAAGGCTCCCTCGGCATCAGCTACGCTTCGACGGAAAAGCAGCAGCCCGGTTCCGCAATCAAGCCGGTCACGGCATACGGCTTTGCACTCGAAAACAACTATATCACATGGGGTACGCATGTGCTCGACTACCCGCCGCTCACGGTCATTGATGAAAAAACCAAGAAGGAAAAGCTCTGGCCGACGAACTATGCGGACAGCAATGACACCACAGTCTATACAAACCAGAAAATCAACATCTATTTTGCACTTCAGGTCTCCAAGAACACCATTCCCGCACTGCTCTGCAAGACCTACGGCTGCGAAAATGTGTTCAACTTTGCGACCGATAAGCTCGGCCTCGACCTCTATGAGGCCGGCGACAAGGACTATGCTCCGCTTTCCGTCGGCGCTCTGAGCTACGGCGTGACGGTCACTGACCTTGCAAATGCCTATATGGTCTACGGCAGCGGCGGCTATTTCGATGATGCCCATATCATCAGCCGTGTCGAAACCTCGGAGGGTGAGCTCGTCTATAACGGCGACGACGGCTATCAGGCTGTTATCAGCGACGAGACCGCCTATGTCATGAACAAGCTGCTTCAGAATGTCGTCAATGAGGGTACCGGTAAACCCGCAAAGATGTTCCTCAACGGCAAGCAGGTCCCGATCGCCGGCAAGACCGGTACGACATCCGACTGGTGCGACCTCATGTTTGTCGGTCTGACGCCCGATTTCGTCAGCGCGGTCTGGGTCGGCTACAAGGAAAACAAGAAGATCAAAAACCACGGCGCAATTAAATCTGCCTATGTCTGGAAGAATATTACCGGCGAGTGGATTCTGAATCACTACGACGGACAGGATTTCCCGAACTGTGAAAATATCGTCACAGGCTTTGTCTGCCCCGCTACCGGCAAGATCGCGAATGCTTCCTGCGGCAAGGGCGCACCGGGCTACTGGAAGGGCTCCTATGCACCGCCCTGCGATAACCGCGAGCTGAACCTCGGCTTTATGCTTGACGATGAGTAAAGCGGCCGCGGCGCAGCAGCGCATCCTTACAAAAAAATGGTATCTGTATCTCACCGAGTTCTTCGCCGGCATGTCCGTCATGGCAGTCGAGCTCGGTGCGAGCAGACTCCTCGCTCCCTATTTCAGCTCCTCCCAGATCGTCTGGACCATTATCATCGGCACCATTATGATCGCGATGGCGCTGGGCAATGTCTGG
This sequence comes from Oscillospiraceae bacterium, assembly GCA_017541275.1. GTDB lineage: Bacteria > Bacillota > Clostridia > Oscillospirales > Ruminococcaceae > Firm-04. The sequence continues at coordinate 45,688 of JAFXZM010000004.1, read as the reverse complement.
GGCGGACGCTCCGCCGACCGGAATCCCAATCCCGATAAGCTCTACGGCAGAATGCTGGTCGCGGCTGTCTGGATCGCGGCGATTCCGTTTGTCGGGAAAATGGTAATCGTCGGCATCTCCGCGCTGCTGGTCATGACCGTCAACACGAATTTTCTGATCTGGGCGGCGTTTCTCTCCTGCATGATCGTCTTTGTCTATCCGCTGTTCCTGCTCGGCACGGTCACGCCCTCACTGGTGAAGTTTTCCGTCAGCAGCCTCGATGACAGCGGCAAGACCGTCGGCACGCTCGGTGCCGCAAATACGATCGGCAGCATCATCGGCACCTTTATCCCGACCTTTGTTTCAATCCCGGCTGTCGGTACGGCCGCGACCTTCGTGATCTTTTCCGGCATTCTGCTGCTGCTGAGCGCGGTATATTTTATCTCGGTGCGGCGCGGCGCCGTAAAAGTGACCGTTTCTGTCATCCTGTTTGCGGTCTGCTCGGTCTCTGCAATGAGCATCGGCTTCGCCTTCTGGGAGAAGCACCTGACGCTGGAGGATGAATCCGTCTACAACTATTTGCAGGTTCAGGAGGATGACTCTCGGGTCATCCTCTCAACAAATGTGCTGTTCGGCGTGCAGTCCGTGTATATCAAGGACGATGCCCTGACCGGCATGTACTACGACTATGCGCTTGCGGCGCCGATGATGCTGGCGCAGCAGGAGCAGCTTGATCTGCTCGTGCTCGGCATGGGAACGGGAACCTATGCGGCACAGTGCAGACGGTATTTCAGCGATATGCATATTGAAGGCGTCGAGATTGACGAAAAAATCACCGGTCTTGCACGGGATTATTTCGCGCTGCCTGACGATATCCCCGTCACGACCTACGACGGCCGCGCATTCCTCAGCGGCACCGATAAACAGTATGATGTCATTATGGTAGACGCCTATCAGGATATTACCATTCCCTTTCAGATGTCCTCAAAGGAATTTTTTACGACGGTGCGCAGGCATCTGAAGGAAAACGGCGTCATGATCGTCAATATGAACATGATTTCGCAGGACGAAAACGGCATCAATGCCTATTTGCAGGACACGATCGCCTCTGTGTTCGGGTATGTTTATACCGCCGATGTGCAGGGTGCGACAAACCGCGAGCTCTTTGCTTCGGATAATCCGGAGATTGCGGAAAACCTCCGGCGCAATACTGCAAATGAGGAGAATCCTGAGCTTGCGGCAATGCTGGAAAAGGTGCTGGGACGGCTTGTGCCGTATACTGCCGGCAGCCGCATCCTGACTGATGACAGGGCGCCCGTCGAGCTGCTCGGTATGCAGACGATCGACGCGATGATCTCCCGCGAGCTGGAATATTACCGCGATAAATTCGCAAAAGAAGGCATCAAGGGCCTGATCGGGTGAAATTTGTTTCACACAGAGGAGTGTTTTATGTTTCGGATCGTCTGCCCGTGTCATTTCGGGCTCGAAAGTGTTTTGAAATTTGAGCTGGTGCGGCTCAGTGCTGCCGGGATCTCCGCGGCGGACGGCAGAGTTTCCTTCAGCGGCGGCTGGGATGCGGTTGCCGCTGCGAATATTGAGCTGACGGCTGCCGAGCGCGTCCTGATCGAGCTCGGACAGTTTTCCGTTGCCGCGCAGCGCGGGAAAACGGCCTTTGACCCGCTCTTTGACGGCGTCATGCAGCTCCCGCTCGAAGAATTCATCGGAAGGGACGATGCGTTTCCGGTCAAGGGCAGCTCGCTGAATTCTGCGCTGCACAGCGTCCCCGCCTGTCAGGCAATCGTCAAGAAAGCGGCTGTAAAGCGGCTTCAGAATGCGTATCATACGCAGACGCTCCCCGAAACCGGCGCAAATCATGTGATACAGTTTCAGATCCGGAACGATCACTGCACCGTTTATCTCGATACGACCGGCATTCCGCTTTATAAGCGCGGCTGGCGGCAGCATGCAAATGCCGCACCGATCCGCGAAACACTCGCTGCCGGCATCCTCGATCTCTCGCATGTCCGCAGCGACACAGTGCTCTGTGACCCGTTCTGCGGCAGCGGCACGTTTCTCATTGAGGGTGCAAGGCGCGCCATGCGCATCGCACCCGGACTGCACCGCAGCTTCGCCTGTGAGCACTGGGAGCAGGTCGATTCCGCTGTGTTCCGGCAGGCAAGAGCCGCAGCATCCGAAAAGATTAACCGCGATGCGGCATTCCGCGCCGTGGGCTATGACAGCGACCCCGAGGCCGTCGCGCTGACCCTTGCCAATGCAAAAAAGGCAGGCGTGGCCGACCGCATTACCGTAAAGCAGCAGGATATCCGGCAGTTCTGCTGGGAGCCCGGGCAGAATATCGTCTGCAACCCGCCCTACGGCGAGCGGATGCTCGATGTCGAGCAGGCGCGGGAGCTCTATCAGATTATGGGAAAGGTATTTCCGAAGGAATGCCCGTGCAGCATCATCTCGCCCGACAGCGAATTTGAGGCGCGCTTCGGCAGAAAAGCTCGGAAACGCCGCAAGCTCTATAACGGCATGATGCAGTGTCAGCTTTATCAGTACTGGCAGAATGCCGAACGGTAAACCCGTCATCTTATCACAGAAAGGAACAGGAATCATGGCACGAAACAAATACGCACTCTGCTGTGCGCTCAGACACATTTTCTTCAACGATTTCGGTCTCGACAGAACCTTTATCCTGAATGACCTGCTTGCTCTGACCGCCTATTATTCGGACGCAGACACCGCGCCCGAAATCATTTCCAACCAGAAAAAACTGCACCTCTGGCTCACCAAGGTCGAGCTCATCAAGAAGCTGCAAATGGAGCAGGGTGATTCGATTCTGGACAGCATGATGCAGGAGCTGGGACTCATCAACCTGAACGCGATGCTGAAATTCGTCCGTGAAAAGGCGATGGCCGCCGGCGATCTCTCCATGGAGCATATCAAGGGTGATAACGAAAAATGGTGATTTTACGGGAGAATTCCCGCAGCAGAAAGGATGGTTGCATATGCTGACCCCGAATCTGACCGTCAATGCGGAGGGACACCTCTGTATCGGCGGCGCGGATACCGCTGCGCTGGCCAAGGCGCACGGAACTCCGCTCTATGTTATGGATGAAACTATGATCCGCGAAAACTGCCGCGGCTATCAGCGTGTGATCGCCGAGGAATACGGCGGAAACGGTCTGATCTGCTTTGCGAGCAAGGCGCTCTCCTGCAAGGAGCTGTACCGCATTGTCGATTCCGAGCAGCTCGGCGCGGATGTCATCTCCGGCGGCGAGCTTTACACGGCCTTGCAGGCAGGGATGCCCGCGGCAAAAATCGTTATGCACGGCAACAGCAAGTCCGATGAGGAGCTGAAAATGGCTCTCGAAACCGGCGTCGGCCGCATTGTCTGCGATAATCTGCCGGAGCTCGAACGCCTTAACCGCATTGCCGGCGCACTCGGAAAAACACCTGCGATCATGCTGCGCATCAAGCCCGGAATCGACGCACATACGCATGATTTCGTCAAGACCGGCTGCATCGACAGCAAGTTTGGCTTCGCGCTTGAAACCGGTGAGGCGCTCGATGCTGTCCGCGCGGCCTCTGCATACCCGAATCTGAAGCTCGTCGGCATCCACTGCCACATCGGTTCGCAGATCTTCGATACGGAGCCGTTCGCAGAGGCGGCAAGGGTTATGGTGCGCTTCATGGCGCAGATCCGTGCAGCGCTCGGCCTCACGCTGCCGGAGCTGAACCTCGGCGGCGGCCCCGGCATCAAGTATACCGAGGATGACGACCCGCCTGCATTCGGCAGCATTGTCCGCGCCATTCTCGCGGCGCTGAAGGCCGCCTGCTCCGAGCTGGACTTCCCGCAGCCGTTTGTGCTGTTTGAGCCGGGCCGCTCAATCGTCGGCGGCGCAGGTCTGACGCTTTACACGGTCATGGCGAAGAAAATTATTCCGGATATCCGCACCTATGTGCTGGTTGACGGCGGCATGTGCGATAACCCCCGCTATGCGCTCTATCATTCGCGCTATGAGGCAGTGCTCGCGAACAAGGCCGGCGATGAACGCAGCGAGCGCGTGACGGTCGGCGGAAAGTGCTGCGAGAGCGGCGACCTCATCGGCGAGGACATGCCGCTTCAGCCCGCTGAGCCCGGCGATATCCTTGCCGTGCTCGCGACCGGTGTGTATAACTACTCCATGGCCTCGAACTATAACCGCAATCCGCGTGCGGAAATGGTTATGGTGAAGGACGGCGCCGCCCGTACCGTTGTGCGCCGCGAGTCCTATGAGGATATTTGCCGGAACGATATCTGAGAACAGAAATCGCTGAACGATTATTATGAATGGGCTCCGCCCCGAACCCCGCCGGGAACATGGCCCTTTGGCGCGGTTTGGAGCGGAGCTCTGTTTTCGGTCATTGCGATATGATATCAGGAGGAACCCTATGAGGACATTTGTGATCGGGCGCAACGATGCGGGGCAGCGGGCGGATAAATTTTTGCTGAAGGCCTGCCCGAATCTGCCGAAGTCGCTGCTCTACAAGACCTTCCGCAAGCGGGATATCAAATGCAGCGGCAAACGCATTCCCGCGGAGACCTTTCTCCGTGAGGGCGATATTTTGCAGGTGTATCTGCCGGATGACTGCTTCGGTGTGCAGCAGAAGCCTGCGGCGGTGCAGCAGCTTCCGATGCCGGAGATCGCCTATGAGGATGAGAATATCGTACTGCTGAAAAAGCCCGTCAATCTGCCTGTCCACGCCGATGACAAGGGCAGCGCGGATACTCTGCACGGGCGCTTCCTTGCGTATCTGACACAGAGCGGCTGCTATCTGCCGGCGAAGGAGCAGAGCTTCACACCCGCGCTCTGCAACCGCCTCGACCGTAATACCGAGGGCTTTGTCATCGGCGCGAAGAACGCTGCCGCGCTGCGCTGCATGAACGGGAAGATTCGCAGCGGCGAGATTACAAAGCAGTATCTCTGCATTACCGCCGGTGTGCCGGAAAAGCACGCAGATACAGTGATTGCGTATCACCGCAGGCTGCCCGGACAAAAGGCGGAGATCAGAAGGCAGGCCGCAGAGGGCTTCTCGGAAATCCGCACGGGCTATGAGGTGCTTGCGGCGCATGACGGGCTTGCACTCCTGCTCGTTACGCTTTATACCGGCCGCACACATCAGATTCGTGCGCAAACGGCGGCGCTGGGCTGTCCGGTGCTCGGCGATGCGAAATACGGCAGCCCGGCAGCAAATAAAAGATTCGGCGCACCGCATCAGCTCCTTGCGGCGTGCAGGCTTCGGTTTGATTTTTCCGCTGAGCCTTGCCCGCTGGATGCTCTCCGCGGCCGCGAATTCCGTTATGTGCCGGATTTCTGCGCGGATTTCGGTTTTTCGGATGTGCAGAAATCAACATGAACGCAAAAAAACACCGCGGGGTTCCATTGGAATGACTGTATCCATGGAGCCCCGCGGTGTGCTGCTGTCTCAGAGCACATAGAGCAGGATTGCGATTGCCTGCAAAATGCTGCCGGCGTTCACAAACAGGTGGAAAATGCTGTGCATGTAGCGGTGCCGCTTGCCCAGACCGTACAGCACGGCGCCGATGGTATAGCACAGGCCGCCGCTCAGCAGCCACAGGAATCCCGAGGTGCCCATGACACGGAGCGTCGGGCGCAGGATTACAACGATTGCCCAGCCCATTGCAAGATAGCAGATCATGCTCATGGTCTTGTATTTTTTCAGGTCGATCGCGGTCAGCGCGGCGGCGGTCAGTGCGCTCGCCCATTCAATCCCGAAGATTACCCAGGCCAGCGGCACCGATGTGCGCCGGATGCCTGTCAGCAATACCGGCGTGTAGGTTCCGGCAATCATAAAATAGATCGTGCAGTGGTCGATGACCTGCATGACGCGCTTGCCCATTCCGTCAGGCAGGCCGTGATAAACGCTCGAAATGACAAACAGACAGCAGGTCATGAAGCCGTATATGCATCCGCTGACCACTGCCCATGCGTCATGATGTGCCGCGCCGATCAGTACGCTCCCGATCAGGATGAGCAGACCGCCCGCCCCGCCGACAATATGCGTCACCATGTTCATGATCTCCTCGCCGCGGGTGTAGTCGGGCAGACTGCGCTGCGCCAGCGGGATTCTCTTTGCCGATGTCATAGCTGCCGCCTCCTTTTTTCTGATTTCCTGCCTCCATTATACCCCTTTTTCGCCGGTTTATCAACCGACAGTCTGTAGAAACGGGTGATGCGCCGGCGAATCGGAATTCTACCGCAAAAACATCGTAAATACGACAATTCTACTAACGGTAGAGTGCGCGGAAGCTCAGTAGAGCCGGCACTTCCTCCGGCGGGAGAGACCCGAATGCACCGTGCCGGATATCATATACGGAACAAAAGAACCGGAGATGCATCACGGGCATATTGCAATCGGAATGCATGCAGATACGATGATTTTCATAATGCAGACTGCATTTGCGCGGAAATTTGACTTAGTGCGGAAATCAAAGAAACCGTGAGCATGTGAAAGGAAATCCAGCGAAAAACCATTTCCCGATTTTAACGGCATTTTCTCCGGCTTTGCCAAATGCGCCGGAATGTGATATGATAATATCTGTCAGGGGATGTGCGTTTCGGAACCGCACGCCTGACCGAATCAATGTTCCGTCTGTATGGCAAAGGAAATGTACTATGAAAGATGAAGTCTACACAGTCAAAAAGAAATCACATGTCGGCAAGGTCGTCGGCATCTCTGCGGCGGCGCTCGGCGCGGTCGTTCTGTTCTTCGCGTCCACGACCTCGGTTCCGGCAGGTAATTCGGGCGTGATTGTCACGCTCGGCAAGGTCGAGGAGCGGACGCTTTCTGAGGGCTTTCACTTCAAAATCCCGTTCATTCAGGAGGTTGTCAACGTCAGCAACCAGATTCAGGTCTATGAGGTCGATGCGCCGGCGGTTTCCCGCGATATGCAGACCGTCAGCAGCGTAATCGCGGTCAACTATCGCGTGCAGTCGGCCAAATCCGCAGACATTTACCGCGAGATCGGCGGCGACTATGAGGCAGTCATCCTGACGCCGAACGTACAGGAAAGCGTGAAATCCGTTACGGCAAAGTATACCGCCGAGGAGCTCATTACCGAACGCTCCGCCGTCAGTGAGCAGATCAAGGAGCAGCTCAGCGCAAAGGTCACCGGCTACGGCATCCAGATTGAGCGCTTCAATATTGTGAATTTCGATTTTTCGCCGGAATTCAATGCCGCGATTGAGCAGAAGCAGGTCGCGGAACAGAATTTGCTGAAAACAGAGACTGAACAAAAGGAAGCGCTGGTCATAGCTGAGGCTGAGGCCAAGAAAAAGAAAATCGCCGCAAATGCCGAAGCGGAGGCAATCCGCGCAAAGGCACAGGCGGAGGCCGATGCGAATGAAATGCTGAATAATTCGCTCACGGAAACCGTGCTGCAAAACAAAATGCTCGATGAATGGGACGGCGCACTGCCCCGTGTCACCAGCGGCGAAGGTACTCCGTTCCTTCTCGACCTCGGCAGCTCGGCCGATACGCAGACTGCCGATGTGCAGTAAACAGAGGTCATCCATAACGGGGCGCTGCCCAAAATCCGCCAAAGGGACACTGTCCCTTTGGCGTTTTGTATTTGCAAAGACGGAGAATGCCGGCAGCCGATATGTAAACAATTGCCAAAAACAATGCGAATTTGCACGAAAAATCTTTACACTTATATTTATTCAATGTGCTTGACGCACCTTGTCCGGTTATGCTATAATGTAGCTGTATATATACGGAAAAATCCGTATCTGCGCCCGAAACATGCGGACAGCGTTCCGGCCGCAGAAACCTGCTGTCCGGCAGTATGCAACAAAGAAAGGAAATGAGACTATGAAAAAATGCATCGCCGAATTTATCGGCACCATGACACTCGTTCTGATCGGCTGCGGTACCGCAATGCTGGTCGGCTGTGATGCGGCAAACGGCTCCGGCTATCTGCTCACGGCACTCGCCTTCGGTCTCACGATCGTCGGCATGGCTTACTGCGTCGGAAATATCTCCGGCTGCCACATCAACCCTGCCGTTTCACTCGGCGTACTGATGTCCGGCGGCATGACGTTTTCCGAGTTTCTCGGCTATGCGGTTTCGCAGTGCCTCGGCGCGCTGGCGGGCTCCGGTCTGCTCAAGGCGATTTTCTCGCTCGGTGATGTCACCGATATGACCGGCGGCGGCAAGGGCCTCGGTACAAACGGACTCGGCGGCGTCCATGACAGCGCTGCTGCCGGCCTGCTGGTTGAGTGCCTGCTGACGTTCATTTTCGTGCTGACCATTCTCGGCGTGACCTCCAAGAAGGCGAAGCACGGCTCCTTCGGCGGCATTGTCATCGGCTTTACGCTTGTGCTTGTTCACATTCTCGGCATCGGCCTGACCGGTACGTCCGTCAACCCCGCACGCAGCTTCGGCCCCGCTGTTGTCGCCGCAATCTGCGATAACTCCGTGCCGCTCTCGCAGCTCTGGGTCTTTATCGTCGGGCCGTTTGCAGGTGCCGCACTCGCTGCTGTCACCTACAAATACCTCGAAGCACCTGAGAAAAACAAGTAATCTGCTCAGTCTGTCGAAAAAGGGATTGCTTTGCGATCAATGCATCGCAGATACCGCTTTATCTGCAAGCAGAGCGCCCGTTCACCGGTGTGTGAACGGGCGCTCGCTTATTGCTGTCAGGCAGGCGGCGCAGATGCTCCGCTTACTGCTGAAATTCTTGTGAAAAACTTGCAATCAGGCGGGAAACGTGATATAATATAATTGTAATAATATACGCTTTGAGAGGTTACTGCTATGCACACAGATATCCAGAAGCTCACAGACAGCATCGGTTCGGTCATCGTCGGCAAGGAGCAGGTCATCCGCTGTGTCGTTGCCGGACTGCTTTGCAGCGGCCATATTCTCATTGAGGATGTGCCGGGTGTCGGCAAGACCCAGCTCGCTGCGGCGCTGTCCCGCTCGATCGGCGGCAGCTTCAACCGTATCCAGCTTACGCCGGATATTATGCCGTCGGATATCACCGGCTTTTCGATGGTCAATCAGACAACCTTTGCGCTCGAATACCGTCCCGGCGCGGCCATGTGCAATTTTCTGCTGGCTGACGAGATCAACCGTGCCTCCCCGAAGGTGCAGTCTGCCCTGCTGGAGGTCATGGAGGAGCATCAGATCTCGATTGACGGCGTGACGCATAAGCTTCCGCAGCCGTTCATGGTGCTTGCAACACAGAATCCAGTCGAAACATACGGTACATATCATCTGCCGGAGGCGCAGATGGACCGCTTCTTTATGCGCATCAGCATGGGCTACCCCACAGAGGCGGAGGAGCTTCAGATACTCTCCCGTACCGAACATCACAATCCGCTCGAAAATATCACTGCGCCCGCGCTGCATCCGGAGGATATTCTCCGGCTTCAGCAGGCGGTCGAAAAGGTGTTTGTCAGCGATGCCGTAAAGCGGTATATTCTTCGGATCGTGGCCGCCACACGCGAGCACGAAGCCCTGACGCTCGGTGCCTCGCCGCGCGGCTCGATTGCGCTTTACAAGGCAGCCAAGGCCAATGCCTTCCTGGCAGGCCGCGATTTTGCACTGCCGGATGACGTCAAGGCAATGGCTGAGAGCGTTCTGGCGCACAGACTGATTCTGTCGCCGAAGGGCAAATCGCAGCTCGGCGATGCGCGGGACGCTGTGCGGGATGTCCTGAACAGCGTGCCGGTTCCGATGGAAACTGCAAGATGATTGTGAGCTATGTGTGCGCGATCGGCATTGCGGTCATTTTCATGCTGTATATGGACGGCGCGATCGGCGTGATGATGCTCGCGTTTCTGATTCTGATGCCGGTTCTGTCGCTGGCCGCAACGCTGCCCCTGCGCAAAAAAATCAGCATTACGCTGAAGCTGCCCGATTCCGCGGCAAAGCAGCGCACAAGGTCTGCCGTGATTCTGCTCGAAAAGGACACGGTGCTGCCGCTTCCCTTTCTGCGGCTGACGCTCCGTGCAGACGCGCATTTTGCCCCGGTCTCTCCGAATGCAGATGCACTGCCGCCGCGTCCGGATAATACGGATTCGCTGAGCGGCCGCCGTGCCTATGCCAAATGGCGGAAGCGCCGGAAAACGCAGCTTACACCCGATATTCTGCCGCTCTGCCTTTCGCTGGGGTCGGCAAGGTCCGCCGAATACCGCATTCCGCTGACAACGCGCTACTGCGGCGCGGGAACGGTTTATCTGGAAAATCTCCGGCTGTCGGATTATTTCGGCATGTTCAGCTTCAGAATTTCGCTGAGCTGCCGGGAAACCCTGCTGGTTACGCCGGATATTCCGGAGCTCAAGGCAAATGCAGAGCTGTTCCGTTCGGTTTCTACTGCCGTTGCAGCAGCCGATGAGGAAAGTGAATCGACTCCGCAGCATTCCGCCTCGGCAATGCCCGGCTATGAGCACCGCGACTATATTCCGGGCGATTCGCTGAAGCGCATTAACTGGAAGCTCTCGGCCAAGCGCCGGCATCTGATGGTGCGGCAGGATGAGCCGGTCGCGCTGGCACGGCTCTCGGTCGTGCTGGATTTCCGCCGCGACAGCCGTGCGCTGCCGGAGGAACGGCGGCTGATGGCTGAGGAGCAGCTCATCGAAACTGCGCTCGGCTTTCTGATGCTCTGTGCCAAATACAGCTATCCCTGCAAGCTGTCCTATGCAGATGCGAACGGACAGTGGAGCAGCATTTCGATCGACAGTCCCGATCAGCTCGCGGTCGAGGCCGTGACGCTCCTGCGCGGCGGCTGCCGCAGTGAGGAGGAGCTGGGCAGTCTGCCGATGCTCCCGCCGGAGCTGATGCAGGAGAGCAGCTCGCTGCTGATGTTTTTCACAACCCATACCGGCGCGGATACCGCAGCCGCACTCGCAAGGTTCCCGTCCCTGCTGTACCTGCTGGTACCGGAGCAGGATGCGGATTCCTTTTCCGTTCCGAAGAACGGCTCGCTTTGGCTCGTGACCTCTGAGCACAAGCTGATTCAGGCCGGCGGAGAGGTCTGAGCCTGTTCCGCCGGTGCCTGTTCCATATTCACACGAAAGGCGGTGATGATGCCGATGCCAGACCTGAAAGTGCTGCGTGAGGATACGCTGCCCGGCCGTCTGCTGCGCAGAATGCTTCAGCCAAGACGGATTCCGCTGCTGTTCTCCGTGACAATCATTGCGGGCATTTTCTATCACTATGCCCCGAAGTGGACACCTGTCTGGGTTCTGCTCTCGTTTTTGCTTCAGGCCGGACTGTTCCGGCTGTTTGATTACATGAAAAAGCACCCGATCATCGGCACCGCAGCATATCTGGCGGCCGGTGCGGGCTTTTTGTCGCTTTCGGTGCTGATGATGCGGGCAGGCTATGACAGTGCCCTGTTTGCGCCGGCGCGTGCGGCCGATCAGATTCAGTTCTGGGTCTGGTTCTTCTCGCCGCAGTCCATTCTGACCGCAGATTATCCCGGCTATACCATCGCGCTGTTTCTGCTGTTCACGTTCTTTATCGCGTCCATCGCGTATTATTTTACGCTGGTGCGGTACCGCGTGCTGATGTCGTTTGTCGTTATGATTTTTCCGTTCGCGATTTACGCAAAGGAAAATGAGACCATGCCGGTGCTGTCAATCATCATACTGCTGTTCTGTTATTTTGCGGTTATGATCTACTGCCGGCAGGCGCATGCTGAGGACGAGGAGGTCGTGCAGGCCTATCAGCCCGATACGGTCAGCAAGCTCTCCGCCCCTTCAAAGCGCTCCCCGTATGTGAAGGTCAGGCCGGAGGTGCTTGACGGACGCTTTTTGCAGGCTGCCGGCATTTTTCTCGCCGCAGCAAGTATTTTTATCCTTGCGCTCCCCAAGCCGAATGTCCGCGCAGACCGTACCGCGCTCGACAGCATGGTCGATCTGACACGCCTCTCCGATTATCTGGAGAACGCGATCAGCGGCTTTGCGGATACCTCCGACGGGGGCAATTATTCCGTCAGAACCTATGACCGCGCACTGTATTACGGGCAGGCGGAGGAGCCGCTGAACCTGCGCGTCCGCACCTTCACGACCTATGACTATTTCCGGGATGCATGGAATGCTTCCGCCTCAGACGGCAAGCCGCGGAATGACAGCTTTGCTTTCCGCGATACAGCCCCGAACATGAAATCCGCATCGCCCGATCAGTCGCCCGGCGAGCTGGTCGATCTCGTGCGCGCTGCTGCGGCGCTCGATCCGGCTTTCGCTGAAAAATGGCAGCTTTCCGATCTGCTCGGAACGGAAGATGTTGATGCCGGCGATTATCGGAGAACGCTCAAAGTTGCGGCTGCCTCTGCAAGCAATATTATTGTGTCCCCGACGCCGCTGCATACGGATTATAGCTGGGCAGCCATGATAAATATGCTGTATCAGAACCGCACGGGCATCGTGTATTGCAGCGAGAATGAGGAATATGTGCTGATGTTCATGGAATCGGAGTATTTCAGCGATTCCTATGCCGAAACTGACGAAGCACAGGCGCTTATGCGCGTCAGCTCGCGGGAAAACTGGCGCAGCTTCCTGCACGATCTGTATGACGTATTCCCTGAGGAGGACGAGCGGAAGGCGCTTGCCTCGCGCGCAATGGACAATTATGAAGCATCGTCGATCTGGTATACGGCCAATATGGACGATATTCCGGACGAAATCAGAGCACTGGCCGCGGAGATCACGGAGGGCATGACCTCCGATTATGACAAGGCGGCCGCAATCCGCGATTATCTCTGTCAGGGCGATTATACCTATTCGCTCGATGCGCCGCGTCCGGCGAATGTCACGGCGTTTCTGTTCAAGGACAAGGCCGGTGTCTGCTATCAGTTCGCAACGGCCATGACACAGCTCTGCCGTGCGGCGGGGCTTTCCGCCCGCTATGTTGAGGGCTATATGATGTCTCAGCCGTATACCGGCAGGAGATACGCAGAGCCAGACGGGTCAACCTATAATTATGTGATCTCGACCAATCACGCCCATGCGTTCTGCGATGTGTATATAGCAGGCTACGGCTGGATGATGATGGATGCGACCGCTGCCTCGCTTGAAAGCGGCGGCGGCAGCAAGGTGCTTGTCACGCTGCAATATGCCGGGCTGCTCCTGTTTGCAGCCGGTGTGCTTGTAATCCTGCTGATGGTCTGGCTGATTCCGATGCTCCGGGAAAAGCTCTTCCGCAGAAAGCTGCGCAAAACGCATGATGCCGCATCGGTGCAGGCTGCCTTTGCACGGCTGCGGAAGCAGTGGAAGGCTGATCCTTCCAAAACAGCAAGAGTGCTCTGTGAGGAGCAGAGCAGCTTCCTGAACGTCGATCTCAGCGGACTGCTTGCCGATTTTGAGGCATCGGTCTATGCGGATCGCTGTACTCCGGAGGCGGCCGGGCGCGTTTACCGCATCTACTGTGCGGCATACGATGCCTACCGGCCTGCTTTGAAGCGGCAGCGCAAAGCGAAGCGCACAGCCCGGAAAAAACAGACAGCAGAGAATGGTGAAGTATGATTAAAAACAAAAAATTGCAGGAGATCGACCTCTCGCTGAATTCGCTTGTGGTGTTCCGTAAGCTGATGACACAGGAGGTCATCCTGCCGCTCAGAGGCCTGCTCGATACCGAGACCATGGATCCGGTCATCCAGCTCCGGCTGTATACGGAGTTCATTTCGCGGCTTTATTCGCAGAGCACGAACCTGACAGATTATATCTTCCGGCTCATCTGCGAGGATGAAAACTTCTATATCACGGCAAAGGCGCGCGGCGAGGTGGTCGATCCGCTGCTGGAATCCTGTGTCGAGAACGAGCTCGCGATTTTACAGCGGCTTGCCCGTCTGCATCCGCAGGAATTGCAGCGGGAGGTGTCCTATTACGGCGTGCTGCCGGAGTGGAAAATCTCGGATATCAACTTCTATGAGGCATACATGGAGCGTGTGCAGAATATCAGCAAATACGGCTACGGAAAATTTGCACGCCATGCAATGTTTGTTGTCCGGGAGGGCATTTGCAGGCCGGTGCTGCATCCGGACCCGATCCGGATGAGCGATCTGATCGGATATCAGCAGGAGCGCGATGCCGTGCGGGAAAATACGCTCGCGCTGCTGAACGGCAGACCCGCACAGAATGTGCTGCTCTGCGGCGATGCAGGAACAGGGAAATCCGCAACGGTCAAGGCGCTGGTGAACGAATATTTCAGCGAGGGACTCCGGCTCATTCAGCTCACAAAGGAGCAGCTCAGACTGCTGCCGGAGCTCACAGAGCAGATTTACGACAATCCGCTGCGGTTCATTTTCTTCATTGACGATCTGAGCTTTTCGGCGGATGACAACAGCTTCGGCACGCTCAAGGCCGCGCTGGAGGGGAGTGTCGCGGCGCGTGCGAAAAATGCCGTGATCTATGCGACAAGCAACCGCCGGCAGATTGTCCGGGAGCGCAGCTCCGACCGCGCCGGCGACGATCTGCACCGGCATGATACGCTTCAGGAGATCGGCTCGGTCGCGGCACGGTTCGGGCTGCGGGTGTACTTCTCCGAGCCGGATCTGCCGGATTATCTTGCGCTGGTTTCCGCGATTGCCGCACAGAGAGGCCTTGAAACGGACGATGAAGCGCTTGCTGCGGAGGCGGAGCGGTTTGCACAGGGCATCGGCGGCCGGTCGCCGAGAGCCGCCAAGCAGCTTGTCGAGCGGCTGATCGCAGCCCAGTCCGAGCCTTGTCCGGAGGTGACGGTATGATTCTGACAGGTGCGGAGATCATTGCAGAAACACTGATCGAACAGGGATGCAGCACGGTATTCGGTTATCCCGGCGGGCAGGTCACAGACCTGTTTGACGCGCTGTATCAGCGAAGTGACCGCATCCGCAATGTGCTCACGGCGCATGAGCAGGGCGCTGCACATGCCGCAGACGGCTATGCCCGTGCATCGGGAACGGTCGGTGTGGTCATCGCGACCTCCGGCCCCGGCGCGACAAATCTGATAACAGGCATTGCGGCGGCATATCTGGATTCGGTGCCGGTCGTGGCGGTCACGGGCAATGTGCCGTGCAGTCAGATCGGCAGAGACAGCTTTCAGGAGGTCGATATCGTCGGCGTCAGTATGCCTGTCACGAAGCATAATTTCATTGTCAAGGATATCTGCGAGCTCGCCGATACCGTCCGGGAGGCATTCCGCATTGCCAAATCAGGCCGCCCCGGCCCGGTTCTGGTCGATGTCCCGAAGGATGTGCAGGAGGCGAAATGCGAGTTTACGCCCGCAGCAGAACCGGTTGCGGCAGAGCCGCTGCGCTGCTCCTCAAATCACCGGCTGCAATGGGCGGCCGACCGCATTATGCAGGCAAAGCGGCCGTATATTTATTTCGGCGGCGGCGTGATCGCCGGACATGCCTCGGCGGAGCTGCTGGCCTTCGCGGAGCGTCTGGATGCACCGATGGGCTGTTCGCTCATGGGGCTTTCGGCGGTTCCGTCCGATCACCCGCGCTTTCTCGGCATGCAGGGCATGCACGGGCATTATGCATCGACCGTCGCGGAGGATGAGGCGGATCTTGTGATCGCACTCGGCGTGCGGTTCAGCGACCGTGCGACCGGCGCGGCCGACCGGTTTGCAAGGCATTTTGCGGTGATTCACATTGATATTGACGGTGCAGAGCTGAATAAAAATATCGCGGCGCAGCTAACCATCCGCGGTGACCTGAAGGATGCCCTGCGGCGGCTGACGGCAATCGTTCCGCAGCAGCTTCACACGGGCTGGAATTCGCGCATTGCCGCGCTGCGGACAGAGGAGCAGCGCCGGACGGCAGCCTCGCACAGCATCATGTCTGAGGCGGGGATGCTCACGCATTTTGAGATCATCGACGCGGTGAGCCGTGCGGCGGAGGAGGATGCCCTGATCGTTACGGATGTCGGACAGCATCAGATGTGGACGGCGCAGAGATATCCGCTGCGGTATCCGCGCACCTTTCTCACGAGCGGCGGGCTCGGCGCAATGGGCTTCGGCATGGGCGCGGCAATCGGCGCATTTCTTGCGGCCGGAAAGCGCACGGTGCTGTTCACGGGCGACGGCAGCTTCGGCATGAACCTGAATGAGCTGGCAACAGCCGTCAGCGAGCACGCAAAGCTGGTCATTGTCATCCTGAATAACGGCGTGCTGGGCATGGTGCGGCAGTGGCAGCGGCTCTTTTTCGGGCAGCGCTATGCCGCGACAACGCTGAACCGCAAAACCGATTTCGTAAAAGTCGCGGAGGCGTTCGGTGCAAAGGGCATGCGCGCCGATGATGCGGAATCGCTTGAAAGAGCCGTGCATGCAGCCTTTTCGCAGGACGGCCCGTTCGTGATCGACTGCGCGGTCAGCCCCGATGAGCCGGTGCTCCCGATGCTCCCGCCCGGCGGCTCGATCGACGATATTATCACGCAGATTAAGTGAGGATGATACCATGGAACAACAATATGTGATCGGCGTGCTGGTCGCAAACATTTCCGGCGTGCTGTCGCGGGTTTCGGGCATGTTCACGCGGCGCGGCTTCAATATCGACTGCCTGACGGTCGGCGAAACGGAATCGTCCGGCTTTTCGCGCATTACCGTTGCGTTCCGCGGCAATGAGGATATCCGGGAGCGCATCGTCACACAGCTTGAAAAGCTCCACGATGTCAAGGAGGTCGAGGTGCTCGATCAGCACGAAACCGTGATCCGGGAGCTGCTGCTGCTGAAGGTGCGGAATACCGCCGAAACGCGGCAGGATATCATGACGGCGGTCGAAATCTTCCGCTCGAAGATCGTGGATTATTCCGCTGCGGCACTGATCTGCGAGCTGACCGGTGAGAGCACCAAAATCGACGCATTTATTGAACTGATGAAGAATTACGGCATCATGGAAATGTGCCGGACAGGGATCGTTGCGATCGAGCGCGGCGAAAACTGTCTCCGCACGCTGCATGAGCGGTAAACCGGTTTTGCAGACTGCCGGAAACGGGCAGTCTGCTGCTTTTTCGGGAGGAAACCATGCTGCGGATCAATGATATTTCACTGCCGCTTTCGTATACGGAGCAGACCCTGCGGAAGCGTGCCGCTGCCGTGCTGCGCTGTCATGCCGATGCGCTGCAAAGCGTCCGGCTCGCACGGCGGGCGGTCGATGCGCGGAAGCAGGTGCATTTTACTGCATCTGCGGATGTGACCGTCCGCGATGAGGATGCAGTTCTGTCCGGACTGCCGGCTTCGGCAAAGGTGCAGCGCATCACGCCGTTTGTCATGCCGGAATACGGCAAAAAAAAGCTGCCGCATCCGCCGGTCGTGATCGGTGCGGGACCGGGCGGACTGTTTGCGGCATGGGTGCTGGCGCAGGCGGGACTGTGTCCGGTTCTGCTGGAGCGCGGTGCGCCTGCTGCTGAGCGTCTGAGCGCCGTGCAGCGCTATTATGAGACCGGTGTGCTTGACCCCGAATGTAATGTGCAGTTCGGCGAGGGCGGCGCCGGTACGTTTTCCGACGGCAAGCTCAATACCGGCACAAAGGATGTCCGCATCCGGCAGGTGCTTCAGACCTTTGCGGATTGCGGTGCGCCGGAGGAGATTCTCTGGCAGGCCAAGCCTCATATCGGGACAGACCGGCTTGCCGTCTGCATTCCCGCGCTCCGCGCAAAAATCGAGGCTGCCGGCGGCAAGGTGCTGTTTCATGCGAAATGCACCGGCCTGACTGCCGATCACGGCAGGCTTGTTTCCGTGGAATACACGCAAAATGGCACGGAAAATTCTCTGCGCACCGATCATGCGGTGCTTGCAGTCGGCCACAGCGCACGCGATGTGTTCGCGTGGCTCAGGGATGCGGGCCTGCCGATGGAACAAAAGGCTTTTTCGCTCGGCGTGCGCATCGAGCATCTGCAAAGCGATATTGACCGCTTCTGCTACGGCACGGCGGCGGGGCATCCGGCACTCGGCGCAGCCTCCTATAAGCTCGCGGCGCATACCGGCGGCGGGCGCGGCGTTTATTCATTCTGTATGTGTCCGGGGGGGTTGGTGCAGGCTGCGGCCTCAGAGCCGGAATCGGTCGTGACAAACGGCATGAGCCGCTTTGCACGGGAAATGCCCAATGCGAACAGTGCGCTGCTGGTCGGCATCACGCCCGCCGATTTCGGCTCGGAGGATGTGCTGGCCGGCATTGCCCTGCAGCGGCGCATTGAGCATGCGGCATATCTTGCCGGCGGCATGACCGGAAAAGCGCCTGTCACGCTGCTCTGCGATTTCCTGAAGGGGCAGCAGTCAGCGGCGTTCGGGCGCGTGATGCCGAGCTACCCGCTGGGGACGGTCTTTGCCGCGCCGGAATGTTGTCTGCCGGAGCAGGTCTGTCATGCGCTGCGGGAGGGTATTCCGCTGCTGGCTCAGAAGCTGCGCGGCTTTTTGCAGCCCGATGCCGTGCTGACAGCGCCGGAAACACGCAGCTCCTCTCCTGTCCGCATTCTGCGTGACCCGCAGACGCTCGAATCCTGCGGCATGTGCGGTCTGTACCCCTGCGGAGAGGGTGCGGGCTATGCCGGCGGCATCGTTTCCGCTGCTGTGGACGGCATTCGATGTGCCGAACGAATCCTGAATGAGAACGCTGATTGAACGCAAAAGCATTCGGGAATGTAACTTTTTGGTGATTGAAGATATAACTGTTTCCATTCCGGATCATCGCGCAGCGATGATTGATAATGGGCTCTCGCTCGCTTCGCAAACCCACCAAAGGGACACTGTCCCTTTGAAATCCCATATTCATCAAAATGAAAGGAAGTACATGCTTTTTATAATATGGAATTCTTAAGGGCCAGTAGCCCTTAAGCAGGGGTTTGGGGACGGAGTCCCCATTATCAATCTGTCGGAGACACTTTTTCGACAGACTGAGGGGGAGAGAAAACAAGAGTTTTCTCTCCCCCATTTTTTATCTCATGTCTCTTTTATCAGATTGTATATAAGAAAAGAGACTTTGTTGACAAGCAGACAAGAGGCGCAGCACGCACCTCTTGTCATGTGTATTCGGGATACGGAAAGCGGAATTGCCTGCGTGGGCTCCGCGTTTACATCTGGGCATTGAACAGGCTCTTGAGGTTGTAGACAACGGTATCGGTGTCTGCCTTGATGCAGGCCGCCTCATTGATGCCCGAAAGGGTTTCCAGCTCGCCGAGTGTCTCATTATAGCAGATTGAATAGCAGGGAATCTGCATGCCTTCGACGATCGGCTTAATGTTGTTCAGGCTGTTGCCCTCATTTGTCTGGCCGTCGCTGAGCACAAAGAGCAGCGGCTTGACCTTCTGGCCGGTTTCCTCCTCGACCTTTTTCTGCTCCTCGCGCAGCATATCGAGGCCGACAAGCACCGCGTCATAGGTGCAGGTATTGCCGCTTGCGGAGAGATCCTGCACGGCGCCGGTGAAGTAGCTGCGCTGGTTGATGTCAAACTTGCCGATGGGCAGATTGATGGAAACATCGCTGCTGTAGCTCACAAGGCCGATGTAATTTGTTGCGTTGATATACTGCGAAGCATTGATGAGGGAGTTTTGCAGGTTCTGGAGCGGTGCGCCGCCCATACTGCCGGAGACATCCGCGACGAACACGGCCATGACCGGGCTGCCGGAGTCCTTTTCGGTCTTCCAGAGCTTCTGTGCGCTTTCGAGCTGATTGCCCGTCAGATTCCAGCTTTCGCTCTTGTAGTCATCGAGATAATTGAAGCCGTACTGCTTTGCCTTTTTCTGGCTTTCTGCGGTAAGGCAGAAGTCTGTGAAGGCCTTTGCGACCTCGGTCTCCTCGCTGCTGAGGCTGCCCAGTGCATACATCGGGCTGTCATGCCGCACGCCGAACGGGATAAACTCATAATCGCGCAGCTCCGTGGCATTGTAATAGCCCTGATACTCCATGATGAACGCATCGAGCACGCCGTTCTTGGCTGCATCGCGCATCTGAAGCGTGGTATATGCGACAAACGGAACATTCTTCTGGAAGCTCTGGAACTGCTGCGTTGCGCTCTTGCTGAGGATATCGTTAGAATCGAATTCCTCCAGTGCGCTGACGAGGAAGTTGAGGCCGGTTGAGGAGGCATAGGGGTTTGTGTAGCCCATTGCGATTTCGCTCTCGACGGTAGCCGTGACGATTGTGCTGATATCGACCTTGCCGTATTTGTCCTCCAGCTTCTTGTAGGTATCTCTGCTGACGAGGATGCCGGCGGTATTGCCCGCGATGCGGTCTTTGAGCATAGTTGTTTTGACGCCCTGCGAGGCGACCATTTCGCCCCAGAGCTCATTGGAGGGCGTATACAGCTCCGGAATGTACTTGCCGGAGATGATATAGTCGATTGCAGCACCGGATGCGATCGGCCGGACGGAAACGGAGGCCGATTTGCCGTCCACGGTATAGCCGGAGCGGTTGAAGTCCTCGGCGATTTCATTGAGCCAGCCGTCGGTGCCGGAGGAGGATTTTTCGGTCGAGGAGAAGATTTCGAGGTTAATTGAGCCTCTGCCCGTGACGCTCAGCGGATATTTGCTGATATCGGGCAGCTCCTCCGCGAGGTTATTGCCGGCGATTTCGATGGTCGCCTTGCGCGGAGAGACCGTAGTGACCTTGATGTTCTTCAGCTTTTTGTCGAGCTGTTTTTCCGCCTCCTCATAGGAGTAATGTGCATTGGGGTCATCCTTTTCTTCGCTGCTGCCTCTGCTGAGCAGAATGCCGCCGGCGATGCCGCCGACCATGAGGACGGCGACGACTGCGAGAAAGCCTGCATTTTTCTTGTTGGCCATTTGACGCTCCTTTCGTATCGGTTGTGTGGATATTGGAATGAGGGCTGCACGGGTTACATCTGCATCTGCATCGGCTGCTGCCAGTCATCATCGGCGGCATTTCCGCGGACGCTCCGCAAAGCCTGTGTCAGCTCATTGAGGCAGGGTGTTTCAGCGGTGATATCATCGCCGATCTGGGAAATCTCGACTAGCAGATGCTCAAAATCAGTCAGAACCTTTGTATTGTCGTCGATCATTTCCTGAAGGCTGTTTTTATGGATTGCGAGCTCCGCAGGATTGCTCGGCCCGTAGATGATGACGCGGCTGAGAATATGCTTGCAGTTCGTCAGAATATAGGTATTGACGTCATTTCCGACAGACTGGAACGGGCTGTCCTCGGTATCCTTCAGCAGATCCTGAAGTGCATTCTGCTTTTGGCGGAGGGTATTGAGCTGCCGGATGCCCGCCTCCAGCTCCGGCGCAAAGGGCAGTCTGTCTCTGCGGCTGATGCGCAGGCGCTCCTGAAAAGCGGCAATCATCCGTTCGGTTTTTTTATCGTTGCTTTGTGCGGAATCGTCCTGCGCCTTCAGGAAGCAGTACGAGCCGAACATTACGGAGCCGCATATGGCAGCGATAATCAGCACACGGACGAACGCCGGGAGCATACTCAGCATATTAAAGAGGACGATCGAGAGTGTGACCGTGCCGGCAGCGGCGACGGCAATGATATATTTTGCAAACTGCTTCACGCTGTGACGCCCCTTTCTGTGAATTGGTTTGATAAGATTATTGTACCATATTCCGGCGCGGCTGTCAACCGCCGATTTCGGCGGAAAAAACCGGATTTCGGCCAAAAATAAAAAAGAGGACGAATCTGCTCCGTCCTCTTTTTCCAATCTGAGCCGGACTCAGATCATTCATTTCTGCGGATTATTCCTCAGCAGCGGTCTCGGCTTCCTCAGCGGGGGCTTCAGCCTCAGCGGCAGGAGCCTCATCGGAGTACACGACCTCATCGGTTTCCTCGGCCTCATCTGCTGCGTCCTCGTCATTGACGGCACGCATGGACAGGCTGATGCGCTTCTTCTCGGTATCGATTGCCGTGATCTTGACGGTTACGGTATCGCCGACGTTGACAACGTCCTTCACGTTGGTGACGCGCTCATCGGAGAGCTGCGAAATATGAATCAGACCGTCGATGCCGTCGGTGATGCGTGCAAAAGCGCCGAATGCAGTCACGGAAACGACCTGTGCGTCAACGACATCGCCGACTGCATACTCGTTCGTGAACTTCACCCACGGATTGTCCTCTGCTCTTCTGTGGCCCAGCGAAATTCTGCCGGTTTCCGGATTCAGAGCCTTGATGTAGACCTCCAGCGTATCGCCGACAGCGACAACGTCGCTCGGCTGATGGATGCGGCTCCAGCTCAGCTCGGAGACATGCACCATGCCGTCAATGCCGCCCAGATCGACAAATGCGCCATAGCTGGTGAGGGACTTGACCTCGCCGGTGTAAACATCGCCGACCTTTGCAGTTTCCCAGAACTTGGTCTTTGCGGCATCACGCTCTGCCTTCTGTACCTGACGGATGGAGCCGACAGCTCTGCGGCGCTGCTCGTTGACGTCGATGATGACGAAGCGAACCGGCTGCTTCAGCAGAACATTCAGGTCTGCGCCTCTGCCGAGACCCGACTGCGAAGCGGGGATAAAGACATGGACGCCGTTGCAGTCTGCGACGAGGCCGCCCTTGACGACGCTCAGTACAGTACCCTCAAGCACCTCATTGGACTCATGCGCCTTGAGGATATTCTCAAAGCCGACCATCTCATCGACTCTGCGCTTTGAGAGCTGCACGGTGCCTTCTGCGTCGTTGACCTGGATGACGACGAGCTCGAGCTCATCGCCGACCTTGACAATGTCAGAGGGCTTCTTCGAGGTATCGCTGGTCAGCTCGGAGAGGGTAATATAGCCGGTCTGCTTGGCACCGACATCAACCATGACTTCGTTGTTTCCGCTGATGGAAGCGACGATGCCGACCACCCGGTCACCCTTTCTGATTTTTTTCGTGAAGGTCTTATCAAGCTCCTCCTCGAATGCCGCAGCGAACTCCTCGCTTTCCGGGATAATGGTATCGGTGTCAAAAATTCCAGACATATTGGTTTGAACCTCCTTAATGATGTGGGCGGGTGTACTGGCTCCTGCCGTGATTCCGATATTCAGGATATGATCCTCGCCTTTTTCCGCAAGGACTGCTTTTGCAGCTTCACGGATTTCTCCGGCGCATGCAGCGAGCTCGGCCGCATTTTCTATGAGCCACACGGGGCAGTGTCGCTTGCAGACATCATAGAGCTTGACGGTATTGGAGCTGTGCCGTCCGCCGGCGACGATCATCAGATCGGATGTGCGTGAGAGCGCATCCGCGTCCGACTGCCGCGCGGCAGTGGCGCTGCAAATGGTATCGAACACCTGTAAATCGGGATCATCGGGAGGCAAAAGCGTCATACAATCCCCCCATAATATTTTATTATACGTTGTTTGCGCGACGATTGCAACCCCTTTTGGCAATCTTCTATCAATTAAGCATTTCAGCTCGCTTTGATTCTGAAAAACTGTACAATTTTCATTACAGTGCCCGACAATACCCTGCACCTCCGGGTGTTTGGGGTCGCCTGCGATGAACACATGTCTGCCCTGTGCGCACTGCTCTCCGACGATCTTATGGATGCGCGCAACGAAGGGGCAGGTCGCGTCGATGACGGGATTACCGGTTTCCGCACACTGTGCATAGACGGATTTCGGGACGCCGTGTGCGCGGATGATGAGTGTTTCGCCGGGCAGAAGCTCTGCGGGGTCATTGATGATGCGGGCGCCTTTGGCGTTCAGGTCGCTGACGACAGCGTCATTGTGGACAATCGGGCCGAGGGTTGCAACGCGCTTTCCCTCGCTGAGCGCCTGATAGACGAGCTTGACGGCGCGGTCTACGCCGAAGCAGAAGCCTGCGGATTTTGCGGTCGTGATGACAGCTTTCATGGCGGCTGTCCTCCTTATGATATTCCTGCGGCTGCACGGTCAGTGGTGAACGTAATCGGGCAGGTCTGCGGCATTGGGCTGAATGCGCTGCACCGAACCGGCCGGCGCGGATGTAAGCTGATAGATCGTCAGGACATCGCCCATTGCATTGAGCGGCTCATTGGTTGTGCTGCCCGCAACGATACAGATATAGGTATTGCCGGCGGTATCCTGTGCCCATGTAGCGAGGCACTGTCCGGCGGGGTTCGTAAAGCCGGTTTTTCCGCCGACGAGATGCAGCGGAACAGGCAGATTTTCGAGCTCCGTACCGGTCTGCCGGGAGAGCGTTGTGCTGACAAGCTCGATGCCGTTTGGGTGCTGCTCGGTCGGAGCGGTTGTGTGCTTCAGCGTGGACATTGCCGCCTTGCAGAACGGGTCCTTGAGTGCTTCGTTCAGGATCACCGCGATATCGCGGACGCTGCTGGTATGGGCGTCCTCATGGAGCCCGGTGCAGTTGACGAAATGCGTTTTGGTCAGTCCCATGGCCTGTGCCTTTTCGTTCATCTTCGCGACAAAGGACGCCTCATCGCCTGCGGCATAGGTTGCGAGCATGACGGCCGCATCTGCGCCGGAGGGCATCATCATGGCCATGATGAGGTCGCGGATGACGCAGGGCTCTCCCGGCTGAAAGCCGGCAACATAGGCATATTTAGCCTGCTGTGAGGCGATGACGTTTCCGTCCATGGTAATGGTTTCATTGAGCTTGTCACCCGGAACGAGGTCGAGAAAGGTAATCAGCGTCATGATTTTCGTCATGGACGCAGGATAGATCTGTTCATCGGCGCCGCGGTCATAGAGCGTGACGAACCCGGCGTCGGTCAGCTTCAGCAGCAGGGCATTTTTCGCATATACGAGCGATTCATCGAATTCCGCTGCGGGAAGCGCTGTTGTTTCCGTCTGTGTCACAGTGGTTTCGGCCGCCGCTTCGGCGGTGATATCCGGTACACTTGCCGCAGGTGCGGGCTGTGATGCAGCCGGCTCAAGGCTCACGGCGCGCTGCGGCGTCCGCGTGATGTGCGGAAGCACCGTGCTCCCGACAAGAAACATCGCACCGCCGAGCACCGCAGCAAGCAGCGGCGGATAGAGCGCATTGAAAACGGATGCGCCGCGCTTTTTTGGGGGCTTGATCGGTTCTGCTTCGTGGTCTGACATTTATTTTGTGCCTCTTTTCTGTTGTATCCTGTTATTTCTTATGGATGCGGCGTTTTTACTGCTTTCCGTCCGGATTCACCGGGTCGGGCAGCTCCAGCGCTTCGTCGATCGCGTTCTTTCCCGTCACCTGATTGGTTCCGCAGTAGATGCAGAATTTCTTTTTGCCGGTCAGCGGCTGTCCGCAGGCAATGCAGACATCGCTCTGCGCGGCGTCAGGCTGTGCGGGCTGAGCAGGCGCGGCGGGCGCTGCCGGAATCGGTGCGGGTGCGGGAACCGGAACCGGCATCGGTGTTTTTTCCGGAGCAGGAGCAGGGGCAGGTTCGGGCACCGGGGCAGCAGGCGCGGCGGGCAGGGCAGCCTGTGCGGCCGCCGCCGGAGATGCATTGCCCTTCACCTCGGCACGAACCTGAAGATATTTGCCGAGCATCAGCATGAGCAGACCAGCAGATGCGAGCATGCCGGTGTTGATCCAAACGGCCGGACGGACAGCCTTCAGGAACGGCTTTAAGCCGGTGTAATCGCCCTTGATGAACAGGCGGCTGATGACGGCAGCCAGGAACACGCCGAGCAGCACAAGCATCGGAATCAGAATCGTTTTGCCCATTGCCTTGAGTGCCTGAATGCGGGGCTTTCCGCCGTTCCGCTTGATGACCGTCCAGCGCCAGAGCAGCAGACCGAGCAGCACCAGCTCAAAGGCAACGCCCCAGAGGCCGGAGAAGAATCTCGCCCAGAATCTGGAAAAGCCGTTGGTGTAGGCGGAAACAGTGCCGTCACTGCCGAAGGCATCGCGCACCTTCTGAAGATCGGAGTCCTCGATGATGAGGTGACATTTCTGATGCAGTGCCTCGCGGTTATCCTCCAGCGGCTTCACGATTTCGTCGGCGCTGATCGTCAGCGGCTCATCGGAGTCGCCGCGCAGGATCGCGTAATACTGTTCGGTCTTGTCCGCAAGAATCTGCGGAATGCCGATCGCGTCAATCGCCTCGGCAATATCGGATTCCCGGATATTGGGGTCATTGGTCTGATCTTTTTTGATGACGCCGGCAACGGTTCCGCGGAAGGGAATCTGCATATCGGAAATGCGTGAGGCACGCATTCCCTCCGGGACAGCGTTGTCCTGCTTCAGATCATGCCGGATCAGCGTGCCGTGGAGGCTGAACACGAGCAGGAGCGTGCCGAGAACACAGAGCAGACCGTGCAGGAAACGGTATCCGCCCGATCTGGGACGGCGCTTTCCGCAGGCTGTGCAGATGCCTTTTTCATTATAAGCCGCACCGCAGGTACAGTTGGCAGCGAGCTGTTTTGCCATGATAATGACTTCCTTTCTGTTTGTGCTGACTGATCTATTTATACAGTATAATTATAGCACAGACAAAAAGCAGTTGTCAACGCTTCGGCGTGCAGAATATCGCAGGCGGAACCGCTTTTATTTTGTATAGATTATGTTCAGAGGCCATACCAGATCACGCCGGCGAGCGTGACGCAGAGCGCGAGAAGCCTGCGCCAGGCAAACGGCTCGGCCTCGGAATGCAGCCAGCCGAATACGGAGATGCAGTATGCGGCGATGAGCTGTGCGACAACGATGATGAGCTCTGCGCGGGCGGTGCCGAGGCGTGAGATGCTGAGCACGACCGTGCCGGTGATGAATGCGCCGAACAGCCCGCCCAGCAGCAGATACCGCGGCTGAATGTCCGCAAGCGCAGAGAAGCCGCCCTCGCCGCGGCCGGCAAACAGCCTGACGCAGAGGCAGACCGCCGCAGCAGTCAGCGAGACAAATGCGCCGGTCGTCCAGAGCCCGGCTGCCTTGGACGCGCCGGTATTGCAGACACCCTGTATGCTCATCAGCGCTCCCGAAAGCACGGCCGCCAGAATTCCAAGCAGAATCACGGATATCACCTCAGTTTTCATGATAAGGATAGGATTTCCCAGCGCTGCGGAATTATACGGCACAGCGTGCGCGGGCGTATCCGGAATACCGTATTTTGCGGATGTGCGCGGGCGTTTTTCTGTGAAATCTGATAAATTTTTATAAATCTGCAAAAAACACTTGCTTTTTTTCCGGATTTCTGGTACAATAGGTACCGTAGATAAGTCTGTAAAGGAGGTGCCAGCTATGGCAAAATGTGAAGTCTGCGGCAAGGGCGTTACATTTGGTATCAAGGTTTCTCACTCTCACCGTCGTACCAACCGTACATGGAAGCCCAATGTCCAGCGTGTGAAAGCCATTGTGAAGGGTTCTCCCTGCCACATCTATGTTTGCTCCAGATGCCTGCGCTCCGGTAAGGTGCAGCGCGCAAACGGCTGATGACAAAGCAGCAAACCGGAAAACGGCGAATTCAATGAAAACAATCAGGAGTATCCGCACCTTGCGGGTACTCCCTTGTTTTTATATGCGGATAACTGAAATAAACGCGCATTGCTGCGCGGAAAGGAAGCGAAGCTGAATGATGGCGGAAACACTTGTGATGAAAGCGCCGGCGAAGATCAATCTTTCGCTGGATATGACCGGAAAGCGCCCGGACGGCTACCACACGCTTCGGAGCGTCTTTCAGACGGTCGGCATTTATGATACGCTGACAATTACGAAAACAGAGCCGGACAGGCCGCTGACGCTGACCTGCAATGATCCGGCTGTTCCCTGCGATGCGCGGAATCTGGTATGGAAGGCGGCAGTGAAGCTGCTCGGAGAGCATCCCCGCGGCATTGCGATGCATCTGGAAAAGGAGATTCCCTCACAGGCTGGGCTCGGCGGCGGCAGCTCGGACTGTGCCGCTGCACTGAAGGGCATCCGGCAGCTCTGCGGGCTTCCGGTCACGGACGCAGCCTTGCATGCGGCTGCGGCGGGACTCGGCGCGGATGTGCCGTTTTTTCTGACCGGCGGAACGGTGCTCTGCGAGGGCATCGGCGAGCTTCTGACGCCGCTTGCGCCGATTCCGAAGCATATTCTGGTCATTGCCAAGGGCAGGGAGGGTGTTTCGACGCCGGAGGGCTATCGCCGGCTCGATGCGCTGACGGAGCAGCCCGCACCTGCGACCGACAATGTGCTTGCCGCGCTTTCCGGCGATGCGGAGACACTGTTTGCAGCCTGCGGGAATGCCTTTGATGCCGTGACCGATCTGCCGGAGGTACAGAGCATCCGGCAGATCATGCGGGCATACGGCGTGAATCCGGTGCTTTCCGGCAGCGGCGCGGCGGTATTCGGCGGATGCCGTGACCGCGCACAGGCGGAGCAGCTTGCGGATGCGCTGAAACAGGCGGGACTGCCGTTCGTGCGGCTCTGTACGGCTGTCTGAGGCGGATTCCCGCACGGATTCGGCAAAATTCGCATATCATAGAGCAATCCGGATTCCGGAGATCCATATTCAAAGGAGTGATTGCTCATGACAAATACAAAACGTCTGCTTGTTGCGGGCGGTGACCTGCGGCAGCTCACCGCTGCAAAGCGGCTCTCGGAGGATTACAGTGTGACCGTCATCGGCTTCGACCGCTTCGGTGCACTGCCGGAGACAGTTACGGCTGCGGACAGCGTGCAGCTCCCGGAGCAGCTTGATGCGCTGCTGCTGCCGATGCCGGCGACACAGGACGGCGTGTTTCTGCATACGCCGTTCGGAAGCAGCACGGTCTCGCTCTCTGCGCTGCTTCCGCTTGTGAAGCCGGGCGGAACCGTATTCGGCGGGCGGATCAGTCCCGCAGAGCGCAGACAGATTGAATCGGCAGGGCTCCGTGCTGCGGACTATGCCGCTGCGGAAACCTTTGCGATTCGCAATGCCGTGCCGACTGCCGAGGGAGCGATTCAGATTGCGATGCAGGAGCTGCCGGTCGTTCTGCACGGTCTGCCCTGCCTGATTCTCGGTGCGGGACGGGTCAGCCGGGCACTTCAGCCGCGTCTGCACGCGCTCGGCGCAGCGGTGACGGTCGCGGCACGGCGCTGCACCGATCTCGCACGGTGCGAGGGCGAGGGCTGCCGCGGCATTCCCTTTGCGGAGCTGGATGCAGTGCTGCCGGATTTCCGGCTCATTATCAATACAGTTCCGGCGCAGGTGCTCGGCAAAAACCGGCTGCATCTGCTGCGGAAGGATGCGCTGGTGCTTGATCTGGCTTCTAAGCCGGGCGGGGACGGTGCAGGAGATACACCGGCATGCACAGCGTTATAATTATATAGTATAAATTAACCGGAGGGCGGGTGACAAACCGTGACGGAACGAAAATGGAATATTCTGATTGCAGCAGGGCTGACCGCTGCAGCATTGACTGCCGCCGTACTGGAACTGCGGTCGCGGCCGGAGAAACGGGAGCCGGTTGTTTATGAGGTGAATGAGCGCACAGCGCCGGTGACAGAGATGACGGAGCAGCAGACGGAATCCCGCACGAGCGCAGTCTCCGTCAGTATGGCAGCCGAAACGGAGACAGCTCCGGCTGCGGATGTCACCGCGCCGGTCAACCGCGATCTGAATACGGCGACGGCGGAGGAACTGATGCGTGTGCCGGGTATCGGCGAAAAGCTCGCACAGGCAATCGTTCAGTACCGCGATGCGAGGGGCGGATTTCTGCGCCGGGACGAGCTGACGGAGATTCCCGGCATCGGCGAGGGACTGATGCAGGCAGTCATGACGGAATTTGAGATACCCGGCGAGCTTCCGCCCGTACAGGAGGAGCCGCCCGCCGCGCCGGAAAAACCGGCGGCACCGGAAGTGCCGGAGGAACCGGACAGTCCGGCGGCGGAGCCGATGCCGCAGGGGCCGTTTGAGATGAACAGCGTCACGCGGGAGGAGCTGCTTGTGATTCCGGGCATGACAGAAGCGCTCGCGGACGAATATCTTTCGCTGCGCGAGCGCCTCAGGGGCTATCAGAATTTCGATGAGCTGGTGCTGGTCAAGGGCATGGACCCGCATTATGCATGGGATGTGCTGCGGGAGTGGCTCTATTTAGAGGAGCCCTCAGAGCCGTGACGCGGCCGCGGGGTAGAAGTCCTCGCCGGCAATGCGCCCCTTCTGCCACGCATAAGCGCGGCTTTTCCGCGTCGCGCATGCCCCGACCGGCAGATCGGAGAGCAGATGCAGGGTCGGGTCCAGCTCGCAGAGCTCTCCGACGCTGAGAACGACAGCGTCCTCCTCGGTGTGCTGCCCGCCGCAGACGAATTCCCATGAATTATCGTTAAAATGGTGACAGCAGAGTGTGACATCGGCGCCCGCGAGTACATGCGTGCAGGTCAGCACGAGCAGCTCCGGACGGTCAGAAAACGGATAATGTGCCATAGAAAGCCTCCCTATGATACTTTATATATATATCATACATGAAATCCGGCAAAATTGCAAGCCCTGCGTATGTCGTGGGAGCGGCCGGAGCTTTTCAGCACGGAACCGGCGATTTGCGAAAGCGGGGCAGCAGTGCGCGGTAATTTGCGCCCATTCACCCACGATCGGGAGCATTTCTCCCACAAATTCTAATTTATCTTAATACAGGCGAATAAAAAAGCAGGCGAAATCCAAAGGCGGCCGCAGGCCTTGGATACATGTCTGCCGGCCTCGCTCAGAAAATTCCTGATAAAGCCGCTCCCGCCTTTGTGATAAAATAGTGACAGGCGGAATTTCAACTTCAGGGATTTATCCTGCAAAAGTCAAGGCCGCAGGCGGTCTGCTGTCCTGAAAACAGCCAAATCCCAATTTGTAAGAATTTCGGATACTTTTGTAACCACTTTGTAACAAACTCGAAAAAAATCATGAAAACGCGGTTTCAAAAAGCAAATCATGTACAAAATCGAATGCTGAAAGTTTATCAGAATTCACAATTCTTCCAAATAAGATGACGAATTGATGATTTGCATTGACTTTTGGCGCTTTTTCGTGTATATTTACAGTATGAAAACACGGATCGCGTGAGGCCCCCGACGGAAGCCTGACACCAGACGGCGCAGATCACGGGAGCTGTGTTGCATCAGGAACGAAGCGCATCATTCGCGTAACCGTTCCCGAAGCTGCGCAAAACGCAGCGAAATTCTACGCCTGCAACGGCAGGTACACAATTTCAAAGCTGCGAGTGCAGCATAATTTCTTCGCAGCAAAATGAAGGAGGAAACTTACAATGAACAAGCTTAAGAAGTCCCTGGCTCTGATTGCTACTCTGGCAATCGCATCTACCGCTTTTGTTGCTTGCGGTGATGACTCCAGCTCCAGCAGCACTGCTGACAACAGCAGCTCCACTTCCGATTCCAGCTCCAAGGAAGATGATTCCAAGGACGACAGCTCCAAGGAAGAAGATTCCAAGGACGACAGCTCCAAGGAAGATGCTCCGAAGGCTGAGATCAAGTACGGCGATGACGATCCTACGCTGTCCGTTCTCTGCTGGACCGACAACGACCTGAAGAACATGATCAAGTGCTTCGCTGAGAACACTGATTACACTGAGGATCAGGTTAAGTACGTCAACGTCGGCGGCGGCGGCGAGGAAGCTCGCGACCAGTACATCACCTACTTCGAGAGCGACGGCGATGCTGACCTGTTCGTTCTTGAGGCAGACTGGATCCTGGACTACATCAACAAGGATCAGTACACCGATCCGCTGACCAACCTCGGTTTCACCGATTCTGATTTCGACGGCGGCTACGCTTATGTTAAGGCAGTCGGCACCAACGAGAAGGGCGTCATCAAGGGCTCCTCTTGGCAGGCAACTCCGGGCGGCTACGTCTACAGAACTGACCTCGCAGAGCAGTACCTCGGCGCAAAGACACCTGAGGAAATGCAGGATAAGGTCAAGGACTGGGATACATTCACCGAGTCTGCAAAGACCGTTAAGGAAGCTTCCAACGGCAAGACCGCTATGGCTGATACACTCGGCGGTATGTGGCAGGTCTGGCAGTACAACAGAAAGTCCGCATGGGTTGATTCCGATTACAACCTGGTCATCGACGACTTCTGCAAGGATTACGCAGAGCTCGCAAAGACCTACTATGATGAGGGCTATGTGACCAAGGAAGGTCAGTGGTCTGCTGGTTGGAACCAGATCATGCAGGATGACTCCACAATGGGCGCATTCCTCTGCACATGGTGCTTCGGTAAGGACGGCACACTGTCTCAGATGGAGGGTAACTCCGAGGGCAAGCTCGACGGCCCGACCGCTGGTAAGTTCAACATCACTGCTGGTCCTTCCGGCTGGGCATGGGGCGGTTCCTGGCTCGCAGTCTCCCCGAAGTGCAACTCCGGTACCATCGCACATGACTTCGTTGACTTCTTCACCGTCAACCCGGATACCATGAAGACCTACGCTCTGTTCTCCGGCGACTTCGTCAACAGCCCGGCTGCTATGAAGGCCATCGTTGACGAGAAGTCCAACAAGAACGATTACCTCGGCGGTCAGGATCAGTTCTCCGTTCTGTACGAGGCTGCTTCCACCATCGACATGAGCAATGTCACCGCTTATGACTCCGTTCTGAAGTCTGCATTCAACAACGCTGTTACCAAGTATGTCAACGGCGATTACAAGGATGTTGACGCTATGATCGCTGGCTTCAAGGATGACGTGAAGGCTAACGTCGGCGACCTGACTGTTGAGTAATTCAGCACACAAACGGACCTAAAGTCCGCTAAAACAGCATAACCGAATATATACCTATTGGGCGTAACTGCCCAATAGGTGTATATTTTCATGTATCAATGTAATTTTCACTAATTTTTTCTTGAAAGGGTGTGCTGAATGGCTACTGCTGCACAAAGTCGGATCAAATCCGTCAGCTATGCAAAGTACGGCTATATATTCATATTGCCGTTCTTTATCGTGTACTTCGTTTTTATGCTGTATCCGCTGATTGAGACATTCAGACTCGCGTTTTACGGTAATGGCTTTACCGATGTTGTTGCAAAGAAGGGAATCGGCGGACATAATTTCGTCGGTTTTGAAAACTTCAAGGCGCTGCTTTTCGGCTCCTGCGAAGGCAAATTCTCGAACTTCAACGCAAACCACAGTGTTTTCTTCCGCGATTTTAAGAATACGATCATCATCTGGATCGGCAACTTTATCCCGCAGATTTCCCTTTCACTGCTGCTTGCAGTATGGTTCACTGACCTGAATGTCAAGATGCCCGGCAAGGGCTTCTTCAAGGTCGTCATGTACATGCCGAATATCATTACAGCGGCTTCCGTTGCCGGTCTGTATTTCGCATTGCTCGGCCCGTCCCACTACAGCGTCATCAACCTGCTCCTGAAAACGAAGGAAACAGGCGCTGATCCGGTGAAGTGGCTCGAAATGAACTCCGTCTGGCCTGCACGATTTATTATCATGTTTATCCAGGTCTGGATGTGGTTCGGCAATACCATGATTATGCTGATGTCCGGTATCCAGGGTATCAATGAATCACTGTTTGAAGCCGCCGAGATCGACGGCGCAAGCTCCTCGCAGACCTTCTGGCGCATTACGCTGCCGCTGCTCAAGACCATCATGGTCTATACGCTGCTGACCTCCATGATCGGCGGTCTCCAGATGTTCGATATCCCGTATATGCTGAATAAAGGTACCGACCTGAACGGTAACGGTATCATAACAAGCTGTGAAACCGTTGCGGTCTTCATATACAACAAGTTCCACGGCAACGATACCTCCAAGCTGTACGGTATTTCCGGTGCGGCATCTGTCATTCTGTTTATCATTACGGCCATCCTCGGCGCTCTGGTCTTCTATGTCCAGCGCGATAAGGATGCGATCGAAAAGAACAGAAAGCGCAAGCAGGCAATTAAGGAAGCAAAACGCAGAGCGAAAGGAGGCGGATTCAGCATATGAGCAGAAAGGTTACATATGCCAATGATAAGGGCGGCTATCAGACCCAAGTGCTGATTAAGTCGATTGCAATTTATGTTGCACTGATTCTGCTGACTTTGGTCTGCCTTCTGCCGATTTATCTGCTGTTTGTTCAGGCTACCAGAACCTCGGTTGAATCCCTGAAGGGCTTTACCCTGATTCCGGGCGGCAGCCTGTTCAAGAACTTTGAAACGCTCCGCAGCAAGTCCTCCTATGAGATGTACCGTCCGCTGATCGGTCTGAAGAACTCCATGATTATTGCACTTTGCTGTGCAGCACTCACGGTCTTCTTCTCCGGCATGACTGCCTACGGTCTCGTTGTGTATGACTTTAAGCTGAAGGGCCCGGCATTCGTGTTCATCATCGCTGTTATGATGATCCCGACACAGGTCACATCCCTCGGTTTCACCTCGATGCTGACTGATTTCCCGATCATTCACAAGAGCCTGCTGAACAGCTACATACCATTGATCGTACCTGCGATCGCGGCGCCGGCAATCGTATTCTTTATGAGACAATACATGCTGTCGTCGTTCCCGCTGGATATCATTGAAGCTGCCCGAATCGACGGCTCCGGTGAGTTCCGCACATTCCTGACCATCTCCATTCCGATGATGAAGCCGGCATTCGCTGTTCAGGCGATCTTCGCTTTCATCCAGAAGTGGAATGACTACTACACGCAGTCCCTCGTCATCGTCGGTGATAAGGACAAAATGACCCTCCCGATGATGGTTAAGGCTGTTATGAACATTAAGAATGACCCGGACTACGGTGCGAACAACTTTGCGGTGTTCTTCTCCATTATCCCGGTCACGGTCGTGTACATTATTCTCTCCAGATTCATCATCGGCGGTGTTGCTGCCGGCGGTGTCAAGGAGTAATCGAATGACACACAAAGCACAGTGCCGATCAAAAGGCACTGTGCTTTCTTTTTTCGGAGGATGCCATGGATGACTTTCATTCTGCACTGGCAGCGGCAGTGCGCGATGCAGGCGGCAAAGGAGTCGGAACGCTCGGCGAAAAAACGCTGCATCTGGCACTCAAATATTATTTTGCACCCGATCCCGGAACGCATGAGCGTCCGGTCGGCGGGTTCATTGCCGATGCCGTGACCGAGGAAGGTATTATTGAAATTCAGACGCGCGGCCTTTCCCGCCTCCGGCGAAAGCTCGCGGCATTTCTGCCGGTTTGTCCGGTGACGGTCGTATTCCCGGTCGCGGAGGAAAAATGGCTGATGCGTGTGGATGAGGCAGGGGAGCTGCGCTCGAAGCGCAGGTCGCCGAAGCACGAGAGCCTGTATACTGCTGTGCGGGAGATCTATACGCTGCGGGATTATCTAACCAATCCGCGGCTGACGGTCTGCCTCTGCCGCCTCAGCATCGCGGAATATATCCTCGGCTCCGACCGTCGAAGCCGGCGCAGGCTCGACCGCGTGCCGCTTGCGCTGCAAGGCATCACGGAGCTGCGGACACCTGCGGATTATGCCGCACTGCTGCCCGATGCGCTGCCGGAACCGTTTACTGTGAAAGAGCTGCGCGGTCTGACCGGCCAGAATGAGATGCTCGGCGGCATTCTCGTGAATCTGCTGGCAAGGGTCGGGTGTGTGATGCAGTGCGGGATGCGCGGGCGGCAGAAGCTCTGGACGCGCACGGAATGTGTCTCCGACGTCATCCGGCGTTGACTTTGAAGCCGCATCCGCGCTGGGCGTACAGGTGATCTGGGCGCTCTCGCTGCCGGGAAAGATGTCGCCCGTGTCGGCGGGGGAGATCGTTGCGCGGACTGTCCGCGAGCTTCGCACAGAGCAGAAGGAAGGGGGCGCTCCCGATGACTGATCTGCACGGCTGCCGCCTTGGGTTTGCACTCTGCGGCTCATTCTGCAATGCTGCGCGCGCGATGCAGGCGGCGGAGGCCTGTGTCAAGGCAGGCGCAGAGCTATTGCCGATCGTTTCCGAGCATTTCGGCGGCCTCCGCACGCGCTTCGGTGCGCCGGAGAGCTTTCTGGAGCCCCTCAGCGCCATGAGCGGCGGCAGGCTCATCCGCACGATTCAGGAGGCGGAGCCGATCGGCCCGAAAAACCTGACCGATGCACTGCTTGTCTGCCCCTGCACGGGCAATCTGCTCGGCAAGCTCGCGGGCGGCATTACGGACGGTACCGTCCCCATGGCGGTCAAATCGCATCTGCGCGGCGGAAAGCCTGTCATCCTCTGCATCTCCACAAACGACGGCCTCTCCGCTTCGGCACGGAATCTCGGCGATCTGCTCAATCGCCGCCATTACTATTTTGTCCCCTTCGGGCAGGATGATCCCGAAAAAAAGCCGACATCGCTGGTCGCAGACTACACGCTGGTGCCCGAAGCCGTCGCGGCAGCGCTCGTCGGCCGCCAGCTTCAGCCGATGCTCCGCTGAAAAATCCAAAAACCGACCGAAAACCTGTTGACGAATACGAAAAATTCTGCTATAATAATAACGTATATCGTTTCTAATACAGAAGGATTTGTTTGAATGAATAAGTATAAAACCTTAGCGATCAATACCGTGGTTTTTGCGATCGGCAATATCGGCTCAAAGCTGGTCGCTTTCCTGCTGACGCGGCTTTATACGGCAAACCTTGATAATGCGGGCGCGTTCAATACCAAGGAAATCCTGGAAATGTGCGCGAATTTGCTGATTCCGGTTGTCAGCTTTTCCATTACGGACGCGATCATTCGCTACGGGCTAGACAAAAATTACGAAAAACGTGCAGTTTTCTCCAATGCGGTGCTGGTTCTGATGATCGGTTCCGGCGGATTTATCCTGCTGTCGCCGCTTTTGCTGCTTTACCGGGACATCCGCTCCTATGTGGTTTTGCTGGTCGGCTATATCATTATCTCGTGCTTCCGGCAGGTCTCAACGCAGTTTGCCAGAGCACGGAATTACGTGAAATTTTACGCTGCGGACGGCATACTGTGTACGTTCAGCCTGTTCATTTTCAATGTTATCTTTATCAAGTGGCTTCAGCTCGGCGTAACGGGCTTCATGCTCTCTGTGATGTTCTCCGATTTTCTCTCCGGCGTCACGGTCTGGATCATTGCCCGGCACAGCAGATATTTCAGCCTGCGGTACGTGGACAGAGAGCTGCTGGAGGTCATGCTCCGCTTTTCGCTGCCGCTCATCCCGACGGCGATCCTCTGGATCATCACCGGCTTTTCCGACCGCATCTTCATCCGGCATATCATGACCCCGACCGATGCGGGCGTTTACGGGGCGGCAACGAAAATTCCGAACCTGATTTCAATGGTCTCGACGATCTTCTATCAGGCGTGGAATATGAGTGCGATCACCGAGAACAACAAGAAAGGACGTTCACGGTTCTATGCGCAGGTTTATGACGCCTATACCTCCATGCTGTTTCTGGCGGCGGGCTTCATTATCGCGCTCGATATTCCGTTCTCGCACTTCCTTATCCCGACCAACAAAGACCCGGCGTATGCCATGGCCTATGCGTATACGCCCGTGCTGGTCATTGCAGTGCTGATGATGTGCTTCAATCAGTTCCTTTCGAGCGTGTACACGGTCTCCAGACAGACGCAGAAAAGCCTGTATTCGAGCCTCGTTGCG
Organism: Oscillospiraceae bacterium; assembly: GCA_017541275.1. Lineage (GTDB taxonomy): Bacteria > Bacillota > Clostridia > Oscillospirales > Ruminococcaceae > Firm-04. The sequence continues at coordinate 8,351 of JAFXZM010000004.1, read as the reverse complement.
GCCATCCTGAACCTCGTGCTGAACGGCATCCTGATTGCAAAATTCGGTGTTCACGGCGCGATCGCCGCAACCTTCACCAGCTATTTTGTCTGTTATCTTATCCGCATTGTCGATACACGGAAGCTCATTCCGTTTTATGTGAACCACACAAGGTTTTACGTAAATCTTGCGCTGCTGTTTGTAATGTGCCGGCTCATTCACCGCTTCCCCGGCCATTATCTGCCGCTGTTTCTGATTCTGGCGGTGCTTGCGCTTATCAATATCCGGTCGCTGCTGATGACGGCAAAACGCATTCTGCGGCGCGGCTGAGACAAATAAAACATTCGGAGGTACAAAACAATGGATTTTCGTTCTGTTCTGCTCGCTATGCTTCCTGTCGGCCTGACACTGATCTCTTACGCGATCGTGCGCGACATGCTCTGGGGCATTCTTCTCGGAAATAAATCCAAGAAGACCGCACTGCGCCTGAAGGGGGAGGCAAAAGGCTTTCACCGCTTCTCGCAGCGCTATATGAAGGACCATCTGACCAAATATCAGAAGGACTACAAAACATGGATGACCATGAAGGTGCTGCTCATCGTACTGGCAGTGCTTCAGATCGCCGGCTTCACGTTCATGATTCTGAAGGATGTGAAATTCTGGATCGTGGCAGTGGTCTGCGGCGTGATTATCGTGTTCAATGTCATTCTGTTCATGGTCATGATGACGAAAACCGAAAGCTCAACAAACAAGAAGAACACCAAGGGTTCTCCGTGGAAGTTTGAGCAGTAAACCGACCGGCATTCAGCCGAAATCAGAAAGGAGCGAATGAATCATGTTATTCGATGACGACAACAGAGGCGGAATCCGCGGCGTATTTGACGCAGCCGCAGAGCGCACCGCCGGTGCCATTCAGGGTTCAAAGGCGATGATCGAGCGCACGCGCATCCGCGCACAGCTCAATGATGCATACCGCAAATACGGCAAGGCTGCCTATGAAGCCTCCGTGAACGGTGTAGATACCATGGAGGAGCTGAATAAGCTGTCCGCGCGTATCTCGGAGCTGCGGCAGACGCTTCTGGGCCTTGACCGCAGCCTTCAGAAGAGCGGCACGATAACCTGTTCCAAGTGCGGACGGCTCAATTCGAGCAACGATTCGTTCTGTCCGAGCTGCGGCACCTCGCTTCGATGAGGCCGGCGGCTGAGACAGCCGTGCGAAAAAATCAGCTCATTCCGCTGCATATTACAGGCATGACCGCAGAAGGCAACGGCGTCGGGCACTTCTGCGGTCTTGCGGTTTTTGTGCCGCAGACAGCCCCCGGAGATGAGCTGACCGTGCGCATTGTCAAGGTGCAGCGCAGTCTCGCTTACGGCATCATCGAAGAAATCCGCACGCCCTCTCCCGACCGCGTGAAAGCGGATTGTCCGGCCTTTCAAAAGTGCGGCGGATGTGTGTTCCGGCATATATCCTATGAGGCAGAGTGCCGCATCAAAGCGCAGCTTGTGACAGATGCCTTTACACGCATCGGTCATCTCGCCCCGAAGGAGACCCTGCCGATTTTCGGCGCGGAGACATTGAAAGGCTGCCGGAATAAGGCACAGTATCCGTGCGGCATTTCACCGGAGACCGGCCGGCCGTGCTTTGGCTTCTATGCGCCGCGCTCGCACCGGCTGATTCCGGTGACGGACTGCCTGCTTCAGCCGCTTGTGTTCGGAGAAATCCTGCGGTGCTGTGAGAATGCACTTGCTTCACCGGAATTCGCCGGCATCACGCCCTATGACGAGCAGACAGGAAAAGGGGTTCTGCGGCATCTGTACCTCCGGCGCGGGTATCACAGCGGCGAGATCATGGTGTGCTTTGTTGCGGCATCGGACAGGCCGGAGATCGCGGAGAAGCTCCGTCAGCTCGGCAGCATGCTGATGCAGGCGCAGCCGGAGATCCGCTCGGTCATGCTGAATGTGAACGAAAAGCAGACGAATGTGATACTCGGCAAAAAGACGCACTGTCTCTGCGGCGCGGAGCGCATCGCTGACACGCTCTGCGGGGTGCCGGTATCCCTGAGCCCGCAGAGCTTTTATCAGGTCAATACGGCGCAGGCAGAGCGTTTATTCGCGGAGGCAAAGCGTCTCGCACATCCGCAGAAGCATGAGCTGCTGCTGGACCTCTACTGCGGTGCCGGCGCAATCGGTTTGTCCATGGCAGATGCGTTCGGGCGTGTGATCGGTGTCGAGATCGTGCGGGAGGCGATCGGGGACGCAAAAGCCAATGCCATGCGCGCCGGGATTGGGAATGCGGAATTCCATGCCGGTGACGCGGGCGAGATTGCGGCGAAATTTGCCGCGGACGGCACCAGACCCGACTGCATTGTGCTTGACCCGCCGCGCAAGGGCTGCGATACCGTCACACTTGATGCCTGTCTGCAAATGGCGCCTTCCCGCATCGTGATGATCTCCTGCAACCCCGCGACCGCCGCCCGCGATGCCGCATATCTCTGCGCGCACGGCTTCTCCCTCGATGTCCTCCGAACCGCTGATTTCTTCCCGCGGACAGGGCACGTTGAGTGCGTGGTTTTGATGTCAAGGGATAAGGAATGAAATTCACCGATTTTACGATGATTTTCGATATAAGCATAAAACTGCACACAGAGCTTTGATATGGTTTTTGCTGTATCTGGGAAAACATCTACGCACTAAAAACGGCTGATAACATTTCTGCACACTGAGGTTAGTGCGTCAAAATGATAACATGCGTTTGAGAGTGCGTCAAAATGTTGTCGGGGCTATATACAAAGTGAAAACAGCTACTGTTTGAACATCTTACAGCAGCTGTTTTTGTTAAGACTAGTATTCCTGATTTTGATTGTCTTTTTCTAAATGCTCACACAGAAGTTTTATTACAGGGAAAACCAAACCATACTTATTGAAATCAATACTTTTTTCCCATTTATAATCATCCCACTTGTAGCTTACAGACTTAATTGAACCGCCCATGGTATGAATTCTGTACTTCGAATTATAATATTGTAAGGGAATATGCAGTTCTTCATGTAGCTTTATAGTATTATCAATCATGTCAGAAAGAATTCTTGGATTAATGTTATACCACTCGTCTGATCCAAGAATTGTAATAGGATCTGCGCTGTAGTCATGTGTTATTGCTAATCTTTCAAAATTGGCAAAGAAATAAACAAAGAATTCATGATTGAGCCATGAGCGAAGCGTAGAATTATCCCAACTAATATTGTTGATTGAATAGGAACTATAATAAATGTCATGATACTGTTTGACGAACCCTGTTGCGGCAATTAGTTTAACATAGTCCTCATTAACTTCAATAACATACCACTCACTCAAACCGTATGTTATTCTATCCATAGGCTTTATAGAATGGAGGGCTTGCAGTTGCTCTATTTTTGTTGCGTTAACAGTGGATGTGAAGCCATTGTGTAAAGGAAAAATAGATAAGTACAGATACTTCAAATTTAAAAATACGTTTTTATTGTATTGTGTGCCGAGGTTAGAAAGAATCCCCTGCCCCATTTGATAATACATTAAATAGAAGATTTTGTTCCATTCAGTGATTGGATAATGCATCAAGCTATTGTATGAAATACTTCTCTTAGCATTTCTACGATAGTAATGGCTATAGTCCATTAGGAATTGGAGAACCCAATGACCACCTTCTTGCTGAACCCCATAAGATGTTTGCATTAAATTATGCGGAAATAAAAAATTCTTTGCCCAGCTAATGATTCTACTATTTGCATTTTCCTTAGTAGTCATGCTATTAAGCTGGCTTAATACAAATTCACATAAGAAAAAGTCTCTGACAAAATTATGTGAAAATTCATAAGCATGATTATTGCCAATTTTGTTAATATACGATGAGATAGGGAAAAAATTTGAAAGTTCATCAAGAAGTTCTGGTTCATACCCCAGATTTGAAATAATTTCTCTTATTTGCTCAGCTGTACAATAATACTGACCTAATCTTCCACTACACATTTTCCATGCAACGTACCCGCTAATCTCGTATAACTTTTCTTTTAGCTGTTTAATTTCGCTTCTCGATTTACTTTTTATTTCGCCTTCCCAATAATTGCTATCAAAGTATATATCATGAAAAAGTCGATGAAATAGCGCCCATTTGTTTTCGCGCTCCAATTCGGAAATTGGATTTTGAGCAACTGAAGGTGCTTTGGAAGAAGCGACAATTAAATAGATAAAAAAAGGTAAACTGTACACTTCGTTAACAGCGTCATTATCACTCAACTCACAAACCCATCTACATTCTGGTTTTTCTTTCAATGACGGGTCGGCAGTTATCAACTTTTCAACAAACTCCGTCCTTTTTCTTTGATCGAACGGCTTGATAGTTGCTACTGTCATTCCATAAACATTGGTATTCTGACTTATTTTATCCCATACTTCTTCTGGTGTGACCACACCTGGACGTGATGTAATAATGATATTACGGTTTCCGGACAATAAACGTGAACAAAGAAACTGTATAATGCCAACCGCATTAAGCATTCCGAAATCATCACGCATCATCCATAATTCATCAAGTCCGTCAAATATTACAGTAGCATTATTGCTTAATTTGGGAAGAGCATTCTCGATCTCTTTCATAAGCAATCCGGTTGGAGTATCAGAAAAGCGGCGTAACATAATTACAGCCAACTCTTTATTATGTAATAATTTTTCTGGATTAGCTGATACCATAGTCACAAAACTAGATTTGCCACTTGCTCCGTGCCCTAAAAGCAAATATACATTCGAAGCACACTCGTTTTCATTAAGTTGTTCGTATAATTTTTCAATTAGTGTCGCCGAAAAGGTATCTACTGGTCTTAGCTCATTTCTATCACTATATATTTTGAATTCACAATCTGGCGACACATACACATTGTGTTCAAAGGAAACCTCACCTCCACGCCGATGAAGCATGAACGGTTCATGATACTTTGCCATATAAATTGTTTTATCATCTTCGATTTTAGTATCAGGCTTAGGTGCTTCGAAAACACAGAATTCATACCCACTCCCTATATGATTAATAATGTATCCGTCAAGGGCTTGCTGTGTTTTATTTTTAATTTTTGAGATATAAGATGCAATAGCCCCTCTACCGATACCGTTGCTGTTCTCTCCATAAAGAGTGGAAAGAATCTTGTCATAGGAACAGACGGAATTCTTATTCTCTATGAGGAGTTTAAGTAAGCAAGTTTCTTTGCCATCTAAATGATACGAAACACCTCGAACACTGATAGTCCGTCTATCAGTGTCAAGAACAATACTTTCATTAACAACATATATCATAGTCAACGCCCCTTGCAATGAATTTGCTATACATTTGCAATCTCTTTTCAATGGACTTATCATGTGTTTTATGCTATGATGTATACAGCAAAGCAACAGAGAATGCACAGAAGTAACTGCTTTGATTATAGCACATTATGTCTCATAATGCAATATGCAAGCATTAATTCTGACATTTTTCTTCTTTGCCCATAAAACATATTTTCATGGAGGTAACGACTATGAGCAATCCTGATAGCGGCATTTTCACAAGAGGTAAAAATGGTCAGTCCGATGAGTTCATCTATCACTCGGATGACCGGCACGAACATTACTGGTACGACTCAAAAACCGGTATGATGGGCGGACACGGCGAGAATGCATCGTCCGAAGACAAAAGATGGTGCGGTCAGCTGGCAAATGACATGAAAATCGGAAAGGGTTAATAAAACAGGAGGTGAACGTATGTCTGATCGTTTCAGTAAGGGCGATGGAGAAGGTGCAGCCCAGAAAATCATGGATGATATTCGTGATGGGAAGTACACTTCTTCTGTAGCCTATGGACTTCTTAGACAGATTGTCAACGATCTTCCCGGCACATCCGTCGCAAGAGAAGCACAGGCGTATCTTGATATGCATTTCTGATGCAACTTACCTGATCGGTGGAGGATTTTCGCCGATCAGGTATACCCAAAGTTCAATTATGTTCAAACATATTACCATAAAACGTCTACATCTTCTATACAAAGTGCATTTTTCATCAATGTGCTTGACATTTTGTGGATAATATGATATAATTGTCTAAAAATAGATTTGCGAGAGGTGATATTATGTGGCTGATCATACTGATAGTCATAGTTGTGATAATCGTAGCGGTGGCGAAAAATGGAAGCGGCGGCGGAACAGCATCGTCGGAGGATGCAGCTCTTTTGTATTCGTATTACGAGATGGTTAGAAACAACTATCAAAACGGTTCTCGCAGTTCTTCTATTGTAATCGGAAGCCCTGTAGTGGATTATAACGGAACAGCGGTTTTGTCTGGATTTTTAGCTGTGTTCGTAACGGAAGAAGATAACTCTGGAGCTGCAAGAGCACAGGCAATAGGGATGCAGACAAGAGAGCGCAACGGAAAATTTGAGCATCAATTTGTAATCAGAAAGAAGTTCTCTAAGCAGGCTAAAAGACAGCTTCTTCAGACCGTTGGTGCAAAAATTCAAGAGGCGTACCCCAACGATCTCTTAAAATACGACGATTCTCTTCCTATGCTTGCATCAATAGTGGATATGAAAGACTTTATCGAAGCCATCCAATCCAGAAAAGGCTGAATGATTTAATGCAAAATATCTTAATGCTGATATACAAACCGAACAGGAGGTGATAGTATGAAAAAGGAGAAAAAGGTCAAGGTTGTGATCAACACCCAGCAGAAGCATTCTGGTTGTCCGCAGGGTAAGCTCAACAACGATCATGGCACACCGGGTCCGAAGTGCTCATAAACGGCACTTATGCCCATCATCTGCGATGATGATGGGCATTTTGTTTTAGGAGATGATAAGGAATGATTATTGAGCGAAATATAAAGGGCATAGAGATCGATGTAGATTCAAGCGAAAGTAATGAAATATATCTGCCCGAATCTGTTGCATCAAATGTGAAAAAAGACGGAATAGAAGGTATCCTTGATGCCATATATGAAAAAGCAAACTGTGAGCATATTCCGCTGTCTGTTTTTATCGAATTAACAGATCAGTGTAATTTTTCATGTCCTTTTTGCTATATAAATGAGTATGGAAAAGAGCATCACACTCTCCCAAAGTTTGCTGTGTTAAAACATACTCTTGATTTTCTGATAGAAAACGGGTTACTTTACTGTACTCTGTCAGGCGGAGAATGTCTTACGCACCCGGATTTCATCAATATCTATACATACTTAAAAGAACATGGCGTTTTAGTTTCGATCTTCTCAAATGGATATCTTATCGATGATACTATTCTATCACTTTTCAAACTCTATAAGCCATTCAAAGTCGAGATTTCAATTTATGGGATCGATGATGATACTTATAGAAAAACTGTTGCTAACAGAGCTGTTATGGCAAAAACAGTATTTGACAACATATTGAAAATTAAAAATATAGGTATCGATATAACGTGCAAAACTCCTATCACTTCACTTACTGAACCAAGCTTCCCGCTAATAAAAAAGTGGTGTGACGACAACTCGATTCCTTTTTACTCTGGTTACGAATTACAGGCAACATATTCTGGAACAAGCCGCAGTATGTTTCTTGCTTCTGAAGAAATACGAACACAAATGCGAAAAGAAAGCGATCAAGCTTTCTATGATGATCCCAAAATGGTCGAAATGGCAAATGCTGCACCCGAAAAGAAACGCGCATTTGATTGTTCTGGAGGAAAGACAGATCTATTTATATCATCTAAATATGATCTTTTGCCATGTATGAAAGCTATTGGTATCCAAGGCTGGGCTTTTTCTATTGAACAACTGGGCATTCAGCAGGCTTATGATAATCTTATATCCCAAATACAGTCTTTCAAAAATCAACCATTACAGTATTGTCACGGATGTTCTCATCATAAGGTGTGTCAGGAATGCTACTTTACTCAGTTTGATTATGATAATATTATTCAGCACAGAACTGATTATTGCCAAAGCCTAAAACAATTTTGCTTAGAGAATAATCCCTGAAAAATAGCATAGTGTGCTTCCGCATTTTCCATGATTCAAGATTGAATATGATAAAAGCACATAGAGGAATTATTAATATGTTTTTTATACCGACATAAAAAAGGCTGCTGATACCGTGTGAACAATATCACGCGATACCAGCAGTTCCCGGATGCGCCGCTTGCATTCGGATGCAAACATCCTCACTCACACAATAATAAAGGGCTGCAACTGCCGAAGTGTATCACTCAGGCAGCCACAGCCCTTTATTATTCACCATTCATTATTACTTGTTTTTGACCAATTCTTGAGCATAGCAATCAGCTCTGAAATAGACACATCTGTAGTTTTCTCTGTACCGTCTGAATATGTAATCACAGTA
>JAFXZM010000040.1 GCA_017541275.1 Oscillospiraceae bacterium | reverse complement strand
GTGAGGAAACTACAACAGGTATCATAAGGCTTAAAGCCATGGCTGAAAAAGGCGAGCTTGAGTTCCCCATGGTACTGGTAAACGACGCCGACTGCAAGCATCTCTTTGATAACCGTTACGGTACCGGACAGTCGGTATGGGACGGCATAAACCGTACAACCAATCTTATCGTTGCCGGGAAAACGGTTGTTGTGGCAGGATACGGATGGTGCGGCAAGGGCGTAGCCATGAGGGCAAAGGGCATGGGAGCCAAGGTCATTGTGACCGAGATAGATCCGATACGTGCCATAGAAGCGGTAATGGACGGATTTGAAGTCATGCCGATGAGAGAAGCAGCATCAAAGGGAGATTTCTTCGTGACCGTTACGGGATGCTGCAGGGTAATAGGAAAAGAAGACTTCTTAAGGATGAAGAACGGAGCCATATGCTGCAACGCAGGACATTTCGATGTCGAGGTCGATATGGCGGGACTGCGGGCGCTTGCCGTCGATTCATTTGAGGCGCGGAACAACATTATGGGCTACAAGCTGCCCAACGGCGTGACGATCTACGTCATCGCAGAGGGCAGACTGGTCAATCTCGCGGCCGGTGACGGCCACCCGGCGGAGATCATGGACATGAGCTTTGCCATTCAGGCGCTCAGTGCACAGTGGCTTATTCAGAACCGCGGTTCGGTCAGTACACCGCTCAATAATGTCCCGCGGGCAGTCGATGAGGCGGTCGCACGGCGCAAGCTCAGAAGCATGGATATCGAAATCGACACGCTGACCGAGGAGCAGCGTGTGTATCTGTACGGAAGTGCGGAATAATACGGAGGGGAAAACAATGATTACAGTTTCAGAACGGCTTAAGGCCACCCGCGATACAATGAAGAAAAAGGTGCAGTTCCAGCCGAAGATCGCGCTGGTGCTCGGCTCCGGGCTCGGCGGATTTGCAGATAAGATTGATGTGAAGCAAACACTGGACTATTCTGATATCCCCGGATTTCCGGTCTCGACCGTTGCCGGACATGCAGGACGGCTGGTGTTCGGGTATTGTGAGGGCGTGCCCGTTGCAGTCATGCAGGGCAGAGTTCACATGTATGAGGGCTATACGCCGCAGGAGGCTGTCATGCCGATCCGGCTGCTGCATCTGCTCGGCGCAGAGATCCTGTTCCTGACAAACGCGGCAGGCGGCATTCAGCCGGGCATGAAGGCCGGTGAGTTTATGCTGATTACCGATCAGATTTCGAGCTTTGTGCCCTCGCCGCTTCAGGGAAAAAACCTTGACTGGCTCGGTGTGCGCTTCCCGGATATGAGTGAAATCTACAGCAAACGCCTGAATCAGATCATCCGGAAAGTCGCCGTCAATGCGGATATCCCGCTGAAGGAGGGTGTATACGTCCAGACGGCCGGCCCTGCCTATGAATCCCCCGCTGAAATCCGGATGTTCCGGACGCTCGGCGCCGATGCGGTCGGCATGAGCACTGCAATTGAAGCAATCGCAGCGCGGCACTGCGGCATGGAGATCTGCGGCGTGTCCTGCATCAGCAATCTGGCTGCCGGCATCTCGCCGCACCCGCTGTCGCATGAGGAAGTCAAAGAGGCCGGCGACAAAGCTGCTCCGCAGTTTGAACAGCTTGTGAGGGAGTCGATCGCCGCAATCGGAAAAACAATGTAACAGCATCCGTTTGTCATAACGGAAAGACAATGCCTCGCCGGGAACAGAAACAGTCATACCGGGCTTGATTGATAGAACAGGAGTGAAATTAACAGCGTGCAGAAATTTGCAAAAGAAGAAAAAACGCTGCGTCAGCTTCAGGACTGGGAAAAGAAGCACCTGCGGATGCATACCAAGGTCAATTATAACTATGCGCTGACTGCCGATGCCGCGCTCAACAGCAACCGGAACGACGAATACCGGAAATTCTTTGTCACGAAGGAATATGAATTCGTTTCGGAGACCTCCCGGCGCTTTCCGCTCGGCAGGCACGGCGAAACGGTGAAGGAATGGCTGCACGGCATCTGTCAGCAAATCGAGGTGTTCCGCGAGCGGCATGCGATGCGCGGACAGCTCGACCGCATCCTGCGCGACGACCCGCTCTATGACAGCATGGAGCAGGTATTCTATACGCTGGCTGCACAAATGCTGCATTTGCTCAATTTCTTTCAGTATGACAGGATCGCCAACGACAAATACCGCGCAACGATGCAGAAGCATATCGGCAGGCTGATGCAGCGCTCAGAGCAGATTCTCGAATATTACGGCGCATACCTGACCATTCAGGGAACACCTGCCGCCGTTACGGATGATGCGCCGGAGCTCGACCGCATTCAGATCGCGGTCGAATCCATGCAGGACGCGCTGGAGCAGACCCGCCGGCGCTCAGAGCAATCTTGAAAGGATACGGAATATGATTCGGTTTTATAATGCGAAAATTCTGACCATGGAGGAGCCGCTGACCGTCCGGGACGGCGAGCTCTGGACAGACGGCGATACGATCAGCTATATCGGGGAAACACACGCCGAGCTGCCGCAGTTTGAGCGTGAAATCAATGCAGACGGAAACCTGCTGATGCCAAGCTTCAAAAACGCGCATACGCATTCCGCGATGACCTTTCTGCGCTCCTTCGCGGAGGATGTCCCGCTTCAGACATGGCTGTTTGAAAAGGTCTTTCCCTATGAGGACAGACTGACTGCGGAGGACGTATATGCATTTGACCGGCTCGCAATTCTTGAATACCTTGCGGCCGGCACAACTGCGTTTTTTGACATGTATTTTTACCCGGACAGCACCGTTCAGGCGGCGATTGAGAGCGGCATGCGGGCGGTGCTCTGCGGCAGCATCAACGGCTCGGCAAAGGATGTCGAGCGGCTGAATGCACAGTTTCAGAAGTTCCGGCATATCCACCCGCGCATCGGCTACCGTCTCGGCTTCCATGCGGAATATACGAGCGACGAAAGCCTGCACCGGGAGCTCGCAAGGCTGGCACAGGCCGAAAAAGAACCCGTGTTTACGCATATCAGCGAAACAAAAGCAGAGCATGACGGGTGCATCGAACGGCACGGCGCATCGCCTGCACAATATCTGGAATCGCTCGGCCTGTGGGAATACGGCGGCGGCGGGTTCCACTGTGTCTGGTTCGACCAGGCAGACCGTGCCGTCTTTCAGCGCAGAGGGCTCTGGTTCATCACCTGCCCGTGCTCGAATGCAAAGCTCGCCAGCGGCATTGCGCCGCTGAAGGAATGCCTTGCCGAAGGATTGCTTCTCGCGGTGGGAACGGACGGCCCCGCCTCAAACAATGCACTCGACCCGTTCAAGGAGATGTATCTCGGCGCAGTGCTGCAAAAGCTGCGGAATATGGACGCTGCGGCAATCCCGGCTGCTTCTGTGCTGCGGGCCGCAACTGTCGGCTCCGCACGCGCCATGGGACTGACAGACTGCGATGTTCTCGCACAGGGCAAACAGGCCGATCTCATCATGATTGATCTGCATGCAGCCAATATGCAGCCGGCGCATCACATTCCGGAAAGCCTTGTGCTCAGCGGCGACCGCAGCAATGTGAAGCTGACAATGTGTGCCGGAAAAATTCTCTATGAAAACGGCGAATACTTTATCGGCGTATCGCCGGAGGAGATCCTCAAAGATACGGCGCAGCGCATTGCGCGTCTGACACAGTAAGCGGCATATTCATGAAACAGAATCATGCAAAAGGGATTCTGCTGTGGATTCTGGCCGGTGCGGCAATCGGTTCGGGCATCGGCATTCTCGGTGTGACCGGTATCATTCCGGGGGAACAGCTTATGCGCGTGACGGGCCTGACGGTCCATATCTGCATCGGGCTGATTGTGCTGCTGATTGATTCGCTGTGCATCTGGGCGCTTGTCCGGCGTCAGATTCTCGCCGCCGTGGAACGCAGCGGTGCGTCTGCGGCCGGTACGGTCACTGCGGTCAGGGAAATACCGCATCCGGGATACCTGACGGATGACGACTGGGTGCGGAAAGCACGGTTTGTGTTTACGGTCACCTATCAGGCGGAAAATAAAACCTATACAAAGGAATTTCCGCCGACAGCACTGCTCAGCCGTCAGACGCTCTATCCGGTTCTGGCAGAGCCCGGATGCAGTCTTCCGGTCAGATACAGCAGAAAGCATCCGCGCTTTTCGCTGATTGATGTGAATGTCATGATACAGGCACTGAAGCATGAACAGCGGAATACAGCAAGGTTTTTTGTCATCATACCGATTGTCCTGACGACCCTGTATATCCTGATATGCAAAGGAATCTGATAAGGAAAGGAGAAATCCATATGAAGCGTGAGCTCGGCATCGCAAGATGCGGACTGGCATGCTGCCTCTGCTCGGAAAATACGGAATGCAAGGGCTGCAAACGGGACGGCTTTCAGGAGCTTTCGTGGTGCAAGGACGCAGAATGGTGCGAAAACAGAACATGTGTGATCGGAAAAGGACTCAGCGGGTGCTATGAATGTACGCCGCAGGACTGCCGGAAAGGACTGTATGCAGAAAAAATCAAGGCTCGCGCATTTGCGGAGTTTGCCCGGCGATACGGTATTGAAGAACTGCTGGACTGTCTGGAACGCAACGAAAAAGCCGGCATCGTCTATCACCGGGAGGGCATCATCGGAGACTACGATGACTTTGACGATCCGGAAATGCTGATTCAGTTTATCCGAACCGGAATGCGCTGAATACCCTGACACTTTTTCTGACAGATGATTTTCGGAGGTGAACAATATGATAAAACGTGTGATGAGCGGCATGACCGCTCTGCTGACCGCAGCCGCCGTTGCGCCGGCATTGCCGCCTTTGTCTGCTGCCGGAGAGCCGGCCTCAGAGCTGCTGGATGCATCCGGCTTTCAGATCATGGACGAAAACCTCGTGTACATCGGTGCGGATTATCTCAATGCGGCATCCGTATTGTTCGACGATCAGGATAAGGTGCCGGCATCGCCGGAGAATACAAGCGTGGATAAAGCGCTCTGGGATGTGACCGAGCGCAGCAAAAACTGGAAGCCGAACTGGCAGGATGAATTCGGTGAGGACGCATTTTATATCGACCTCGGCGCGAATTATGTCATCACCGGCATCTGCTTCCTCGATACAAACGGCGTGCAGGACTGGCTCGTTCAGGACGGCGAGCCGTTTGCATGGAAGGAGCGCGGCAGCTTTACGACCGACGCTTATCAGGTCTGGCGGGGTGTTACGTTTGAATCGCCGCGGGAAACCCGCTGGCTCCGATTTTCGGCGCCCTGCGGCGACAGCGGCGTTTCGGAGCTGGCGGTCTACGGCTATCAGACCTCTGCGCTCACAGAAGAACAGATGGCAAAAACCGCTGCCAGAACCTATGAAGGCAAAAAAACCGACCTCACGGCCGGGCAGCGCATCGGCTTCAATGCGTTCATCGACGACCCGATGACCGCGATCATGGCTGCGGGAAATGTCCGCGAATACCACAACCTGAGCTGGCTGCTGGATTCGGACGGAAAGGTCAAATTCACACAGGGTTCATGGGGCGACATGGACAGCTATTACAAAGCCATGCATGATCGCGGAATCAGCATCATCCCCTGCTTTCAGGGCGGCAGTACGGTCATTTCCGGCGGAACAAAGCCGCCTGAGATCGCTGTGCCGGAGGGTGCCGATCCCACAGACCCCGCAAGCTATACAGTCCATGCACAGGCGATGTTTCAGGTCGCAGCAAGATACGGCAGCAATCAGAATGTCGATCCCGCAGCACTGAATGTCGCGGACAGCTCGGAGCCGAAAACCGGGCTCGGTTATTTGCAGGCGCTCGAAAACAGCAATGAGCCGAACAAAACATGGGCGGGAAAAGCCAATTACTTCACGCCGTTTGAGCTGGCCGCAATGTGCTCGGCCGATTATGACGGGCATGAGGGAACAATCAAAAACGCCGGCGTCAAGCAGGCAGACCCCGATTTCAAGCTCGCGATGGGCGGACTGCTGACAACCGCTTCGATGCTCGATTACCTTTCCGAGATGAAGCTGTGGTTCAATTATCACCGCAGCGACGGCAAATTCGCCGTCGATATCATCAATGTGCATCTGGGGCCGGATGACTACAATCCGGAGGATTCCTCATTTGTTTCCCGTGTCCGTGAGATTCAGAACTGGATCAGCGAGAATGCGCCGGGCACAGAGCTCTGGATCTCGGAATTCGAGATTCCGATGAAGGACTGCGAAACTGAAAATACCGACAATCATGACAATGCTCTGTATCAGCTCCGGTATGCACAGCGCGTCGCGAGAACCTATCTGCTCGCGGTCGGCGCGGGCGTTGACCGCATGACAAAATTCCAGCTCCGCGATGAGGGCGAGGGCGTTTACTACAATTCCGGCCTCGTGACCGGAAAGGGCGAATGGAGCAAAAAAACCGCATGGTACTATACGGCATGCATGACGCATGTGCTGCGGAATGCCTACTTTGCGGCAGATATGACCGAGGATGAAGTGAAAAAATACTTCTTCATTGATAAACACACCGGCGATTCAATCTTTGCGCTCTGGCTCCCGTCAAATGAGAGCAAAACTATCAAAAGCTATCAGCTCCGGGTTCCGGAAACAGCAAACATCTATCTGACGGTACCGGGCGAATATGCGGAGGGAACCGAATCAAAGCTGACTGTCAAAAACGGCACTGTTTCACTGGATATCTCCGAAACACCGGTCTTTGTGACGATTTCATCCGCAGCGCATCCGGTCATCAACGGCAGAGGCACATATATCCGCCCGCAGAGTATCTGTCTCGATGCGGATGAAAGCAGCGAGGTCTGCGATCTCTCTGCTGCGCCGGAAAATGCCGCACTCAATCAGTTCTATCGCATGTTTGATGAGCCCGATTCCATGCCGGAGCTCATCTACGGCGATACCGCCGGACTGAAAACCCCGGAAACCAACGCAAACCGTTCCGGCATCACCTGCTATGTGAAGCTCGCGCAGCCGTATGTTCTCACCGGCTTCAGTGTTTTTGATACCTACGGAACAGGCGGCTTGTCGGTCTATGACGCGAAAACGGATACACTGCTGTATTCGACCGATCTGGGCGGTTATATGTCCCGCAGCACTGTCATGACCGACGATTCTGCTCCGACAGACCTGCTGAAGATCGTCAAGGAAGGCGGCGATCTCAATGAACTCGCGCTTTACGGCTATGCTGCTCCGCAGACCTGCGCAATGGATGTCACCGGCGACGGCGTATTCAGCATTGCAGATGCAGTCGCACTGAGCCGCTGGCTGACTGAGGGCAGCTCCCCCGCCATGCTGTACTGGAAAAACGGCGACTGCAATGCCGACGGAAGGCTCAACGCTGCCGATCTGACACTGATGAAGCGTGCTCTGCTCAAGAGCTGATTCGCTGCATCGAAAGAACAAGTTAGGGAGAATGCAATATGCCGGACAAAATACAAACACAGCGAAACGCGGAAACGATGTACCGTCTTGCCGGAAAATGCTTCGCCGGTTATCTGGGATATCCGACAATCGAGCATTTTCTGCAAAATTCCACCAGCTTTTCGGTCAATCTCATCAGCGGAGCGGTGTCCGGGCTCTATCTGACCGATCCGCTCAGACTTCTGAGGAAGCAGCTCCCGGGCAAGGATTACCCTGCTCTGCTGAATACGCTGGCGGAGTACTGTACCGCTGAAAACCGCGAACCGGATATCGGTGTGCTGTTTGAAACTGACAACCTGCTCCAGCAGTATCAGGCCGGCGAACAGTATTTCAAGGCCGAGACCTGCTTTATCGCGGGCGGCGAAGAAGCAAAACTGCTGATCGGCTGCGAGCTCTCAGAGATGACGGACGGAATCTGTGCGCATTTCCTGATCTGCAATGTCACAAAATTAAAAAATGCCGGAGAAAGCCTGCTCCGGCGCGTGGAATTCGACGGACTGACCGGACTGTATAACCGCTCCGCAGGCGATACGCATATCATGGAGTATTTCCGGCAGTATCCGCAGGATTCTGCCGCACTGATGCTGATTGATCTGGATTATTTCAAGCGCTTCAACGATCAGTACGGACATGATATCGGTGATCTGGTGCTGAAGGCCGCCGCATGGCAAATGGAAAAATTTTTCGGCCGCGACAGCTTGATTATCCGGAACGGCGGCGACGAATTCCTGATTCTGCTGAAAAACCGCACGCCCGCTGAGGCACATGAGGAAATCAGCCGGTTTTTTGCAGAACCGCATGTCGTGACGCATGAGGAAAAAACCTACCGCTTCTCCTTCTCGATCGGCTATGCGACCTACCCCGAACAGGGCTCGGAATACCATGACCTCGCAATGAAAGCGGATATTGCAATGTACCATGTCAAGATGCATCACCGAAGCAACTTTGTCCGCTACCGTCCGGAGATGCTGCATCAGAAGCGGACACAGCTCAGCTTTCATCTGGGCGATATTCTCAGCGGTATTCCGGGTGCGCTTCTGATTTATAAGGCGGACGGCCGTGAGGAGATTCTGTTCGCAAACGACCAGCTTTTCGGAATGTTTGAATGTGATTCCATGCAGGAGCTGCTTCAGTTCAGCGGCGACAGCTTCCGCAATATCGTACATCCGGACGACCTTGACCGCGTGGAGCGGGAGATTCAGACACAGCTTCAGGCGAATACCTGCGGGCTGCATTTCATCCGCTACCGGATCATCACAAAAACCGGAAGAATTAAAATCATAGATGATATCGGGCATTTTGTTCATTCTCCGCGATACGGCAATATATTTTATGTGTTCCTCTATGATTCAGAGCAGAAACAGCAGATTATCGAGGCCGGCGCGAAGATCGCGGAAAAAGAAGCAATGCAGCCGGATGCGGAAAACAAGCCAACATAAAATGCAGCCCCTGTGTTCTTCACAGGGGCTGCACAGTTTATGCATTCCGGATCAGATCAATCAGAATGTCCGTAACGGTTGCAATACCGAGCTTGCCGGTATTGAGAATCAGATGATAATTGGAACGGGAGCCCCATTCCATGCCGGTGTAGTAATTATAATGACGGCGGCGGTGCTTGTCATGACGGCTCACGACCGTATAGGCTTTGTCCGGATCCGCACCGTAGCACTCGATTGCACGCCTGACACGGAAATCGAGATCAGCCGTGATAAATACGCTGAACAGGCTCGGATGGTCGCGCAGAATATAATCTGCACAGCGCCCGACAAATACAGCCGACGGATTCTCATTCGCGAGCTTCGTGATAATCTTGCTCTGCGTCAGAAACACGTAATCCTGCGGGAGCGCCTCGGTCTCACCGTAGGGCGAATACGGCCCTGCTACAGCAAGATTGAACAGGAATGAATTGGTCATGCGCTCCTCATTTTCCTGTACAAATTTGGTGGAATAGCCGCACTGATCCGCCGTCAGGTCAATCAGCTTCCGGTCGAAGACCGGCACCTCCAGACGCTCGGAAATATTCTGGGCGATCTCTCTGCCGCCGCTGCCGTATTCTCGGCTAATGGATATCAGCATCGGTTTCATAACGCTACCTCCTGTCAGAGCGGGTCTCTGCTCATATTCTCATGATTCGATGATTTCCGCTTTTCGACAATCTGTACGAAAAATTGGAATCATTGGCGGAATCTAACTATCATTATAGCAGAACCGTTCTGATTTGTCAATGGAAAACCGAAATATTTTTCAGTCATCCGCTCCGAGATACTCCTCCAGCGTCATGCCGCTGCCGGTGATCTCCTGCGCAGCCTCCCGCCCGACATAGCGGTAATGCCACGGCTCATAGGCATAGCCGGTGACGCTCTCGCCGCCCTGCGGATAGCGCAGGATAAAGCCGTATTCATGCGCGCGGGCTGCCAGCCATTCATAAACAGACTGATGATCGCCGTTCTCCGAATTGATATCGACGGCAAGGCCGAGCTGATGCTCACTCGTTCCGGGCTCTGCGACATAGGCCCGCGCCATGCTCTCCGATTCCGTGCGGGAATAGCCCTTTCTGCGGTATTCGCGGATACGGCCGCACATCATTTCACACTGTTCATCAAAGGTTCGGAAGCCCTCACCGGCGATCGGAGAAAGGCCCTCCGCACGCATATCATCAAACATCTGCTGAAGGTCGGGATAGATGCGCGCATCGACCCGAACACCGTTCCGCAGCGTAATCAGCTCCGGCGGCGTGAAATCTCCGACCGGATGCGCGGCATTCACCAGCACAAGACGCCAGTCCGCAGGGTTCTGTACAGTACTGCTCTGACCCGCACCGGCCTTTGCCGGCCGGACAGCCGCGGGAAATGCAGCATCCATGCACTGCGGTTCTGCGCAGGCGGCAGTGCCGATCCCGAACATCGTACAGAGAATAAATGAAAGCAGTCCCTTTTTCACGGTATCATCCCGTCCTTTCGTTTGATCTGCCTCCATAATAACATATCTTCGCGGATTTTGCAATAAAGAATCCATGTTGTTTTTCGTAAGAATTCCTGAACAATTATGAACATATGCTTCATAATTCCGGCAGAGCACCTATGACTGTCCGTCTGTGGCGTACAACTGTATTCACAAAAAGCGCAGTCTGCATCATGGAAAGTTTGTGAATCCCAACGATTGATTTTTTTCGCAAAATGGAATATACTATATATGGAATATTACAGATGAAAGGGAGTATCCGCAATGTCTGACGTACTGATGAACAGCAAGACCGTAAAATTCGGCGGCAGCAGCCTCGCCGATGCAAACCAGTTCCGCAAGGTGAAGGAGATCATCACCTCCGACCCTGCACGCCGCTATGTCGTCCCCTCTGCACCCGGAAAGCGCTTCCCGGATGATATCAAGATCACCGATCTGCTCTATACCTGCCAGAAGCTCGCTTCGGCAGGCGAGAATTTCTTTGCTCCGCTCGATAAGATCCGCAAGCGCTACCTCGAAATTGCAAAGGAGCTCGGCCTGAGCTTTGACCCGACCGATGAGCTCGACCGCATCGCATTCCGGCTGAAGGAGGGCGCAACCAAGGATTTCGCCGCCAGCCGCGGTGAATACTTAAACGGCCTGCTGCTCGCGGATTACCTCGGCTTCCCGTTCGTCGATGCAGCAGAGGTCGTCCGCTTCAATGAAAGCGGCGTGCTTCTGATGCCCGAAACGATGATGGCAATGCGCGAAAAGCTCGCAGATATGCCCAATGCCGTCATCCCCGGCTTCTACGGTGCCGGCCCGAACGGCGAAATCATCACATTCTCGCGCGGCGGCTCCGATATCACCGGCTCTCTGGTTGCAAGAGCAGTCCGCGCCGAAATCTATGAGAACTGGACCGATGTTTCCGGCGTTCTGGTCGCAGACCCGCGCATCGTCAAGGATGCTGCGGTCATCAATACGATTACCTATGAGGAGCTGCGTGAGCTTTCCTATATGGGTGCGACTGTTCTGCATGAGGATGCGATCTTCCCTGTCCGTGCGGCGGGTATCCCTATCAATATCCGCAATACGAATGACCCGACTGCCCCCGGCACGCTGATCGTTGCAGGCGACAGCGCCGATTCCGATGCGCTCACCGGCTATACCATTACCGGCATCGCAGGCAAAAAGGGCTTCTGCGCAATCAACATCCAGAAGGCCATGATGAATGCGGAGCTCGGCTTCTGCCGGAAGGTGCTCTCCGTTCTTGAGGAAATGGAAATCTCCTTTGAGCATATGCCCTCCGGCATCGACACCATGACCATTATTCTCGCGGAGGAAGCAATCAAAGGACGCGAAAAAACCGTCCTCTCCAAAATCCGCAAGGCTGTCAATCCCGATACCTGTGATATTGAGCACGGAATCTCACTGCTCGCGGTTGTCGGCCGCGGCATGCGCAGAACCCGCGGTACTGCTGCGAGAATCTTTGCAGCACTGGCGCATGCCCGCATCAATGTCAAAATGATCGACCAGGGCTCCAGCGAGCTGAATATTATCATCGGGCTGCTCGACGGCGATTTCGAGGAGGCC
This sequence comes from Oscillospiraceae bacterium, assembly GCA_017541275.1. Taxonomy (GTDB): domain Bacteria; phylum Bacillota; class Clostridia; order Oscillospirales; family Ruminococcaceae; genus Firm-04. Next base: position 40,146 of record JAFXZM010000040.1, on the reverse strand, counting down.
GTCCGCAGAATTTACGATATGTTCGTAAACAGCGCGCTTACCGGCGCCGAAAAAGAATAATGCAATCATCCCCGCTGCATGGATCAGACCTTGCAGCGGTTTTTTTCGCATGCTGCGAGCACCCCGGAACACAGTTTCTTTGCAGTTTTCCGGAATTATGCAGGAAATTCGCGGGAACGGCTTTTGTGTGAAAACTGAATGGTATTTCCTTTGTCAAAATGCACTTGACAATTCGGGGGGTTTGTGGCATAATAGAAGTATGATGGCTGATTGCTGTCAAATATAAATCGGAGGGGATTTATTATGAAAAAAGGGCGGATCACCGCTGCATTCTCTGCGGCGGTCATGCTCTGCACGACGGCACAGGCTGTACCGGCTGTGCCTGTCTCTGCTGCGGCTGATCTTGATTATGCCAAAGCACTGCAAATGTCGCTGTATTTTTATGAGTGTCAGCAGGCGGGACATCTGCCGGACTGGAACCGTGTCGAATGGCGCGGCGACGCAGTTGTGAATGATGATGTGGACGGCGGCTGGTTTGATGCCGGTGACCATGTGAAATTCAATCTGCCGATGTCCTATTCCGCATGCATGCTCGCATGGGGACTTTACGAATACGGCGATGCGGTTGAGGCATGCGGAGAAATGACCAATTACGTCAACAATCTGACCTGGGCGCTCGATTATTTTGTCCGCTGTGATCTCGGCGATTCCGTGATCTATCAGGTCGGCAACGGTCAGGAGGACCACACATGGTGGGGCCCCTGCGAGCTGCTTGAATACGGTATGGCAGATCAGGGCAACGGCGCACGCGGTCATCTGGAGGGCAGAAACTGCTCTGCCGTGACTGCACAGATGGGTGCAGCACTGACCGCAGGCTACTGTGCATTGCAGGGCAGAGTGGACAGCGATAAGCTGGACGGTTATCTGAAGCACGCGAAAAACTTTCTGAAAATGGCGGATGCAGACCGCAGTGATGAGACCTATAACGGGTCTGATGCGCAGGGATTCTATGCATCCAGACAGTTCTATGACGATCTGTTCTATCTCTGCAACTGGCTCTATATCGCAACAAAGGATCAGGCATATCTCGATCAGGCAAAAAGCTATATTCCGAATCTCGGCCACGAGCTCGGACAGGGCGACACGCTGAAATATTCCTGGTGTCAATGCTGGGACGACGTACAGCAGGGCGCGACGCTTCTGTACGCGATCAATACCGGCGATGCATCATGGAAAGAGCAGTTCATCCGGCATCTGGAATATTGGAGAACGTCCTCAGATGTTGTGCCGGGCGGCCTGATCTACGTGCAGAACTGGGGCTGTCTGCGTCATGCAAATGCGTTTGCATTTACCTGTGCTGTCGGCTGTGACCGTCTGCTCAGCAAGAGCGATGCGCATTATGACGAATATGTCAAGCTCTACGAAACACAGGTCAACTTTGCGCTCGGCGACAATCCGACCAAGCAGTGTTATGTGGTCGGCTATGCGGAGAATTCTCCGAAATCCGTTCACCACAGAACAGCACACTGCTCATGGAAAAATGCCGAAAAGACACCGACACTGAACCGACATATCCTCTACGGCGCACTTGCAGGCGGCCCCAAGCAGGACGGTTCCTATGTGGATGATCGCGGCGACTACATCTGCAACGAGGTCGCGACAGACTACAATGCCGGCTTCACCGCAATGCTCTGCAAGATGATCTCTGTCTACGGCGGCAAGAACGATCCGAATTTCCCGCCGCCTGAGACCCGCGAGGACGAGCTGTATGTCGAGGCAAAGGGTACACACGATGCCGGCGGTTCCACGCTGAGCCTCAAAATCACAAACCACACCGCTTGGCCGGCGAGAATTGTCGATAATATCTCGATCCGCTATTATATGGATCTGAGTGAGCTGATCGACGCCGGACTGGATCCGACGGCCATTGAAATGCGCTGCGACCGCGATCAGGCGGGCATGTATTCCGGCATCGGCGTTCCTGCAACGCAGATTTCCAAGCCGGTTCAGTACAGCGGAAGTATCTATTATGTTGAAATTACTTTCCCGGACGGCAGAGCATTCATGCCGATCTCAGAGGGTCAGCATCAGTGTGAAATCATGCTCGCATTGGTCTATCCGAATTACGGCAAGGGCTGGGATGCAACAAACGACTATTCAGCAAAGAATCTGAATGCAAAGGACAATGAGAAAACGCCGTATATCCCCGTTTACGAGAACGGTGTTCTGATCTCCGGCATTGAGCCCGACGGCACAAAGGGCACCGGCTCAATCAGCGCAAATCCGCCCGCCGGCGGCTCCTCCGTTGTGACACAGCCGGATAAAACCACGACAACAACGACCGCAACAACAACCACTACCAGCACAACCTCGACCACCACAACGACCGGAGGCCCTCTTCCAAAAATCATATGGGGCGATACCGACTGCAACGGCAGTGTTGATGTGCGTGATGCTGTGCTGCTCGCTCGCGGCGTGGGTGATGACCAGACGCTTCATGACGGTGACCTGACCGACGAAGGCAAGGCCAATGCCGAGGTCACCCATGACGGCACGCTCGATATCAAAGATCTCTCGAAGCTGATGCGCTTCTTCGCCGGATATATCAATGAGGCTGATCTTGCAGAAGCCTCCTGACAGATATCTGCAAAAGAGCACCGCCCCCAAAAGGGCGGTGCTCTTTTTCTGCTGATTTATGTCTGTGCAGTCAGGAATTGCATGAGACTGACCGCGTCATTGCGGTCGATAGTACCGTCACGGTTGAAATCGGCAAGGCGCTCGGCCTTTTCCGTGCGGAATCCGTAATTGATGCCCTGCTTCATCATGGTCAGGTCACGAACGTCGAGCTTTTTGTTTCCGTCCAGATCACCGATCAGCGCATCATCGTTCGGAATTGCCAGTGCAATGCGGTCGATCGAGGGGCCGTATCCTGCATCATTGTAGAGCTTCACCGTATTCGCGCCCTTATTGAGCTGCACGGTCACGCTTGCTGCGCGGATGCCCTTCCAGTCGCGCTTGTTTGCATAGCAGTTGTCGATCTTTGCTGCATATTTTCCGTTGATATCAATTTTCAGGCTGCGGGGTTCACCGGATACATAATAAACACGGAGCGTGTATTCGCCGGCTTCCGGTGCATTGACGTTTTCAAAGGTGATGTAATTGTTTGCATTTCCGCCGACATAGCCGACATATGCATTATTCGAGCAGTATTTTGCATCCTTTCCTTCCGTAATGGACGCCTGACCGGAACGCTTTGCGTATTCCGCTTCATAGCTGATGTAATTGGAATACGGAGTATCGAGATTCATTGTGCCCTTGGTGAGCTTGATGACAAAGCCGCCGTTTTTGAGAAGGCTCTGCGTGATTGTATCATCCTTTGTCAGTCCGGTCAGGACGCTGACCTTCAGCGCGCTGCCGTTTTCATTGTCGCCGAAAATATATGCATTGTATTTGCCGTCATCCGAAATCAGATCGGAGAGATTGATCTTCACGGTTCTGGCAGCGATCGTCGAAGCGCCGATATACCAGTCCGCACCGCTGCGTCTTGCCGTGACATTAAACTGCATCGGGCGGCCGTCGATGACATACATATCATCCCATGCAACCGGAACGTCATTCAGCAGCGGGAGGGCAGGAGATCCCTCATATGTATAGACCGAATGCGCGAAATGCTGTACGCCGGATTCGATCGTGACAACGTCTGCCAGTGCAAAGCCGGCCGTTGCGTTGATGCCGTAGATCGGGATGCCGGTCGGCGTGAAGTCTGCGGAGCCGACAACATTGCGCGTAAAGGTATAGGAAACACGGTTTTCAAGGGACGGGGCATTGAACCACTTGTAATACTCGCTGCCGTTGATTGCCTCAAAGGAGACAACATTCGGATAAGTTCTGCTCTCGCCGCGCGGGATCGTGCAGCCGTGGAACAGAACCATGAGCTTGTTCTCTGCCGCGATCGTTGTGCAGAGATGCATCTGCTTCATTGTTTCCTGCGTATCGCTCTCGTAGTAATCGACCTTGACGCCCTTGACGCCGAGACCGCTGATGCGCTTGAATTCACGGACGATCGTTGCTTCATCCAGCAGAGAATAATACGGATATGCGGGATTGCCCTTGCTGTCCTTATAGCCGGCATGCCCTGTGTTGTTGACGCCGTACCAGAGCCAGATGCCGATTCCTTTTTCTTTGCCGTAATCGCAGAGCTCCTTGATCTTTGCTTCGCTGTCATCCCAGAGTGCCCAGCCGAAGTCCACGCAGACATAATCCCAGCCGTTTTCCGCAGCGAAGTCAATATATTCCTTCTGCATATGGTATTCAACAGGAGAATCGCCGCCGCTGCTCCACCATGACCATGCGACCTTACCGGGCTTGACCCAGCTTGTGTCCTCCAGAACGGAAGGCGGATTGAGATTGAGGATCAGATCACTGGATGCCATCTGGTTCAGGGTGTCACCGATCACGACTGCACGCCACGGCGTATGGAAGGCGGCGGACATTGTAATGCCGCTCACCTTGACGCCGCCTTTGAACCGCAGGCTGTGGTAATCGCCGACAAACTGCAATGAACCGGCACAGTATGGATTTTCTTCGTTAAAGACGCTTGCCTCGGAGACCGTAACCCAGTAACGGTCTGCAATGACGCCTGTGTAAGGGCAGGAATAAGTCGAGTTTGTTTCGTTGCTGCGGTCTTTCGGTACTTCGACCATATCCCATTCATAGGTCGCATTGGGCCAGTTGCCCCAGAAGGTGCTGCTGCCGGGGAACATAACCTGCGTTGCTTCCTCTTTAATCGAGGCGCCGTGATTCAGCGAATAGCGGACGCCGATGCCGTCATCATACACGCGCATGATGACCGTCAGGGTGCTGCTGCCCTTGACAAGCGGGAAAGAGATTTCGCTGTAATGATCGCGAATGGTGACATGCTTGCCGCTGGGCATGCTGTAGGTTTCGTCATGCGTTGTGCGTGAAGCAGTCGGCGCTTCCGCAGGGAAGCCGGAGGAGAGGTCTTCCGTTGTTGTGACCAGTCCGAGCTTAGAGGGAAGAATAACGGAATCACCCTGCTTTTCAACAGAGTAGTAATAGCTTCCGCGGGCATCCTGCCAGATTTTCGAGACCAGCGTTCCGTCGGGAGATTCCGTCTGGAGCGAAGGAATGCTGTTCACGGCAGTACCGTCATGCGCCTGCGCTGTTTCCGGCTGCGGCTCGGTGCTTTCGGTGATTGTACCGGCCTCAAAGGTGTAGAGATAAGCCGGGTCATCCGGCAGAGCAGCGGCCTGCGCTGCTGTCAGCGGATAATTGTAAAACGCAACATCGTCGATTCTGCCGCGCAGATCACTGTCTGTATACAGAGAATGGCCGACCGCGCAGTAGGTGTAATATTGCAGCAGATTCTCAGAAAACAGATTGCCGCATGCAGCCTTGAGCCGTCCGGCACCCTCGCTGTCATCGGTTGAAAGGAGCTTTCCGTCCTGATAATACTGAGCGCCGCCGGTCGGAGAATACACGACAGTGAGCTGATGCCAGTCGGTATCCGGTGCTGCTGAAACCGTGAAAATGGAGCGGTGCGCTTCATCGTTTTCCGTGGTCAGATTCTTCCCGGCAAAAACGCTTGCGCGGAATTTTGTTTTGTCATTGAGATCGACTGACAGATCAGGCGAAGAATAGCCGTTTGTCGAGCCGGTGCCGAGCGGTACGGTCGCGAACTGATACAGGCGCGTATAGCTGCCGGCATCGCTCGCGAGCTGATAGCGCATGGAAAATGTGAAGCCGCTGCTGCATGATTCCGACAGCATCGGCGGGAGCTGAAGCCAGCCGCTCCCGAAGGACTTGCCGTTCAGCACAAGCACATCGGAATCCAGTGTATCGTCATGAACGATATCGGTGCTGCTGCCGCGTATGACAGCCGCACCCTCTGCGCTGCCCTGATTGGCTGCTTCCGCGCCGGCATAGCTGGCAGCAGCAGAGATCTGCTTCCGCTGCGAAAAAAGCCCGCCGGTTCCCTGCACAGAAATTGCTGCCGCCGCCGCGATACAGGCAATTTTGCACAGTGTTCTGTTTCTGACCATGATAGAATCCCTCCTGTTTTTCTTTGGGACAATGTGCGGATATCCCCCTAATATTTGTCCGGTCATATTGGCCGGAGCAGAAGGCAAATAACCTGCTGCGTTTTAATTATACCGCATATTTATGATTGAATCAATGTTTGAAATATAGAAAACATGGATAAAATGAAAGTAAACAGAACAAATATGTCCGAAGCCGTGCCGCAGAAGGCGAAAGATGCGCATGCAGCATGAAAAAGCCTGTGCATACCGGTGATAAAAAAGGCCGGAATCTGTCATAACAGCATCCGGGAACAGGCCATAAAAAAGTACGCACTTTTTTCAAAGTGCGTACTTGCTTATTATGTGAGTCAGCCGAGCTCGATCACGATTTCATTGACATCTGCGAGCTTGTCGGCCGGGAGGAAATTGCCTTCGACTGTCTTGCCGTTGACTGTCATAGCCTTCACGCCGCACTGAACGTGCTTGGGATTCCGGATGTCGATATTGAGACGTTTGCCGCGGAAGGACTTATGGATTTTGAAGCCGTCCCATGCTGCCGGGATGGACGGGTCAATGCGCAGGCCGTCCAGCTCGGTGCGCATGCCGCAGATGCCCTCGACGCAGCCGACCATGACAGTCGAAGCGGTACCGGTGAGCCAGTGAACATGCGATCTGCCTGCAAACGGGGAGCGTGTGCTTTCGGTGAACTGACCGTGGACATACGGCTCCATGACGCGGATCTCAGCCTTGTCGTTCATCGCAGCGGGCGAGCTTTCCATGAAGTATTCAAACGCTCTGTCGCCGTGGCCGAGCAGCGATTCCGCGAGAATCAGCCAGCCCTGCGACTGCGAGAAGATGCCGCCGTTTTCCTTGGTATCGGGGTTAAAGATGTGCATGAGCGCGCCGTCAAAATAGTGATCGACATACGGCGGCTCCAGCAGCTTTGCGCCATAGGGGGTGTTGAGGATGCTGTGGACGCTTTCCATTGCTTTTTCGGCCTGTTCCGCAGATGCAAAGCGGGAGATAACCGACCAGCTCTGCGGGTTCAGCCACATATTGGCCTCCGGGTCAGCCTTCGCACCGACGATCGTGCCGTCCTCGCGGATGCCGCGGATGAAGCGGTCCTCATCCCAGCATTTGCTGAGCGATTCGGAAAGCGCAGCCTGTGTTTTTTCAAGATATGCGAGGTAGTCCGTATCGTTCTTGGCCTTTGCCATTTCGATCATTTCGCGGATTGCGTAATAAAGCTGGAATGCGACAAACGTGGATTCACCCTTTGCGCCGAGCCGCAGGCAGTCGTTCCAGTCAGCGTGCAGACCCGCCGGCATCTGATGCGCACCGAGGCGCTCCATGGAGAAGTTGATTGCACGCTTCAGGTGATTGTAAACGGTATCCTCGCCGCCGTTTGCATAGACAATCACTTCATCGAGGAAGGCCTGATTGCCGCTCTCACCGATATACTTGACGATTGTCGGGAACAGCCAGAGCGCATCGTCTGCACGGTAGGAGGGGTGACCGGTCTCCTTCACGTACTCCGGATCATCCGGCGTATTTTCGTGACCGGCGTTATGGTTGAACTTGACAAGCGGAAGACCGCCGCCGTTATCGACCTGTGCAGAAAGCATGAACCGGATCTTTTCCAGCGCCATTTCCGGATTCAGGTGAATGATGCCCTGAATATCCTGAACGGTATCGCGGTAGCCGTAGCCGTTGCGCTCGCCACAGTAAATCAGTGATGCCGCACGACTCCAGATGGAGGTGATGAAGCACTGATAAGCATTCCAGACGTTGATCATGTTGTTGAACTCGTCGGAAGGCGTCTCGACCTCGAAATGCGAGAGCTGCTCATGCCAGTAATTGCGGAGATTTTCAATTTCCTTGTCGGCGGTACCGGCGGTTTCATATTTTTTGAGAATCTCGGCAGCCTCGGCAGAATTGCGCTGGCCGAACACATAGGTCAGCACCTTTGTTTCGCCGGGTGCGAGCACAATGTCAGACTGCAAAGCGCCGCAGGCATTGCTGTTATAGTTCATTGTGCCGTCACAGACGCCCTTTTCAACCGCAATCGGATTGGAATAGGTGCGGTAAGGGCCGATGAACGCAGAGAGATCGCCGTTTGCGGAGCTGACCGGCGCACCGGCAACCCCGAAGAAGCGCTCCTTGTGATTGGAGCCGGAAGCATCCTTGCCGCTGTTTTCATTGATATGCTGGATGATGCGGTTTCCGCCGTCAAAGCTGGTGCGGGAAATAAACAGGGTGTATTGCAGGTTGACCTGATCCTGCTGATAATTGCTCTCGTTGGTGAACTCAATAAAGCCGGTCACAGAGAGCTTTCTGGGCTTGTCCGAACAGTTTGTGATCTTGCACTGCCAGACTTCGTAGGTATCCGGTACATAGTAGGTCGTTTCGGACTTGATGCCGGCGTATTCCGCGGTCAGGACGGTGTAGGCGGTGCCGTGGCGGCACTCGGATTTGTACTGATCGAGCGGCTTGCCGACCGGCTGCCAAGAGGCAGACCAGTAATCGCGGGTCTCCTTGTCGTGCAGATAGATATATCTGCCGGGGAGTGCCATCATGGAATTGAAGCGGAATCTGCCGATTCTTCCGTTTGCGCCGCTTTTGACAAAGCTGTAGCCTGCGGCATTGTTGGTGATGATTGCACCGTACTCAGGGTCGCCGAGATAATTCGACCATGCAGACGGTGTATCCGGACGGGTAATAACATATTCTTTGTGTTCGAGATCAAAGTAACCGTACTTCATAAATTCCTCCTCAAAGCAAAACAGTTGTCTGCACATCAGACAGTTTTATTCTACCATAATTTCCGGCAAAAAGCAAGTACTGCGGCGGGATGTTTTCATTTTATTCACATTTTCCAGCATAAAATAAGCCGCACGGAGCTTTTTCGTTCCGTGCGGCAGTATTTGTATTTACAGATCCGTGTCCGGCTCGTCGCTGTCAGTGTCATCGCGCTTCTTTTTCCGGAGTAATCCAGTCACGAGCGCAACACCTGCGGCAGCAAATGTCAGCGTAAACATCAGCCGAACCGGTGTAAAATCGCCGGTCAGCACGTCGTTGATCCGGTCGATCAGCCTGCTTGCGGATGCAGTTGTGCGTTCCGTTGTATCTGTCGTTACCGCCTGCGTGGTACTTTCCTCGGTTGTAGTCAGAGCAGTTGTGCTTTCCGTAGTTGTTTCCGTTACGGTTTCTGTCACAGATGTTTCGGTCGCTGTTGTCTGTGTTTCCTCATTGCTTTTATCCAAAAATTCGATGCGCTCAGGCTTTTTGTCCGAGCCTTCGATTTTTGCAGAAACAGCCCAGATGAGGCTGCCATCCCCGTCCTGCTCTGCATAGACGGTCACATTGTAAACGGTCGTGTCATATTCAAACGAATCATCCGTGCCGGAAATCTCAAAAACCCTGTAGAGGAAGGTGCCGGGTTCATCAAGCGTGACGGTAAACTGCTCCGTTTTGCCTTCGGAGACAGTCAGAGTATCCGGGCTTGGAGTCGGACAGTTCGCCGAAACAGATTCCATTTCGATACGGAAGGTGTGTTCGCGCTGACTGTTCTCAACAACGCAGGCAACGGGGATTTCCGCCTGAACCGGCTCATAGCCTGCCGCGCTGCACACAGCTCCCGGAGAAAGAAAAAGAGAGAGCGTGCAAAATGCCGTAATGCCGGTTGTCAGCCGTCTGTGAAGCATTTGCATTCCCTCCCTTCAGTCAGTTCAGAATAAAGCAGAACACGATGATTCTTGCGCTGCTGCCGCCCTCGGCACAGGTTGAGAGCGCAATAATGTTTTCGCCGCGCGTCTGCACGGGATACCCGGTCTGTTCTGCGATATATTCGCGAATTCCGTTCTGCTCTGGGTTAAACACGAGATTATTATCCGAGCTGACGCACATTGCGGCAAACACCTCCAGCGGATAAGTCGCTGCGGCATTTTTTCCGATAATGAGCGTGCCGGTTTTGTGATGTGCCAGATATGACGGATTAAGAAAATCGTCCAGCGCACCGAACATTTTTCCGTATTCCATATGATGTCCGTAGACAAGCGAATACGGGTCGGAGAAATCCTTGCTGCTGCGGCAGTCGAGATAGATGCTGCCGGAGAGCGCGTATTCACCGAACGGGTTTGTATTGAGGTAGCGGACATTGTCCGTTCCCTGCATCACCGGATAGTCGATATTGGTGCCGTCAATGGTAATCCATGCAGCCATATCGTCAAGAATCGGTGAATCCTCCGAAGCGACCGCACCGGACGTACCCGGCTTATACTTCCGCACTCTGTCATCCAGTGTATAGCTGTAGACATACCAGTTGTCGTACATACACCAGAGGACGATGCCGAAGATCAGACACAGCACAATCAGGAGCAGCCGCTCGTAGAGAATATTCAGTTGTTTCCAGAATTTCAGCAAGGCTGATTAATCTTCCTCAGTACGTCTTTTGCGGCCTCTGACCAGCAGGAAGATGATGCCGCCGAGCACGATAACACCGATGCATGCAGGCGCTGCGACAGAGAGCAGAACGCCGGTCGGGATCGTACCCTGCTTTGTGTTGATGAAGCCGGTTCTCACATCGGCATCGTTAATTGTGCCGCTCTGGGCGCCGTTCAGCGTGAAATCACCTGCTGTGATTGTATTCTCTGCATCAGTCGGGGTCTGGGTATATTCCTCCTTGGCTTCGGTCACTTCATAGTCGGAGCCCTTGGGCAGGCCGAGGAAGGTGATGTACTGACCGTTCTGGAGGTAGAACGTATACTCTGCGCTGTCGCTGCCGATGACAAGCTGCTGACCGGTAACGCCTTCGTTTTCATCCTTAGCGTTTGCTGCTGCCATATCCTCCGCAGTATAAATGGTTGCGCTGTTTGCTGTCGGTGCTGTCTCAAAGTTGGAAGCACTCGCGTCAATCGTGATATTTGCGCCGGCTGCGCCGGTAAATGTTACGGTAAACGCGAAATATTTATCCTTCGAGCCCTGATTACCGGTCACTTTCTTTCCGATCGTCAGATCTTGGGAGGAATACTCATTGACAAAGCCGTCCGTTTTGGCGGCATTATTCGCATCTGTGCGGTCAACCTTTGAATCCAGAGCAACTTCATCAGCGGCAAGCGCCGGTGCATTTGAAATGACGCTGTTGTACAGGACATAGCTTGCGACGCTCAGAGTACCGTCCGTATCAATGACATAGACATCCAGTGTTTTCTGATAGTTGCCGACATGGCTGATACCTGCTCCGAGATCATCCGTTTCGCCGGCGCCGGTTTCCGTCAGCACATAGCGGTATACGCCCGGCTCCGGGAACTTGACTTCGGTAAAATCCAGTTCAAACGTAGATGACGCATATTTCTTAGACGTATCATTTGTAATGCCGTCATCCGCTGCACCGTCTGTTGTCGCAGTGGAAGCAGTAAAATCCGCAGCAGAGATTGTAATTTTGTCCGCATCAAGTCCTTCATATGCAGCAACTGTACCCGTTGCGCCTTCTTCGGTATATTTGACTTCTTCGCCCGCCGCGATTGAATAGTTGAAGGTTGCCGTCGGAACAGTCACATTGCTGTCCATAACAAGGTATTTGTTGAATGTACGCTTGCCGCCTGTTGCATATTTTGCTTCTGCATAATTTGCAGCGCTGACATGCATCGGCGCAAGTGCTGCCACAGATGCCAGCATTGCGGCAGCAGCAGCAAACGACATGATTCTTCTGAACTTCATAATGATTCCTCCCTAGAATTATGTTTCCGTAAAAAATTGAATACCCGTTTCAATTTTGTTTCCTGTCTCCTATATTCCGCGTCTGCGCATGATAAAAATGACAGTTCCCTCGACATCGCTGAGCGGGATGCCGCCGAGTGTGCGGCTGTCATTGATATCGCTCCGGTAGTCATTCAGGACAAAGATGCACTTATCCGGCACGGTATACGGAAAGCTGACCGAAGCGCCCTGCGGTGAGGTCGGATAAACCGTGTTTTCATACAGGCCGAGACCGTTGACAGTGATATAGTCGCTGAAGATTTCGACAGAATCACCCGCCTTGGCGATGACGCGGCCGAAGCGCAGCTCACCGTTCACGCGGTAGACAATCTCATCGCCCTGCGACGGCGTATCGAGGCGGTAAAAGAGACAAAAGTCGCCGTCTTTTATCATCGGATATGCAGAATTCGTGTGGCAGATGCAGATACCCGCAACAAAAGTCAGCAGCGCCCATGCGGCTGCCGCCGTAACGGCGAGCTTGAGAAAGAAGCTGATTGCGTAGGACTTTGCAGTACGTTTTTTCTTTTTCGGGGAATCGGCATGTGCGTCCTCTCCGGTCTTTTCGGATTCTTCAGCTTGTTCGGCGGGCGTGTCATCCTGTACGGATGCCGCACTTTCCTGCTGTTCCGCTGTATGATCCGGCAGAACCTGCTGCTTTTCCTCGGGCTTCTCTGCCTGCGACAATCGCAACACGCTCCTTTTTGTTAATTGTATGAATGGATGTTTATACGTATTATTATTATATCATACTTTCATCTGAATGTCAAGCATTTTTACGAAAAAAAGCGCAGCAGCGACTTTTCATGAGGTATCTGCGATGCATTTATAACATAAAGCTCCCGCCGTTTCATCCGTCGGAAACGCTTTATCGACAGGCAGCCGGCATGCGCAAAGGCATACCGGCTGCTTTCGTTTGTCTGTTATGCTTTGGTTTTCTGACTGAGCAGATGCTTCATGACATCTCCAACCGTCAGCAGACCGTCCTTGTCGAAGTCGGCGGTTTCCAGCGTGATTGCCTGATTCACCTTTTCTTCCAGTGTATCATCCTCGGAGATGAACCGGCAGAGCAGCACAGCGTCTGCAACGGTGACTTCACCGTCAAGGTTGTAATCGCCCATCAGCGGCTTGGACGGCTCGGTTGTTGTGGTTGTCGTGGTGGTTGTTGTCGTGGTGGTGGTGACGGTTGTAGTGGTCGTGGTTTGGGTTGCTGTCGTAGTTGTTGATGCAGTCGTAACGGTTGTAGTTGTAGCAGTCCCCGGCTGATCTAAGCTCACAAACTGATTCGTGTTTGTTTTTGCAAATTCTTCTGCCGCAGTTCCGGAATAGCCGCAGATTGTCAGTTTTTCATATGATGATGGTCTGTATTCATCTGAATCAAAAGCATATTCTCCGATTGCCGTAACAGAAGCCGGAATCGTTATCGTTGTAAGCGCCAGATTTAACCTGAATGCCTGCGAACCGATCGTGGTCAAGCCATCCGGTAAGGTATATGCTTCTACCCAGTTGTGATCAAATGCATAGTTTCCGATTGTTTTCAGATTCTTCGGCAGATTGACAGTACCGCCGAGCCCGCCGTAAGAAAACGCACCGTACTGAATTTCTGTGATCGTGTCGGGGAAGGTTATGGTTCTGTTGCTTTCAGCACCTGCAAATGCTCCTTCTCCAATGACAGTAACCGGCAGTCCGCCCAGTTTTTCGGGAATTACAATGTCCTCATCCGGCATTGTTCCGTCATCGCCCGGCATTGTTCCGTCATAGCCCATCTTTTTACCGTGATAATTGACGATTGTTACGCTCTTTTTGTCCGGATTGATGACATATTCATAGTTTCCGGAAACACTGACAGCAGTTGTATCTGTTGTTGCGGTCGTAGTTGTGGTAGTCGTTGTTTGGGTTGTTGTCGTTGTAGTCGTAGTCGTGGTCGTTGTCGTTGTTGTTGTAGTGGTCGTGGTCGTTGTAGTGGTCGTTGCAGTTGTAGTCATTTTTGTTGTTGTCGTAGTCGTATATACGGGATGATCGGTAATGCTGATCGTGCCGCCCTTTGCAGATGCAGATAATGTTTCACCGTTCATTGCGGCTTGTTTCACATCGAGTTCCAGCGAATAGCTGTCACCGACCGCAGCGTTTTTCGGTACGGTCAGATACAGGGTGATGACCTCGTTCTTGACGCCGGCAGTTGACATACCAATGACTGAGACCCGACTGCTGTATTCAGAGCATCGTTCAGAAACAATGAAAGAATAAATAAACTTGCTGTCTGTGCTGTATTTCGGGTTTGTTTCATTTGCCATGACCAGCTCAAAGCTGCTGGGATAGGTAAGGTTCAATGAATATGCACCAACCGGCACCGCAGCGGTCATTCTGATCTTGACAGGTACGGTTTCACCGGCTCCGCATTCCACATTTTCGATCGAGAACTCTGCGGCAGGCTTTGCAGGAACGGTTGTTGTCGTGGTAGTCGTGGTCGTGGTTGGCGCAGCGGTCGTTGTCGTGGTTGCGGCGGTTGTTGTCGTAGTGGTGGTCGTTGTAGTCGTGGTTGTGGTGGTGGTTACGGTTGTGGTGGTCTCCTCCGGGTCATAGGGGACAAATTCCAAATCAAACCTTTCCGCAAAGGCTTGCGCACCGGTATTGCGATAGCCGTAAACGACCGGTGATACATCGCTCATATCGCCTCTCCCGCTTGTGTCGATTGTGCATGAGCGGCTTAAAATATCAAGCTTTTTCAGTCCGGTGCATCCGGAAAAAGCATCGCGGTCAATACTCTGGAGACTTTCAGAAAAGGTGAGCGATTCCAGTTTTGCGCAGTCTCTGAACGCCTGAGACCCGACCGTTTCCACACCCTCCGGAATTGTCAGGGCAGTCAGCGCGGAACAGCCGTCAAACAGACTGCCGGGGATTTCGGTCAGTCCGGACGGAAGTGTGACAGTTTCAAGCGCTGTGCAGTCCACAAACAGGCTTCCGCCAAGCTCGGTGACAGAATCCGGTATGGCAATGCTGCTAAGTGCAGGGCAGGATGCAAAGCAATACTCGCCGATTGCTTCTATGCCGGAATTCAGCTTTACGGTTTTCAGGGATGAACAGTTTTGAAACAGTCTGTCAGGAAGCGCTTTGCAGGACAGTTCAACAGATTCCAGCGCCTCGCAGCCGCTGAAAATGTTATCGTGCAGCTCTGATACATTCTTGCCGACTTTTGCGGATTCCAATGCAGCGCAGTCTTTCAAAATATTTTCGCCAAGCTCCTTTACCGTATCCGGAATGACAAATTCCGTCACAGCAGTGCCGCTGAAAGCATAATCAGAAACGGTTTCAACGCTTTCCGGAAGCGTCACATCTGCAAGTGCCTCGCATCCGCAGAAAGCAGACCGCCCGATTGTTTTTACGCCTTTGGTCAGCGTCAGTTCCGTCAGAGCAGGGCAATCCTTGAATGCATTTTCTCCGATCACCGGACACGCAGCCGTAACGCTTTTCAGCGACTGACACTCTGCAAACACATTGCTTTCAAAGCTCGTGACACCCTTTCCGACCGTCACTGTTTCCAGTGCATCGCAGCACCAGAACGCCTCCGAGCCGAGCGCTGTGACGCTGTCCGGAATGGTAATATCCGTGAGAGATGCATCATCCTCAAAGGCACGATACCCGATCGTTTTCAGTTTTGCAGACAGCTTCAAATCTGTAAGGTTACTGTTGCCGCTCAGACCGCGGTCTTCAACCACAGTAATGCTGTCAGGCAGCGTCAGGCTCGTCCATTCCTCATGCCACGAGAGCGCGTCCTCGCCAATGACCGTAACCGGCAGTCTGTCAATCTTCGCAGGGACAGTCACTTCTGCGGGCGGCTCCTCGTCATTTTCCGACCGGAAGCTATAGCCTGTGATTGTGATGTGGTCTTCGTATTTGGAGTAAATGAACGCGCCGTATTCCAGATCGGTTTCAAGCGGTTCCCCGTCCTCCTGCACCGTGACCGCAGACACCGGAATCATCCGTGTCATGCCGTCCGGCAGCGGATTGCATACAGTTGTCAGCATCATTGCAGATAACAAAGCAGCCGTAAGTTTATGCTTCATAGTTCATCCGTCCTTTCTGATTCCCGCCGCAGCAGGACAATATCGCACACTGGTATTATAGCACGTTTTTTCTCAATACGCAATAGATATTTGTTAGATTGGACGGATTCTATGAAACGCAGCAATGATAAGAGAAAATCTTTTGCATTTTCACAGGAAGCAAACACCTAGGATTACTGCCCGGCACATTGATTCGGACACGCCGTTGATTCAGATTACAAATGCAGCAGAATAAGCCAGCCGGTATGCGGAAAGGCATACCGGCTGTTTCGGCAGTGCCGCACAAAGCCGGCGGCACAAAAATGCTTTCGGTCAGACAGGTCTGACCCGTCAGATTGATGATCGCTTGCGCATCCGGGGCTGCGGCGGCCCGCCGATCGGGTCAAACGACGGATTCACTGCATACGGATTGGACGGATCCGGCGTATACCGGCTCAGTTGATCCTGAATCAGACGGAGGCCCTCACCAAACCGCTGATAATGAACGATCTCACGTTCACGCAGAAAACGGATCACATCCCGGACATCCGGGTCATCTGCGAGGCGGAGAATATTGTCATAGGTCGTGCGTGCTTTTTGCTCCGCTGCGAGGTCTTCATTGAGATCGGCGATCGCATCACCGACTGACTGGAAAGTCGCTGCCGAGAACGGTATGCCCGATGCACTGACCGGATAAATCCCCGTCGTGTGATCGACAAAATAATCCGCAAAGCCCTGTGCCTCAAGCTGCTCCGGTGTCATACCCTTTGTAAGCTGGTACACAATCGAAGATACCATTTCCATGTGAGAAAGCTCTTCCGTTCCGATGTCAGTCAGCAAGCCCTGAAGCTCCCGGAGCGGCATGGTGTAACGCTGGTTCAGATAACGCATGGATGCGCCGAGCTCACCGTTCGGGCCGCCAAGCTGGGACATAATCATCTTAGCAAGTCTGGCGTTCGGCCGAGCGATTTTCACAGGGTACTGCAAAGCCTTTTCATACTGAAACATTCAGTTCGCCTCCTTTTCCCACGGCCACGGTGTATTGCTCCACGCAGCCCAGCCGTTCTCCTGTTCAACCTGCTGCATAGTCAGTGCGCCGAAGCGGTCTGCAAAGACTGAGGCGTACTTTTTGTATGCCTTTTTATGATCGAGGAATGCGTTAAGCGCCTCTGTATCGGTCGGGTGCGTGTCGAGATACAGAGCGAGGTCACGCATTGCAAACTCATGCGACTGCGCCTCGCAAAGCAGCTCAGCCCTTCCCATCGAATCCAAAGACTGCAACCGCATCTCTGCCATTGTCAGCGCCTCCTTTCCCCATGCAAAACGGCTTTACGAGTGACGGAAACACAGTTCCCGCCTGCAATGCTTCCCCTGCGCCGAGCGGCTGCTCCCAAGTCTGGTACGGCACATAGGCCATGGCGAGGGACATCTGAGCCGGAAAGACACCCTGCGGTGCTGCCGGAACAGTCATATCCTGTAGCATACCGATACTCCTTTCTGCAGAATGGATTTGCACCGTGTGCAATGCACCATGTGCAATGTACAGTGAACGGCAGCCCGTCGGGCGATTGCCTCTGTACAGTACCAGCATATGCAGGAGCGGCAGATTTCGACACAGTCTGCAAAGAAAAGCCCGCACAGTCTGAAAAAGGCTGTACGGGTTATGTATTGTTATTCCGCTGCATGAAGCGGAACATATCCGCTCTGCGCGACGATCTGCTGCCCCTCCTCCGAGAGAATGAAGTCGATCAGGCGCGGGATATTTTCATTGTCATTTGCTTTGTTGTACACGGCATAGAAATTGCTGCTGACCGGGTAGCTGCCGTCTGCGATATGCGCAGCATCGGGGCTGACGCCGTTGAGTGAAAGCATCTTCACACCGTTTGTGCCGGCCATATCTCCTGCATAATAGCGGAAGGAATAGCCGATCGCCCTGCCGGAGAGTGCGCCGCGCAGAGAGCGTTTCATCGGAATGCCGCCCATGAAATTCAGCATCGCGGTCTGACTGCCGCTGCCTGTATTGCGCTGTACGGCGTCGATAAAGGTATCATCGCCCCCGACCTCCGACCATTTGGTATACTGTCCGGAGAAGATGCTCCGCACCTGTTCGACAGTCAGATTATCGACCGGGTTATCACTGCTCACAACAAACACAAAGGCCTCTTTTCCGATCGGAACGAGCTCCAGCTCAGCGCCCTGTTCTTTGGCATATGCAAGCTGCTCCGCCGACGGCTTTGCACAAAACACGACATCCGCCGTACCATCGACAACCGCTTTGTATGCGCCGCGGGTATTGGTGTACTGCACAGCACTTTCCGGGGTAAAATCCTTGCCGTCAAACTGAACGCTGTCAGGCGGATAAACCGCATGGGCAAAGGCCGCGTACATCGGGTAGAGTGCGGCGGCACCGTCCAGAACAGGCAGGTCGCCCGAAAGCGTAAGCCCGGATTCGACCCTGACGATCCGCGAATCCGGGTCGAAGGGAAGAAAGGCCGATACCGCAACGGAGCTGCGCTTCATTTCATCGCTGTGCCGGTCGATATACCGCCGGGTAATCCCCTGCCAGACCGCGAGATCGAATGCTGCAAATGCGAGAATCAGTGCAAAGACCGACGCAAGCTGTTTCATCAGTTTGGTTCGCATTGCCGCACTCACCCCTTGTTCGCAATATAGGTCAGAACCGAACAGTCGCGGTACAGCAGCCATGTATAGACGGTCAGTGCGATGATGCTGAGAATGCCGAGCACCGTCACTGCCGTGAGAATTCTGCGAAATACTGTTTCATTCATTTCTGTTCCCTCACATATGTGCCAAAGACTGCATCAGCAGGATCAGCAGCACAAGAATCGACACGCCCATGATTCCGGCGGCAGATACCGAAAGAATCAGCATGATCTTCCGGCTCCGGCATTGCTGTTTGTCCTGTCTGTCCCGTTTCCGGAACCGAATCACCGACACGGCGGCCCAGAGGAAGATGAGCGCAGGAACCCCGAAAATCAGCCCCAGTGTAACAATCTCACTGATATATTCCATTTCAGCATGCCTCCGTTCTGTCTGGCTTTCAAACGGTACAGCTCTGTCAGACAGAAGCACTATGACAGATCAGAGCATCGCCTTCAATGCCTCATTTATCGTCTGATAGGAGCGCAGATACTCGTCGCTCAGGGAGATATCCGTGTAATTCCGTGCATAATTCAGAATCATCTGAAGCAGCTCCTCCGGCGTATGGCCGCACGCTGCCTGAATATCCTGTGCCGTGGCGCCGCGCAGCGTAAACGATGCCAGCGCACGGGTCTTTTCCTCGATATCAAGCCGCAGCTTCAGCGTATCGAGCATCATCTGTGCATCCTTCCGCGGCACAACCAGATTTTCGATCAGGTTTGACAGATTCGCCGTTGTCACAAAAACACCGAGATTGCCGGGCTTCGGTTTCTGGTGATAGGTATACGATTCCTTGAATTTGCCGGCCATCTGCCCCATGACCAGCTTGCTGTGATCCCATTTTCTGCTGCCGAAAATCATATATTGAGTGATATCCATACTGAACTTTGTACGGATTGCGGCAATCAGAAGCTCAATCAGAACCGGCGGGAGCGCACGGAGAAAGCCGGTATAATCCTGCCGCTTCAGATACAGGCTGAGGGTCAGGCAGTATTCGGCAGTCAGTGATGCATCCGGCATCAGCGCTGCCTGTCCGCATGCTCTGCATGCCTGCTGCGCCTCCATGAATCTGCCGCGGCTCCGCTGAACGACAGCCTCCAGAAGCGCCGAAAGCTGCGGCGGAACCGCATCACCGGCACTGCGCGCCAGATTCAGCGCACCGGAATAATCATAGGCGTCGATCAGTGCCGAAAGCTGCTGTGCGGTCAGGGCTTTTGTAACGGATGCCGTAACCGAAGCCGTGACTGTTTCGGTCTGCTCTGCCAGCAGCTTTTCAACGTCTGCCGCCGAAACGGCATTCGCTGCTTCGGGCTCTGCCGCGGGAGGTTCCCCTTCCTCCGGCAGTACAACCGCCGGTGCATCCGGTTCTTCCGGATTCTCCGGCATGCCGGCTGCTTCCTCCGGAGCATCAGCAGGCGCCTCTGCATCCGTGTTCATCGGAATATCCGCATCGGCCGGCGCATCGGAGGGCGCATCGAAGGGCGTATCGGCCGGCGCCTCCCCGGACAGACCTGCCTCCGCCGAAAGTGCCGGCAGAAGATTCAGCCCGGTCGCGGTAATCAGGTCGATCATCGCATTCTGCATTTCCTCGGTTCCGGCAGTGGTATCCAGATAGATCTCCGCCTCCGGATTGCTACGGCGAATCTCCGTCAGGACACTGCTCATATCGGCCAGCAGCACATCCTCTGCGGGGTTCTGTGCGATTGCATTACGCTCAAACACGCGAACCGAATATTCGCTGCTGAGCGCATCATACAGCGGCTCGGCAAGCCCGGTTCCGGCCGGAAGATACAAATAAACAAGCTCAGGCTGCACATTGCAGCAGCAGGCATGCAGCGCGGCTTCGGCGCCGGCATCTGCGACAGGCGAAAACAGAATTTTCATGGAATCGCTCCCTTCGTTCATTGGCTGAGATGTAGGCAGTTTTCCGGATACATTCCGTATCAGACAAAAATACCGATTCTATTATAAGCGATTCTGTCTGATTTGTCAAGGCCGCGTGCGTACTCGAGAGGAGCAGGCCTGTTTCAATCTGCACGCAGACGCTCGGCGAGTGCTGCGTCAGGCGTCAGAAATGCAGTCTGATAATTGGTATAGATCACCATACCGGGGCGTGCGCCTGCCGGCTTCTTAACGAATTTCGCAGGACAGTAATCAACCTTGACCTGTGCGGAATCGCGCCCCTTGCTGTAATAGGCGGCAAGCATCGCGGCCTCCTCCACTGTCCGGTCAGGCGGCGTGCGGCCGTTCGTCACAAGGATTACATGCGCACCGTGGACAAGCTGCGTATGCAGCCAGATATCAGTTTTTTCTGCGAATTTCAGCGTCAGCCGGTCATTCTGAAGATTATTCCGCCCCACATAGATATCAAATCCGTCCGACGAAACAAAATGCAGCGGCTGCATCGGCTTGAGCGGCTTTCCGGCCTTTTTGTTTTCGCGGAGATACCCCTGCTCAGTCAGCTCCAGCCGGAGCTGCGCGATATCGGATTCGCATTCGGCGCGTGTCAGCGCATCAAATACGCTGTCGATATACTGCACCTCCTGCTCCCCGTTTTCGATCAGGCCGGTCAGCATTTTCTTCGCAGTACAGGCCTTTCGGTATTTTTTGTAATATGCCTGTGCATTCTGTGCGGGGGTCAGCCGGACATCGAGCGGAATCGTGACAGACGGTGCATCCTCCTGATAGAAGTCCTCGACGGTGACGGCAGAATCGCCGCGCGAAATGCGGTAGAGATTTGCGGAGATCAGGTCACCGCGTCTGCGGTCCTCCTCCATGGAATCACATTCCAGCAGCTCATGCTTCTGCACCGCGACGCGCTTTGCAATCCGCTCGGAGGTATTTGCAAGAAAACGGAACAGATCGTTTGCCCGCTGCCGCAGCCGCGATTCCCGGTCACGCTGCGCATAAAATGCATCGAGGGTGCCGCATGCGGAGGGATACTCCGCAGAGATCATCAGCGCACCGTACTGTGAAATGCGCAGGAAAGAGAAATCCTTGAGCAGCCCCTCCTTGGTGCGGAGCGTCATAAAAATACGCTTTTTGGGGTCTGCAAGCGCCTCCTGCGTCCTGTGAATCATAAACAGAAGCCGCTGCATCTGTGCTTCATCGAGCGGCAGGCTGACTGCCGCGCCGTGTCCGGTATAAAACTCCCATTCGCGTGCAACGACCGGCGAAATCCCCTCAAACAGCCGGATCAGCGCTTTTGCAAGCGGCATTGCCGGACAATCTGCGGCAGCCCTTCTGACTGCATCGTCATCCGTATCGGTCAGGCAGATGCGCTGCTCTCTCGGCGGCGCGGCATATTCCATAGCCGGCAGCACCAGTCTGACGCGGGAGATCTCCTCATCGACGCGCCGCAGACTGTCTATGATCCGGCCATGCTCATTCACAAGAATGACGTTGGAAAAGCGCCCCATGATCTCGCAGACCAGCGTCAGCACAACGGAATCACCGAGCTCATTATTTGCACGGATGCGGAATCGCAGAATGCGCTCCAGCCCGTCCTGTTCGATCGCTTCGAGCTTTCCGCCGCTGATATGCTTGCGCAGCAGCATGCAGAACATCGGCGGTTTGGCGGGATTTTCCGGCGAGGTTTCGGTGATGTGAACACGGGCAGCGTCCGCCGAGACCGAAAACAGCACGCGGACTGCCCCGCCCTTTCCGCGAAAGGAGAGCACCAGCTCATCGCGGGAGGGCTGATAGATTTTGTCGATCCTGCTGCCGGTCAGCGGCAGCAGCTCATCGCGGATGCAGTGCAGAAATGCGCCGTCGAGCGCCATGCTTCTCCCTCCGTTTCTGCGGTTTGGCTCCGGTTATCCGAGATATCCGGCAAAGGATGCGAATTCTCCGCCGATCATGCCGGCCGCGAGATTGCTGAACGGAATCGTCTGCTCTGCCTGCTCCGGCAGCACAAGCTGCACATTCTGCTGCAAATTGCTGTCAACCATTGCAATGCAGGTACACAGGCGGCTCAGCCGGATTATTTCATCCTCGGCCTCCGGTTCGGCCATCCAGTTGATACCCGGAATGCCGATCTCACAGGAAACGAGCTCCGCGCCGTACAGCTCGCGCAGAATCTTCAGGAGCAGGGACGGCTCATAGATATCCGGTGCGCTGCCGCTGATGGACATGCCCCAGCCGTCGGGCTGCGGGAGGCCGTCGCTCAGACTCAGGCGAATGCTGAAAAAGAGTGAAGCTGTCGTCATTTTCATTGCGGTGTAGCAGTCGCGGATAAAGCGGCTGCGGTCATCGAAGTCGCCGCCGAATTTTCCGGGGCGGTGATATGCTGCAAGGCTTTCGCCGAACAGGTTTCTGCCGCTGACATTCAGGGCGATTCCGGAAACACCGGCAGTTTCCGCTGCTCTGGCGGCTTCGCCGCAGGAGATGACCAGCCTTGTCAGATCATCGTCAGAGATCAGCGGCGCATGGGTCGGCATGCTCGGACTGCATTCGGCAGCGGCAGGGGAAAGTGCCCTGTGTCCTGCATGATCGAGCAGCGCAATGATGAGCGGCGCACTGCCGTGCGCTTCCTGCGAAGCAGCTCTGATTGCTTCGCACAGCTTTGCAAAGGCGTTCTGCGTCCGCTCTGAAAGGACAAGCTGCCATTCCTGTGACCGTGCATCCGGCGTAATCGCCGCAGGCTCCAGGTATACGATGCTGTAAAGGCGGCCGCGCACGGCATTTGCATAGCGTGCGACGGTTTCCTCAGACGGCGCACCGCTTTCATCCGCATCAAAGCCGCTTGTCATCTGCAGCACAGCGCGGTTCGGAAGCGTCACGCCGTGCAGCTCCGCCGGCTGATTCAGCGCCTCTGTATCATGAATGACCGGAAGGAACACACCGGTCCGGGAGGCAATCCCTCGGATCTCATCAATTTCATTCATGGCTTTTTCATCCTTTCTGTAAAGCGGAATGCCTGCCGCCGGTTTGCATGCCGACGGCAGGCGGATCATCGGATCAGTCCGTAAATATCTCAATTTTCGCGAGATGTCTCATCAGTGCCGTCAGGTCAGCGATGTCAATCGTTCCGTCATTGTTGCATTCTGAATTGATCTTGCCCTGATCGGTATACTCCGAATCGAGGAGCGTCGGGTCATCGCCGACTGCGCGTGCGAGCAGAACTGCGTCCATGATATTGACTTCTCCGTTGTTGTCAACATCGCCGCGCTTCTTTTTCAGCTTCGGGTCGGTCGATGAAGTCGTGGTTGTCGTAGTTGTGGTCGAGGTTGTCGTCGTCACGGTCGGTGTAGTTTCCTTGACGGGTTCTGTGCCGTCCGGCTCAATACCGCCGATCAGCACGCCGTTGCTGTAGACGCAGATATTGTCGGTGCGTTCCTCGTTGCCGGTGCCGTAGAATGCACTGTCAACTGTGAACATCTTGAGTCCCTGATAGCTCGGGTCGTTGGTCGGATCCCAGTTTTCGCCGTAGTACACGCCGAGGGTGAGCTGAACTTTCTTGCCGCAGTTTGCGAAGTTATAGTCGCCCCAGTCCAGTTCGATATAGGCGTATTTGCTGTCCTTTTCCCAGACGACCGGGCCGGTCAGCGAGGATTTTGCAGGTGCAGCCTCCGTTGCGACCTGATCGGAGATGATGCTGCCCTGAATCTGCGAGAGATTGCTGATCTCAGACTTGTCGAAGTAATAGCGGACGGTCATATTTTCCGGAGCCTTTGCCATGGTGGACTTGACCATGATGGACATTTTGGTGACACCGGCATTGCCCTTCAGGTCATCCATGCCCAGCGCCTCGACCCAGATCGCGTTGCCGCCGGCACCCTCGCCGTCGGAGCCGCCTGCGCCTCTGCCGCCGTCATCTGCGGGGGGGAAGTCCGGTGTGACCGACTGCTCATACTGATCCTTGTATCTCAGATAGAGCGCTGCTGCTGCGCCCGGGCAGGCTGCGTTGTAGTCGATCGTGACCTCATTGTAAATCCAGTCCTTCGTAATGTCACGGTGACCGTCTTGCGGGTCGGGACCGCCAGCGAGTGCGCCGAAGAGCACATAGAGCTGCTGATCCGTATCCTCACACTTAGTGAGGCCGGACGATGCGCGGTGATGCGGATATGCAGCGGAATGTTCATCGAAGCCGACGAGGAAGCAGCGCGGGCCGTGCTCAGCGCCTTCTCTGACAAATTCGCCGTCCGCATCCTTGCCTTGGTTTTCTTTTACAGTTTCGAGATAGGTGATATCATTTTTGCCGAGGATATATTCCATCTGACCCTTTGCCCAATCGGAGAAGGTGTAATCAGGGTATGCGACATGCGCGTCCTCGGTATATTTGTCCTTGCCCTTGTTGTACTTGTCATAGATCAGCATGGTGAACTGTGCCGCGGTGTTGTAGCGGCAGGAGCCCCATGTATCCATCCAGAAATAGCCCTGCGGCGAGATCTTGCCGAGTTTTCCGGTCATATAGCCGGTGTAAGCCTTGGCACATTCGCCCCAGAAGTCGATGGCTTCATACTTGTTCTTTTTGTTCGCCGTGATGTAGTCCATTGCAAGATCGGTAAGCCCCTTCGGATTATCCTCTGCGGAATAGGTCGTTTTGGATTTATAGGTATCAGAGATTCTGCCCATCAGCAGCCCGACGCCGTTCCACATATCATTCCAGCAGTAGACATAGCTCGGAGATGCATAGTAATCCACGAGCGGGAGCGCCAGATCAATATAGGTCTGATCGCCGGAAATCAAATAGAGCCAGCAGGCCGCGAAGCAGTAGTCATCTTCCCATTTGCTGGAGCGGTAATAGCCCTTGGGTCCCTGCGCGGTATCTGCGATGTCCTTGTCGTTCTTTGTAGCAAAATCAAAGAGCGCGGTTGCGTAATCCAGACACTTTTCGGCATATTCCTTGTCAGAATCCTTAAAGTTCAGATAATTGATTGCGAGACAGGCAGCAGTTTCCGCGACATTGCAGGTTGTCGGGTTGTCCGGCGTCGCGAACCATGCGGTACGCGCCATGGTATCGTTCTGCGGGAGCTGCCAGTAGGAGTGATCGACGTCGCCGTCGCCGACCTGATAACAGAAGCAGACGACGTCGCCGTTCTTATCACGGAAGGTGCAGCGCATGAAGTAGTCGCAGAAGTAACGGATGATCGTTTCGACATGCTCCTTCTGACCGCATTCCTCATAGGCTTCAGGAAATTCATAGTAGCCCCACGAAACGGTCGAACCGGCATATGCCTCCGGCAAACCGAATTTCACATGGTCGCCTGCATCGTGATAGCCGCCGGAAACATCGACCGTGCCTTCCTCCGTGCCGGTGTTGAGAATGTCATAGTTTGCCTTGATGAAATCGGCGCTCAGGTTGGTGCCGGTGCGCTTGGTCAGGTCAGTGTCCATGTCCATCGGTACGAGCGGCACAGCAGCGTCATAGGTATGGCAGTTTGCGCGCCATTGGAAGCGACTGTTTGCCTCGACCTCCGGCCCGCACATATTCGCGTCATAGAAATGCAGCGAATACTGGAGCGCCTTGGCGAAGTTGTCATATTCGCCTGCGGGATCCGTGACGAGCGCATTCGCCTGCATCGCGCCTGAAAACGGCGATGACGTTGCCGTCAGAACTGCTGAAAGCACGGCTGCGCTGAGTCTCCGGATCTTTTTCTGTCTCAAATCCATAAAACCCCTCCTTTTTCGTAATGCCCACCCCTATTTTCGGGCATTCTTAGTATTAGTATATCACATATCGAAAAAAAAAACAAGTACTTAGGCGATTATTTTCACGGCAGCAGCAGCACCCGGTCTGCCGGCAAAAAAAACAGACCCCTCAGAATCCGCTGAGAGGCCTGCGCCGGATTATTCAAAACAATGGCCGGGGGGATTACAGCAAAACCGCCTCCGGTGCGGAATGCCCGAATCTGTCTGCACGCCGTGCGAGCAAAACGACACAGTGTGCGGCAATCCCCTCCTTCCGGCCGGTAAAGCCAAGATGCTCCTCCGTTGTGGCCTTGACGCTGACACAGCCGATATCACAGCCGATCGCTTCACTCAGCCGTTCGCGCATCTGCGGGATAAATGGAGCGAGCTTCGGGGCCTGTGCAAGGATCGTTGCATCCAGATTCACAACATCATAATGCTGCTCCGCAATGATGATGCTGACATGCCGCAGCAGCTCCATGCTGTCCGCACCTGCATACCGTTCGTCCGTATCCGGAAAATGCTGTCCGATATCGCCGAGCGCAAGTGCGCCGAGCATTGCGTCCATTACGGCATGCGCCAGCACATCCGCATCGGAATGACCGAGCAGGCCGTGCGTATGCGGAATCTCCGTGCCGCCGAGGATCAGCCTTCTGTTTTCCGTGAGCTTATGGACATCATACCCGTGCCCGATTCGGAACGCCGGCATCATCATATGCTCTCATCCTTTCTCTGCATGGCAAGCAGTGCTTCCGCGACTGCGAAATCCTCCGGAGTTGTCAGCTTGATATTGGCATAGTCTCCGGGTGTCATCGTGACCTGCTTTCCGAGCGCCTCAATGAGCTGGCAGTCATCGGTATAATCCCTGCCCTGCTCTTCTGCGAGCGCCGCCGCCTGACGGTACAGCGCACAGGAAAAGACCTGCGGTGTCTGCGTCAGATACAGCGAGGCACGGTCGGGCGTTGCGGTGATGATTCCGTTCTGCACGGCCTTGACCGTGTCCTTGACCGGCACGCCGAGTGCTGCGGCACCGGTTCGCCTTGCATCCGCGATCACGCGCTCAATATCCGACGGACGAACCAGCGGCCGTGCGCCGTCATGAATTGCGGCAAATTCGCAGCTCTGCGAAATCAGCGAAAAGCCGTTCCGGACACTCTCCTGCCGGGTACTGCCGCCCTCCGTGATACGGACAGGCAGCGGCAGCCGTGCAGCCTGCACGGTCTCCTGAAACAGTGCGGTTTCCGAGCCTTTGCATACAAGAATGATCTCCGAAATACTGCCGCAGCGGCAAAATCGGTTCAGGACGGTCAGAAGCACACTGCTGTCTCCGAGCGGGTGCAGAATCTTGTTGATGCCGCCCATTCTGGATGCACTGCCGGCACATACCAGAAGGGCGGCTGTATCCTGTTTCATGCGGTCAGTCCAGACCGGGAATGCGGTTGCCGCAGCATGCACAGAACAGTGCATCCGATTCGAGCACCTCACCGCAGTTCGGGCAGAACACCGGCCCTTCTTCATTCTCGCCGCCGGCATCATTCGCGGTCGGTGCGGCAGGAACCGGCGGCACATCGGGAGCTGCCGGCGTTCCGTCAGCAGGCGTCTGTGTTTCATCAGCAGGCGTTTCATCGGCCGGCTTTGCATCTGCGGGCACATCGTCAGCAGGATTGACATCTATGATCTCCGGCGCATCGGTGACTGAAGCCTCATTGACGGGGCTATCATTTCCGGATACCGCATCCGCAGACGGCTGATCGGCATCGGGTGCATCGCTCACCGGAGCAGGCGGAATGACCGGATTGGCCGGATAAGGCGGCAGAACAGGCATCGGCGGTGCAGCGGGTGCAGCCGGAGCAGCCGGCTGTGCAAACGGCGAAATGCCTGTATTCTGGGCAGGTGCCGCACCGGCTACACGGTTGCCGCAGCCGGCGCAGAACACTGCATCACGGTCGAGCGGCTGCCCGCAGAACGGGCACACAGCCTGCGGAACAGCGGCAGCGGGTGCCTGCGGCGGAACAGGTGCCGGCGCACCGCAGGTCGGGCAGAAGCGCGCACCGGTTGCGACAGGCGCGCCGCAGCTTGTGCAGGGCAGAATGCCGTCCAGCAGATTGAGATCGCGGCGGCGGATGTTCAGGGTCTCCTGAAGCTGGGTGATCGCGGCAAACATCTCCTGATATGCCGGATCGGGATTGTCTTTATTTTCCTTATAGTATCTTTCGCCGATGTCGCGGAACCGGTTTTGCATCTCATTTTCCATAGTTGAAATCTCTTTTTTCAGTCGGTTCTTGTCGCTCATGGTCTTCATGCTGTCAGAGGCCTGCCGCATGGTCTTGGAAACGGAAGCCTTCAGATTTTCAAATACTGCCATGATAATCCTCCTTTATTCAGCGCATGCTTTTTGCATGCCGGTACATTGTATTATACCATACTATGTACTTTTTGTCAATCATTCCGGCGCTTGAAATCACAGCAGCAGCGTTTACATCGCCGGCCGGAAAGAGAAAAAACGCACCTGATGTGCAGCAAACCTGCCGTTTTTCTTTCACTGTACCCATTGCACTTTTCCGGATAATATGCTACAATAAATAATCGGAACAAAGCTCGGAAGCGCCGCAGAAACAAACTGTGCAGTATTTCGCTGCTTTTTTCTGACAGAAACCTACCGCCGGAAAGGATGATCCCAATGAAACCAAAACTGATTGCAGCACTGAGCGCGGCAATGTTGTGCTGCTTTGCATGCGCGGTGCCCGCCTTTGCAGCGGTATCCGCGGTGCCGGCACAGACATACGCCCCCGGTGACGTGGACATGGACGGGGCAGTCACGCCGAGAGATGCACAGCTCGTGCTGAAATGTGCGGTAAACATGACGGCACTGCTCCCCTGCTCCCTGACGGAAGAACAGGTCGCTCTGAGCCATATTCTCGGAACAGAGCAGCCGGATCGGGTGTATGTTCAGGATGCGCAGGCAATCCTTGTTTACAGCGTCAAGAAGCTCTCCGGCTGCACGCAGGAGGAGCTCGACAGCTTTTTCATCAAATATACCGCAAAGCTGCCGCCGCTCGATGCAGATGACGGCTGTCAGATCGAAACGCCCCGTGCCAGACAGATTGAAGTGCAGAACATTCTTCAGAATCCGGAGCTGCCGACAGGATGCGAATGTGTGTCTCTGACAATCCTGCTGAATTATCTGGGATATCCTGCGGATAAGATGACTATGGCGCGGACATATCTCCCCAAGCAGAGCTTTTACTGGGAAAACGGTGAATTATACGGTGCAGATTTCCGGACGACCTTCGCAGGCGATCCGGAATCCGCGGACTCCTACGGCTGCTATGCACCGTGCATCGTGACGACCGCAAACCGGTATTTTGCCGCAAACGGATACGACGCGCAGGCGGCCGACCTGACCGGAACCGACTTTGACACGCTGCTTACCGACTGCATCGACCGGAATCTTCCCGTCGTAATCTGGATTACCGGTGAAAATCTGCACGAGCCGAAGCTGACGACGGTCTGGCGGACGCCGGCCGGAGAAAGACTGCAATGGCGCAGCTTTGAACACTGTGTGGTGCTGACGGGATACGATAAGGACAAGGGGCTGATCTATGTTTCCGACCCGCTGATCGGCAATACATCTTATGATTACAGCCGGATCAGGCAGCGATATCTTGACATGGGACAGCAGGCCGTCACGGTCAGACAATAGAAAAGGCATGCGCTGCCGTTCCCCTTGCCATACAGCCTCAAACAAACTGAGCCCCCGTTATCCGGATGATAACGGGGGCATTCTCTTATTCTGTTACCGGGAAATGCGTGATGCTGCCGAGCAGATAATCTCTGTGAATCGCAGCATCCTCCGCATCGACCGCGCCGTCGCCGTTGAGGTCGCCCTCTGCGATGAATTCCTCATTCATGCCGGCGAGCTTCAGCAGCGTGAGGTCACGCGCATCAATCCTGTCATCGTGATTCAGGTCGCCGTACCGGATCTCCTTCTCCGCATAGTTCAGCTTCCACCATGCAACATTGAACAGGTAGCCCTCGCCGCCCTTGAACACGAGATAGAGGTCATGCGTGCCGGTTGAAGGTGTCAGCTCAGCCGTTTGCGTAGCCCAGTCCTGCCAGCCGCCGGTTGAGGCAACATCGCATGTGCCGATGCACGTACCGGTCGGGCCGTCCAGATGAATCTCGATCGCAGAGCCGCCGCTGTTTGCTGCAATGCGCAGTGCAATCGACTCAGCACCGGTCATATCAACATTCTTGAATCCGATGTAATCGCCGTTTTCGATATACGCAACATCCTGACCGCCCTCAGAGCAGTTTTCGGTCTGCACGCCCGACTGATCGTCAAACGCAGATGCGGAGACCTGAGAGGCAGAGCCGCTGAGCCGCAGCAGATGTGAGGATTTGCTGAGCACTCTGCCGGTGCTGTCCGTAACATAGATCCGGTATTCGCCCTCGGTTTCCGGCAGCTTGATCTTGGTAGCCGTGCCGTTCGCCTTTGTCATGGCAGCGCCGGCCTTGAACGAGGTAGTGCCGTCCGGGGCAGCCCAGACCGTCTTGCCGCTTCCGGCGGAACGGATCGGGAGCTGAATGCCGCATTTGGTTGCACAGCTCGCCGGCAGCACATAGTCTGCATCGGATACCATCGAAGCGGGCATGATGCTTTTGTATTCATCCTGAAGGCCGGAGCGCAGGCAGACCTCATACTGTGTCTGCGGCCAGACATTGTCGGATACGACGATCGGATCGTCGATCCTGCTGTCAGGGGGATTCTTGCCCATTTTCCGCACGGTTGCATAGGTGCGCAGAATCGTCAGGTGGTGCTTCTGACCGTAGTCCTCGCAGTTGATCGTGTAGGTGACATTCGGGCTGATATCGAGGACATTGTCGTTCTCCTCGATGTATGCTGTACCCTCATCGTTGTGGAGGCCGTAGGTCGGTGCGCCTGCACCGCCTGCCGGAATGCCCACAATATAGTTTTCATTGATGACCGTGCCGGGCATCTGACCGATCGTATAGATGCCGCCGCTGTCATGGAGGCGGTTCAGTGCATTGATGACGCGGTTATAGCAGATCATGTTGTCGCGGCAGGTCGTGGAATCCTTGAAATTGCACCAGCCCCAGCCCAGATGAATGCCGTTATATGCGGTCTTTTCGATCTGATTGCGCAGAACCTTCACGGAATCTGCATAGTAAACGGTAATCGCCGCACAGCCGCCGAAGCCGTGAACGACGCTGATATTATAGAGCAGGTTGTCGGAGATCGTGTCATTTTTGCAGAGGCCCTCGACCCCGACCGGGAATTTCTCATGGTTGTTCCACGATGCATCGCCGATATAAATGTGCTGCGGATGACCGACCGTGATGCCGGAGCTTGTAATATCCGTGACATAGTTGCCGGAAATCACGCTGTCCACAACGTCATTGGACATGTTCAGGCCGTCCGCGCCGCTGTGCTTGATGACATTTCCGGTAAATTCCAGAGATGCCGCATTTTTGACGTCGATCATGCCCGGAAGCGTATCTGCCATTTCATATTTGCGGTTGTGCCAGTTGGAATCCGCAAAGGCCGTATAGCTCTGTGCTGCCTGACAGGTTGTTTTTCCGTGCGAACCGCCGACATTCGTGAGCTGATAGTCCGTATGTGCAAATGTCAGTCCGCGGAATGTGAGGTTTTCCACGCGGCTGCCGGTCGATTCACCCTCGATCACGATGAGCTGCTCCGTCACCGGCGCCTCTGCGTCCGCGGCACTCATGTCCTCGCCGTCCAGCGGATAATAATAGAGCATCTGCTTTGTCTTGTCAAAGAAGAATTCGCCGGGAGAATCGACAAACTCAAACGCATTATACAGCGTATGCCAGCCGCCGGTCGAGAAGCCCGCGCCCCAGCCCGGCGTCTGCGCGATCGAGCCGTAGGGCTGCTGCATCAGCAGGATGAACGAGCCGTTTTCGTATTTGATATCCCGCGAGCAGACGATATTTTCGTTCCATGTCGTGCCGTTGACGACCTCAAGGTCATCGGTATTGGTCGTAATGTGCGGCAGATCGGCCGCATTATAGGTAATGCCGTCGCTCTTTTTGCCGGAATCCCACGCCCAGTCCGCCTGTCCTGCTGTAATGGAATACTCGCCGTAGCCGCCCTTTGCGCCGACGCCCTTGCTGCCCATGCCGGCACGGTGATCGTTGACGTAGAAATTGCGGAGCTTGTAATCGCGGCTGAGCGGAGCCGCCCAGAGCTTATCGTTATACTGCTTCCACCCGGTGACCTGCACGGCGCCGCTGAATACGGGATTTGCACCCTCAGCCGCCTCATAGATGACACGGTGACCGTTTTTGCCGGAATCCTCCGGCGAAAAATGAACCGGCTCCGTCATGCGGTAAACGCCGTCGGCAAAGCGGACAATGATATCGCCCGACACGGTTCCGTTCAGCTTCCGGACGGCAGCGCGCGCACCCTCCATGGTCCGGAGCGGTGCTGCTTCGGTACCGGCGCTGCTGTCGTCGCCGTCCGGCGAGACATAGAGAATCACCGAATCCGCTGCTGCGGCCTGCATGCCGGCCGGCAGTACACCGCCGCCGCAGACAGCCAGAACCGCACTGCACAAAAGCGCACGCTTCCGGTACCGCTGTCCGGTCTTCCGGAACGTCATATGCTGTTTCTTTCTGTTCATATTCATTTCCCCCAGTCATGATTGTACGGACATCTTTCTGATAATATGATCCGTCCTATATATCATATCGGAAATCGCGCATACTTTCAATGGAATATTCACAGAAAACATGGACAATTTACTGTTTGCACAGCAATAATGGATAATTTTAAGCACAACTTCTTGTTTTCATCCATATTTTCTTCAGTTTATACAGTGCAATTTTGTCTGTAAAGTGTTACGATAAAAATACAGAATGTAATTCTGGATTGGGGGAAAATTGAAATGAAACGAAAAAAACTACTCGCATTACTGACTGCGATGATGTCTGTATCCACCGCGGCCGCCAGCTTGCCCGTACCTGTGCATGCTGAGAATCCGATTGTACAGACAAATTTCTCGCCGGATCCTGCACCGGTTGTATTCGGAGATGAACTTTGGGTCTTCACGGGGTGTGACAAGGACGCAAGGAACGACAACTATTATATGGTCGGCTGGCAGGCATTCTCTACCAAGGATATGAAGAACTGGACCGACCACGGCATGATTCTCAAGGACAATGAGTTTTCATGGTGTACTGAGAATAACGCATGGGCTTCTCAGTGCATCGAGCGCAACGGCAAATACTACTTCTACTTCACCACAACGAACAATGGCAGATGCATCGGTGTCGGCGTTGCAGACAACCCCGAAGGCCCCTATAAGGATGTCCTCGGCAAACCGCTCTGCGGACCGAACTGGGACTATATTGACCCAACCGTTATGATTGATGACGACGGGCAGGCATGGCTGATGTTCGGCAATCCGAAATGCTATTATGTCAAGCTGAAAGAGGATATGGTCACGCTTGACGGCGAGATCAGGACGTTCAATCTGTCGCTTCCCAACGGTACGAGATACGGTGAAGGTCCGTGGATTTACAAGCATGACAGTCTCTATTATCTCGTTTTTGCCTCATTTGTTGATAGCTTCGGCGGCGAGAGCATCTCGTACTGCACGGGTCCGTCCGTTACAGGTCCGTGGACTTTCCGCGGTACGATTCATGAGGGCTCCAACTGCTTCACGACCCACGGCGGCATCATCGACTACAAAGGTCATTCCTATTCGTTTTATCACATGAACGGTCTGAGCGGCGGCGGATCCTTTAACCGCAGTGCTGCATGTGAAGAATTCACCTATAATGCCGACGGTTCGATTCCGGCGCTGAAATCGACCAGAGAAGGCCCGAAGCAGATCGAGTACCTCAACCCGTATGAGCGTGTTGAGGCAGAGACCGGAAGCTGGATGTCCGGCATCAAGACCGAGAAGATCGACGCGGGAACCTTAGCGATCGGTTTCATCGAAAACGGCGATTATGTCAAGGTCAGCGGTGTGGATTTCGGTGACGAAGGCGCAAAGGAATTCATCGCAAGCACCTCCTCGAACGGTCAGGGCGGCAAGATCGAGCTGCATCTCGATGCTGTTGACGGCCCGGTCGTCGGCGCGGCGACGGTTCCGGTCACGGGCGGCTGGCAGGAATGGGAGACTGTGCGCTGTGATGTTTCCGGTGCAAAGGGTGTCCATGACCTGTATCTCCGCTTCTCCGGCGGCGACAGCTATCTGTTCAATGTGGACTGGTGGCAGTTCCGGAGCTCCAACTCCAAGCCCTTCATGCTCGGCGACGTCAACAGCGACGGCACGATCAATGCCGCCGATATGACGCTTGCAAAGCACGGCGCGATCAAGGGTAAATTCAGCGATTCGTTCGCGCAGAAGGCCGCCGATGTTGACCAGAGCGGCACCGTCGATGCGGACGATATCGCATGGTATGCAGATTTTCTCACCGGCGCCGAGAAGGAGTATCCGGAGAAGAAGCAGCCGGAGAAGGAGCCGTATGCTTAT
Organism: Oscillospiraceae bacterium; assembly: GCA_017541275.1. Classification (GTDB taxonomy): domain Bacteria; phylum Bacillota; class Clostridia; order Oscillospirales; family Ruminococcaceae; genus Firm-04. The sequence continues at coordinate 5,487 of JAFXZM010000040.1, read as the reverse complement.
ACGGCGAATATGCAGTATCATGCAGCACCGGAGAACAATGGGAATAATTATTTCAGACAGCCTGCCAATCACGGCGAGGTCGTCAAGGAAACCTACAGCGGCATCAACGGCAGCAAAACCATGTATGTGTATGTTCCTTACGGCTACGACAAGAACAAGCAGTATAATGTGTTCTATCTGATGCACGGCGGCGGAGAAAATGAGGGCACCTGCTTCAACGATGACGCAATCAACATCGACATTATGCTCGATAACATGATCGCAAACGGCGACATTGAGCCGATGATCGTGGTCTGCCCGACCTTCAACGGCTGCCCGGCACCGGACGGCAATATGGGTGCAGGCTATGCATGGGATGAGATGCGCAGGAGCATCATTCCGTATGTCGAACAGAAATATTCGACCTATGCAAAGGGCGATACCAGCGAAAGCAGTCTGAAAGCATCCAGATTCCACAGAGCATACGGCGGCTTCTCAATGGGCGGCGGCTCAACATGGAAAATGCTCTGCAATAACCTCGATATCTGCGCATATTTCATGCCGCTCTCCGGCCACTGCTGGGACGGCACGAAGGGAATTCAGGATGCAATCGACAAATCCGGTTTTACACAGCGCGATTACTTTGTCTTTGCAGCTACCGGAACAGAAGACCTCGCTTATGGCAATATGGTTCCGCTGATGAATGACCTGAAGGGCGACACAAAGCGCTTCACCTATTCCAGCGATTTCTCAAAAGGCAATCTCTACTTCCTTGAGGCAAAAGGAAATGTCCACTGGTGGCCGCAGGTTCGGCACTACATCTACGATGCACTGCCTTATTTCTTCCACGAAGGACAATAAACAAGCCCACCCGATTAACCGGCACGCTCCTCCCCCTCCGAGCGTGCCGGTTATTTTTGCGTCTGCTGTATAATCTCATAATCAATGAACCCCGCAAAGCCGAAGCCTTGCGGGGTTCATTGCTGATTATTGCCGTCCGCCGGGGTTTGTGCCGCCGGCACTTAACTGTGTGCCGCCGGAGGCGGATCCGCCGAGGATGACCTTCCCCGATGCGATTGCCGTGCCGCCGGAAACCGAAGCACCGGAATACGCTGAAGAATTGTCCTTGCTGGAGACCGACGGGGAGCCGGATGCGGAATACACGGTGCCGACCACATTTCCGGATGCGTCCTTGAATGTATACGCAGTCGAAAGATTGGTGTTGCCGCCTCTGCTCAGGCTGACATATGTGCCGCCGGTCTGCGTGATGCTGTAGCCGCCGTCGCCGCAGTCGAGCGGTTCCTGACCGTTGCAGAAATAGTATCCGCCGGTGATGTTGACATTGCCGTTGGAATCTATGCCGTCATGATCGCCGCTTGCGGAATTCACAACGACCAGACCACCGCGCAGATTCAGCTCACCGAAGGTCGAGCTCATGCCGCCAGGACCCCCCGGGCCGCCCCAGCCGCCCTGCGACCACGGATCATTTGTGCTGCCGGAGCCGTCTGCGCCGCCCGCTGCATTGTAGCCGTCATCGCCGGAGATGATGTAGACCGTACCGCTGTTCTGGTAGATGTAAACGCCCTCGATGCCCTCATAGCAATAGCTGACATAGATCTGCACATCATCGTATTTTCCGGAATTCTCCGTGCCGATCGTCAGCTTGTTGTCGGAATGGAACCCGTCATCTGCGCTCTTGACGTGAAAGACACCGCCTGTCAGTGTCATATCGCCGCCGCAGTGAATGCCGTCGTCCGTGCTGTCAACCGTAATATTGCCGCCGGTCACTGTGATATTGCCCATGCTCTGATAAGTCGTACCGGCCTCATCATACAGGCCGACCGCCTTGATGCCCTTATAAGAGCCGTCATAATTCTTTTTGGAATTACCGTCGCCGCTGTTGCCGTAGCCGTAGGCGCTGCCCTGATAGGTATAAACGGTGAGGTCGCCGCCGTTGATTTCGACGGCCTGCTCTGCCTGAATGCCGTCGCCGCCCTTTGCCGTGATATTGACCGTGCCGCCGCTGATGCGGACAAATCCCTTGGAGGTATCGCTGTCGTTGGTGGATTTGATGCCGTCGCCGTTCTGTGACGTAACGGTCACATTCAGGGCGGAATAATCTGTATCATCCGGGTCGCCGATCCGCACGGAATCCTTGCCGCGGATGCCGTCATCCACTGCATTGACCGTAACGGTTCCGTTCCAGAGCTTCAGATCATCCTTGGAAACAATGCCGTCCGCGCAGTTTCCGCTGACATTCAAAGTACCCTTGCCCTTGAATTTCAGGTCATCGCAGGAATAGATCGCACCGGCACTGCCGTCTGCATTGGTATAGCTTGTGCCGTCGGAGATCGTATTGACGGTATCCTTTTTCGCTGAAATGATGCACTCGCCGCCGCAGGACTCCACATAGACCGGAGAATCGCTGCTGTTCGAGAGCGTCAGCCCGCGCAAATTGATGACGACCTCCGCATCGGGGTAAGCAGTTTTGTCTGCGGAGACCTTGAGCTGTCCGTTTGCGCATTCACCGTCTACGCTGATATCGTGGTTCACCGTACCGTCCGTGGTCGGCTTGGTAATTGTCACATAAGTGCCGTTTTCGACCGTGACATTCTCCGCCTGCGCAGGATCGACAATCTCACCTGCATCATTGTACAGCGTGACGGAGGATGCAGCATAGGTAATTGCAGAGACATAATAATCGCCGGCGGCAGGCGGATTCTCCGGCTGTGTGCTGCCGGTAATCAGGCCGCGCTTCAGCAGCGTCAGATCAACGGCATTGATAACGCCGTCGCTGTTGTAATCTGCGGCTGCGGGATCGTTGAGTGTGCCGTCGCCTGTCAGATAGGCTGCAAGTGCCTTTGCATCAAGTACATTTGCGGTGCCGTCTGCGTTGATATCGCCGGAGGATGCCGCAAGGGTCTGTCCGGCGGCTGCAATGGCTGCAATGCTGATTGCCGCAGCAGCGATGAGCGCCGTACAGCGTTTGTTCTGTTTCTTCATAATCCATAATCCTTTCCGGTTGTCTGAGTTGGATGCGGAATCCGGTGAAGGGGGGGCCGGGTTCCTTTCATGTCTCAAAAATATCACCGAAAGTTTAAGATTGTCTGAAATATATCTGCAAAATAGAATTATTAAAGGATTTTTATACTATCCGGAGATTTACGAACATAAAAAGCGACAAAAAAGCAGTGCCGCGCGGACTGAACGCGGCACTGCTTCAGCAGTTGTGTTATTCGGCAAAGGTCACAAAGCAGGGCTTCATGCAGTGATAATACTGCTTTGACATATCGTTGTCAAAGTGCTGCTGAAGCGCATTGTGGAACTCTGTTTTGCTGCGGCTGTCGCGGAGACAGTGCAGGATTTCGGATGCAGTCTCGATCGTGACCGGCGGCTGCACCAGCGTGAGCACGGTTTCGAGGTCGATCGGGATTGCTTCGGTCTGCGGGAGAACAGAGGCCGGTGCGCCGACAGGCTGAACCTGAATGACCGTTGTTTTCTTCCGCAGGCTGACGGATGCGGGCTTGCCCTTTTTCTTCGGCTGCGGCTCGGCCTGCTTTTTCACAGCCGGCTTGGCTTTTGCAGCATTCCGGAGAGGGACAGGCTCCTCCGCTGCGGCATGGCGGGCCGTCTGCTTGGCGGCATTGCCGAGCGCGGACTTCATCGAAGGGCGGAGCTGTACCTTGACGCCGAAATACTCCTGACAGAACGCAATCGCAGCCTGATAGCCGGTATCCTTGCTGATAATGTAATAAGCGTCAGCTTTTTCTCTGGCAATCAGATACCCAAGGAAGGTCACGAGCTGGAAATCCAGCGCATTTTTGCCTGTGCGTTCGAGGCACACACGCTCCGGCATGATATTGGACGCGATCATTTCATCCATAATCTCAAAGGAGAGTGTGTTCGCGGCATGGCTGTAAAACAGAATGACGCGGTCATCCTGCGAGGCCTGCCCGATGCCGTGAAGTCCTGCCGAATTCACATTTTCGTAATCAATCAGAAAGAGTCGCATAGTTTTGATGAACACCGTCGTTCAGAGGTGCTCATTCCTCCTTTTCACTAGCAGAGGCCTCCTTCTGTTCAAGCTGAAACAGCTTTTGCGCTTCCTCATCATTATAGGAAGCATCGCCGCCGACGCAGAAGGTCACTGCCCGGCTGCATATGCCGATTTCCGTTTCACAGAACGCGCCGCCGAATTCACCGTCGAGCGTCCATTCGATCTCCTCATTGGAGACAAACCGGATGTGCTTTGCACGGAAATACTTGACATATTTGGTGTCGATTTCCTCATTGATATCCAGTATCTGCGCAGCGATCGTGCTGAGCTGAATGACATGGGCGGGCTTGCGGATCAGCATAACCTCAAACATACCGTCATCGAGGCGGAAGTTCCGCAGCTTCAGCATGCCGGCGACAGACGCCGTATTGCTGACCATGCCGAACAGGAAATCGTCCTCCAGCACCTCACCGTCGTATTCGACCTTGACATGATAGGCACGGATCGACGGAATCAGCGTCAGTGCATGGAGCAGATAGGCCAGATGGCCGATGACATTCTTGACCTTCTGAGACGTATCGTAAACTGTTTCGATGAATGCGCCGAAGGCTGCAACGTAAAGGAAATTCCGGGAATTGAACAGACCGATATCGCACTGAAACGAATGACCGGTCGTGATGAGCCGTGCGGCCTCCTCGATATCCGATGGGATCTTCATGGATCTGCCGAAATCGTTGGTCGAGCCGCAGGGAATATAGCCGAGCGGAACCGGACATCGGCTGTACATCAGTCCCTGTACAACCTCATTGAGGGTTCCGTCGCCGCCTGCGCAGACAATCAGATCAAACATGCCGCTCAGACAGGCATACTCCGCCGCCGCAGTCGCATCAAGCCGCCCCTGTGTCGGGCGGACAGTGACCTCATAGCCTGCGGAGGTAAAGATGTTGAGAACGGCGGCGAGCTTTCCGCGCATTGTACTTTTTCCGGAGTGAAGATTCGTGATAAAATAGAGCTTTTTCATCTGTTCTGGTTCCTTTACGTCTGTGTTCAGGGTGCTTGAACGCGGTCGGGAGGGAGGCATCCTGCGCATTGCCCCCGCCTTTTCCGGGCGGGATGCACTTATATTATATCAAATTTGCACGAAAAAAGCAAGCATTTTTTGTGAAAAGCAAAAAATTTCAGAAAATTTTGAAAAAGGGGTTTACAAATCCCCGTATTTGTGCTATAATAATCAAGTCGTCAGAAAGGCGGCCAATATTGGGGTGTCGCCAAGCGGTAAGGCAGCGGACTCTGACTCCGTTATTTCGAGGGTTCAAATCCTTCCACCCCAACCACTATTCAGGGGCATCAGATGAATGTTTGATGCCCCTGAATCCATTATAAGCCAAATAGTAAACTTGCATATAAGATTCATGTCAATTATCCGTGTGCCTGCAAAGCCTACAGGGTGTATCATTTCATCACCGCCCTGCGCGACCGGTTCGCTTTCATTGCAACGCTCGGTTATGCCT
>JAFXZM010000039.1 GCA_017541275.1 Oscillospiraceae bacterium | reverse complement strand
TGAGGTGATATGCGAGTACATGAGTATCGAGCGCTCGCCGTTTTGCAGATACTCCATGAAGATGTGCAGTATCTCGTCACGGACAACAGGATCAAGACCTGTTGTAGCCTCGTCCATTATAAGCAGTTCGGCATTGTGAGACAGCGCACAGGCGATCTGCAATTTCATTTTCATGCCCTTGGAAAACTGCCCGATCTTCTTTTTCATCGGAAGCTGAAAACGCTCGATGTACTGCATATATGAGGCATTGTCCCATTCGGGGTACATACCCTCAAATATCTTTGCCATATCCTTTGCGTTGAACACATCATGGAACGGCAGTTCGTCAAAGACTACCGCTATGCGCTTTTTAATCGCAGTTTCGTCCTTTATATGGTCAAGACCGAGCAGACGTATCTCGCCGCTGTTGATATCTGTAATATGCAGCAGACTGCGGATCGTTGTGGTCTTGCCTGCGCCGTTCTGCCCGATAAAGCCCATAATGCAGCCCTTCGGTACATCGAAGCTGATATTGTCGAGCGTAAAGCCGTCATATTTCTTGGTAACGCCTTTGATCTCAATGGCATTTTCGTATTCGGTCATTGTCATTCTCCTCCATTCACAAGATCAAGCAATTCGTGGAGCTCATCCATCGTGATGCCAGCCTTGCGAGCTGTGTCGCCAGCCTCCATGAGCAGGGACTCGATACGCTTGATCTGCTCCTCCCGGTAAAGCTCCAGATTCTGCGCCTTGACGAATGAGCCTTTGCCCGTGTAGCTCTCAATAAATCCGTCACGTTCAAGCTCCTCATAGGCGCGTTTTGTTGTCATGAAGCTGATACGGAGCTCTGTTGCCAGAATGCGCATAGAGGGCAGCGCTTCGCCCTCTTTCAGTTTTCCCTCCAGTATCAGCGTTTTGATCTGGTTTGCGATCTGCAAATAGATCGGCTCACCCGATGCGTTGCTGATGTTGATATTCATAATTCGTGTACACTCCTTCGGGGTTAAGGCTCTCACAGCATTTGCAACTACCGTGAAAGTCTAAATTGTATAACCTCTATGTATACAATTATAGCAGACGAATTACAGTTTGTCAAGGGGTTTTTGAAAATAAAGCAAAAAACAGGAAGATACCTCGAAATGAAGTATCTTCCTGTTTGATCGTTATAGCCCGCTGTATAGGTCTATTATTATAGTTGCTCTAAAACTCCTATATTAGCGCACACCTCATGGGCCTCACTTTTTTTACTTTATTCAATCGACTTCATCGTCGGGAAATCAACCATAGTCTGAACGAGAATCATCAATTTCTTTCAAATTCCAGAATTTACGATATTTTTATCCTGCGAAAAAAACAGAACTGTGCTGAATACTTTAGAATCGGTGGTAAATTGGTGGTAAGTTGGTGGTAAGCTCAGTTTTGTAAATGTTGCGTTCCGGCAGACTGTGAACCAACAGAAAAGCAGGGGCTATCTGATTAAGCTTTCAGTTTATAGGTGCGGTTGCGGTTCCCGCCCACTGCAGCAACAATCCCGTCAGCAATCATCTCGCGCAGAATTGTCCGGACGCGGGTCGGCTGCAAATCAAGCAGCTCGCAAAGCTCCGCGCCGGTGGCACTTACATGATCGGTCAGGTAGGCAAGGATCATATCTTTTTTTGCAGCAGTTTTTATCGGCACTTTTTTATCAGCGTTTTTTATCAGCACTTTTTTATCAGCGCTTTTTTTCAGCGGCAGCGATACTGTGATACGGTTCGGATTGAACGCCTGTGACAAATTCGGTTCGTCCCATCCCTGCTGCTTCCATACATACAGAATACTCGGTATGCCGCTGCCGGCCCGTTCGCCGATATCAATGAGATTAAACATCTTCATCATGATGCCGTTTCGTGGGTCGGACATACCGCCGGAGCGCGCTTCTGCCAGCTCTACACGGAAATCACCGGGGTTAGACAGCGTAATCAGCTCGCGCTGCTTGACAATCACAATTCCCCTGCGCCCGTAGTAGTCCGCATTGACAAGACAGTTCGCAAGTGCCTCACGAATCGCCTTATGCACAGGTGTATCGTCCACGCGGAAGCCTCCGTTCATCTCAAACGGCACTTTCAGGTCAAGCTGCAACTTGTTGTATACATGAAAATAGAAATCAAACACATTTCCGCTCCAGTCGCCGGAGGATGAAATAAACCGGTCTGTCCAGCGGTGAACATCGTCATACTCCTCGCGGTAATCCAGAAAATAGTTCGGAAATTCGCGCAGGATCTCGTATTCATAGCCGAACATCAGCAGGCCGGCGCAGGTCGGATGCACCTTGCCGTCCTCGCCGATTCCGGTCGCACCAAGTTTCATCAGAAATTCGTCGTCATCGAGCGTTTCCCAGATATGATTCGGGCGGGAGAGCTTCATGCGCTGCCGGTAGTTTCGGATACTCTCAGCACAAAATACGGAGTTATCCATGCTTTCAAGCACCGTCATATCCTGCGTTTTGATGCTCGCATCGCGGTACATGGCACGCATTTCTTCCTCTGTGCAGTGATAATCGCCCTCGCCGTTCCGGCGGTAGGTGCCGGAAACCGGATTTCCGTCGATAAATACAGGCTTATAGTAACGCTGCGCACGCGGCACTTCGATTACAATAATGCGGTCGCCGCCCACTTCCTCAATACGGACGTGCTTGCTGGTGAGCAGATTCACGCTTGCCTTGTTCGGATTATTGACTGCATCCCAGAATTCCTTGACCAAGCCTTCCGGATCGGGAAGATTGACCGTGTGCAGTGTCTTGTCCTTGTATTCCTCGACACCGAGCAGAATGATGCCGCCGAGTGTATTGGCAAAGGCGGAATAGGTCTCCCAGATGCTTCGCGGCAGACCGCCAAGTGCCTTCTTCGCTTCGATTCGGTTGTTCTCTGTATATTTTTCAAGATGATTCAGGTCAATCATGACGAATCCTCCAATTGTGTTGACTTTGCTTCATCTATAGTATGTGGCTTTTTCTATTATATCACACCCGATTCGTTTTTTCAATATTTGATCTGCATATTCTTCTGGTATCGTGCAAAAATCGTAAAGTCCAACTAATAGGATCACCCCCGCGAGTGCGGGGAGAAGTAAGAAACCTTATGCCGAAATCGACCGGTCAGAGGATCACCCCCGCGTGTGCGGGGAGAAGGTATTGCTTGTTGTTTTCGGTATTAGTTGGCTGGGATCACCCCCGCGTGTGCGGGGAGAAGAGACGCTCTGGCTTCACATTGCCGATTGCAACAGGATCACCCCCGCGTGTGCGGGGAGAAGCGTTGACCTTGCAGAAACAACAGACCTTTGCTGGGATCACCCCCGCGTGTGCGGGGAGAAGCTTACTACAGCCTCAAATACACTCAGTCTCTTAGGATCACCCCCGCGTGTGCGGGGAGAAGCCCGGCGTGGCCGTATCATAGCCGGCTTCCTCAGGATCACCCCCGCGTGTGCGGGGAGAAGGCTACCTTATTAGTAGAAGCATTATAGGTTCCAGGATCACCCCCGCGTGTGCGGGGAGAAGCAGAGGCCGCAGCAGAGAAGCGGCGGGCAGCTAGGATCACCCCCGCGTGTGCGGGGAGAAGACTAAAGGAATCCAGCAAATACACGATTTTGAAATCGTGCATCATGCGTTTTCATTTAGTTTGATAAGGACCCCGTAAAGCATCTGACAGTCCGGCAGCGCGCGCAGCTGCTGCAGCGTCAGGCCTGAGACATCTTCCTCCGGAAAGCGCATTTCGTACATTTTCCGTACAATGGCAAGATGCGTTCTGGTATTGGCAAATATTCGCGCCTGCTGTTCCAGCAGCCGGCTGCTGGCTGTCAGCGGCCTTCCGTTCGCATAGCAGCGGACACCGTGCTCTCCGACCCAGATAACCGTGATTCCGGTATCACCGATCAGCTCCATTGCGCGGTGTGATACTTCCGTTCCAGGACCGAGCAGCAGGACAGAGACAGCTGCTGCCGGGATATGTACCGTTCCGTCTTCATCGCGTGCAGTAACGGCACCGTCCTCGCGGCTGATCTTACAGTGTTCAAGATACAGAAAAGATGCGCGGTCTCCGATGACTGGGAGCTCCTGCAGCAGCGGCTTCTGCATTCCGTTTTGCTGTTCTTCCATGCTCAGCCCCTTGGTTTTGTGACAGTCAGAAGTCCCATGCCATATGCCTTTTCCCTTCCGATGCCCTGCGTCAGCGTCTGCCGGAACAGCGCAGTGTCTGTTACAGTCAACAGCCCCTCATAGGTCACAGCCAGCATCCTGACATTCTCTCTGCCGCCTTTCCGGAACGCATACCATTTGTTTTCCGTCACGAGATATTCTTCCGGATTCAGGGAAAAGCCGTGCTTTTCTGCACGTTCAGCCAGCCATTTCATCTGGTATTCCGTTGTGATATGCGCAAGCACCTTTCCTCTTTCGCCCGCCTGCTTCACGGAAACAGTCGGATTGGCGCGCAGCCGAAACTGCCATTTGCTGCCGTCAGAGATTCGGTTCAGCAGTGTATCATACGATTTTGTTTCAACGGGCATCCCGTCCATTCCGAACTGTGTGCAAACAGCGCTCCAGTCATCGGCATCTTCAGATAAGATCAGCAGACAGCGCTGCCCGCGAAGCGTATCAATACGCCAGAGCTTCCGTTTGCGTTCACCAGTAAACGCTGATTCGACCGCTCCGTGAATCAGATTCGGAGAAGCAAGCGCGAGCATTGTTTTCGGTTTGGCTGCATCCAGCATGATTCTTGATAAATACATCTGCATCACCTCACAGTTCTGCCATGGGGTCATGTTCCGAAGCGGATAAAATTTCCTCCGTAACGATACGCCAGCCGTGACTGCGGTGACGGACAGAAAAAGATTCCGGAACGTCTTGACGCCTTGCGCTCGGTGTACCGTCTGCATCATCATACTGAATACGCAGACTGTCCGGTGTTTTTTCGTTTGTGCAGCACGGCTCTGTTTTCAATGCGGATATCAGATCACATTTCCGGATTCCAAGCACCAGCGGCAGCGTCACCGGACAGGAGCGCCTTCCGAGATACAGCGGATAGACCGGATGCGTCAGAGCATGAGCCAGCTGCTCCAGAAAAGCATCGTTATCCAATTCCAGTCCCGCCAGAAAAGCTGCATCCGAAAGATAATCCCGGTATGTGACATAGGATGTTTTTTGATTTCTTGCTATATGGAAATCCCGCAGCAGATGTCCCTCGCGGTCTGCGCGGATACCAAACCGCAGTGATTTCAGCGGCTCCAGTGCATCAGCGTCCTCACGGCTGATGCCAAGTGCAGCTGCCAGCATACCGATCACGCCGCTTTTGGTCGGTTCTCTGCCAGTTCCTCGCACCTCGAACTTGGAGCAGTCTCCCCAAGACTGTAACGGTGCGGCAAGGCGAAGCAGCAGCGTACTCATTTTAATTCACCGCCAAGTGCAGACTGGACAGCCTTTTCCAATTCAGAAAGAAGTTGAGGAAGCGGCAGCTCTTCGCTGAGGAGCAATGCCGTATCCGGTTCCGCTGCGTAGTTTGCATAGATCATTTTGCTGTAATCGAGCAGCTTCTTCACTGACTGTTCGGCATATCCGCCGTTCTCTGCGAAAACAGGCTTTTCAAACGCACCGCAGAGATTGACTGGCTGATCTGACCGTACTGTAACATATACGAAATCCGGGAAAGTACGGTTGGCAAACGTATTTTGTTTGCCTGTCGGCATAGAGCAGATAAAAGCTTTTGCAAATTTGCCAATGACCTCGGCAGCTTCCCCACTCATCTCTTTTTGCAGTTCTGATGCATTCACCGTCGCATAGCGATACAGCGTGGACGAATTGAATTCCACTGTTCCGAGATGTCCGGCACCTGCGTTATCTTCGGACGAACAGTCATCGACTGCGGTAAAATAGTCGTATTCGTTGTGGACAGTATGCGTGGAGATCGCGTGCGCGACCTGCGCAGCCGCATCCTGATTCAGCTCCGGCGCGCTTGCGAGCATTCTGCCGAACAGTGCGATGTCCGCAGACGGTTTTTCTTTGAGTGCCGTCTGACACGCTTTCTTGTTGATGTTGCCTTCTGCAGCAAGCTTCGCAAGTGCCTTTGCCTGTGCCGGACTCATAAAGAACAGCGCATCTGCAGCTGAATCCTGTCCCTTTTTCGCACTGATCTTTACGCCTACTGTCTCAAGCACTTTTTGCGCTTTTCCGGCAGCATCCGTTTCGGATGCGTCGTTTTTCAGGATTTCATCCGCAACCAGTTCAATGACCCGTTTTGTACGAATACCACAGTCCTCTGCTGCAAACAGCTCCCGGAACATAAGCCGGACCGCTCGCTTCCATGCCTGCGATGACACACGCGCTCTGGTCGTTCCGCCGTAAACAGCAGTTTTCGGGCTCCCGGTATCGTCCCGGTTCACACAGCTTGGCGGAACCGTCTGCAAAATATGAAAATCAACAAAAATACTCATGACTCTTTTTCCTCCTGATAATAAAAATCCTGCCCCCAGCGCAGCTGAACTCGCTGCCTTGATACTAAAAACTGGAAATCATACAGATCGGATGCAAGCAGTGCATAATCCAGTGCAATACCCTCAGCACGCAGCAGCTGAATGAGTCCGCGAAGATAATATGACAGCTCTGTCATATCCGATGCGGTTACAACCTGACGAAACCGGCGGAGCAGCCGTTCCTCATCGTCCGGATCGTTGCATAGTTTCCCGATTGCTCTGCCGAGGGAACGCTGTTCTCTGTGCATCGCATCGGTCTGCCCCTGCTGATGAAGCGCAAATGAAGTCAGTGCGATATAAACGGCCCATTCCGCAGCGGTCGGCTTACCTGATCGGCTGAACATTTCCTCCGGCATATCGCGGAAGATCTCTCCCCAGAGCTCCGGGATCTCGCCGGGCTTCAGTCCGATTCCGCGGCGCAGATTTGCAAGCGCAGCCTTGCCGCTTCCGGTTTCGCGGTCATTCAAGAGCCTGTTTATGCGTTTTGCTGTTTCGGCATAGACTGCTTTTCGCATTTCAGTATTCATTGTATCTGTTCACCTCCTGTTTGATACAGTTTGCGCAGCGAAGCAAGGAAGATGCCCCATGCCTTCGGTGCGGAATAATGCTTTTTGATGTCCTTTTCCGTGACAGTTCTGCCGATGATTGCCGGTTCTCCTGCCTGATTGACCATTTCCTGACCGATCTGCTTTGTGATCCGTTTCGCTTCTTTCCGCCACTCTTTTTGCAATGTGACATGGTCGGAATCCGCTTCAATCCGGCTGAGCCAGCGGCGGAACGGGATATCAAATGCGAAATAGAGCTGCTCCTTGGCAGAATTCATACTGTCAGCAGTTTTTTCGGTATCGCCGCCGGATGCAAGAAACAGGTCTCGCGCAAGATAGGAAAGCAACTGCGCCGCTTTGCCGCATAATTCAATTTCATCCTGAATATATTGCCGCCATGCTGCACCAAGCTCGGAAAGCAAACTTAGATGCAGCTGAAGCTGATCAGAAAAGATATGCTTGACAAAGAAATCCTTATCGCCGTACTGTACGGAAGCAATCTGCACATTCATCAGCGATTGCTTCGGGATACAGCCTGCACGCATCAGCTGTCGGTTCCACTGAATGACACCAGGCACACTGTTTTCCGATCCTGTCATACAGAAATATCTGGAAAACTCCCGCCACATCTGAACGGATGCATCATGTCTGCGCGGCGCATAAATCGTTCCGGTCTTGTCTGTTTTCCCGTACCAGACCGTCATTGGTTCAAAGAAAGCGGTTTTCTCACGGTCGAAGAATTCACCGCCTAAAAGTCGATAGCCTGTAACTAATGCATCCTCGCGGAAAAGCAACAGCCGTCTTGACTGGATCGTATACAATTCGCTGAGGTTTTCCGGCGGCGGGATCTGTACACGTTCGCCGGCAGGAACTTCGCTACGCTCCCAGACTGGCAGTTCATGTTCAGATATCTCACCCTGATTGACCAATAACAGATTGCGCATCAGTGTTTCAAACACTGTTTCGCCTATAATCCATACCAACCCAAGCTTTCCAAGCCAGCCGACACCCGGTGACGGCATTTTTCCGTTCGCTGCTTTTCCCTCCTTCGTCGGTTTTGCGGAAGTATCGTCATAGCCGTTGACATAAAGCAGCCAGCGCGCAGCCTGTGCATATGTGAGATGTGTTTTTTGATTTCCGGTATATTCCGCGAACAGCCGCAGCTTATTGCCGCTCTCTGAAAGCGCGCCGTTCAGCTTGGCGGAATCGTATTCTGTTCCGCAGCTTAATCCTGAGACTTGATAAAACGGACGCTCAGGATGAAACAGCCAGAAGCGTTCGTGCCATTTCACAAAATAGTCGTTCAGCGGCTTTTCCGGCAGCTTGCCAGCATCCCAGATTCGCTGCCAGAGCTGTATAGCCTCATCTTCATCTTCAGGCGGATCGCCGATTCCGGTCTCGTCTGTCCGTGAAAAAACCGCATGGAGCAACGCCAGTGCGACACGCAATACGGCAGCATCCTGTGTCGGCAGTTCACCGGCAAACGCGCGAAATGTATGTGCACGCAGGAGCAGCTCTTTCAAAGAGACTTCCTGAATACTGTTCTGCATATCAAGAACGCGGATCCATGGCTCATCCAGCAGATTGAATTCGGTTTCTTTCATGCTTTCGCCTCGCTTTCATAGTGTAATCCGGTTTCGGCATCATAGGTCAGACGGAATGTGCCGACCGATGCCGTTAGCCATTCATCCAGAATCAGCAGAAGCTGACCGTGAAGCCACGGAGACAGCCCCCATACTTTCATGATCGCGCTGCACTGCGTTTCCAGTGCATTGAGCGTGCTGCGGAGATTATAAGGCTGACAGAGCTCAGACGGCAGGCGCAGCTTTTGTACCGCGATCTGACGGCAGGTATCATCGTCCGGCAGAGTCTGCGGGTGCAGTTCCTGCTTCATATCCTGATGCGGCAGAAAATGCAGCATTCCGTCTTCGCTTCTCATCACAACAAGCACCTCAACAGATGATATGCCGTCACGAACGGATGCTTCCGCTTCCGTATCATTTCCGAAGACGGAACGGTCAAGCAGCATGGAGAATTTTGCATTCTTCGGCTTTCCGAGCAGAAAAGCCTTTGCACTGCTTCGTTTCTCCTGCTGTTCTTTCTGATAATCCTGATAGGCACGGTCGTCACTGTCTTCCGCTCTGTAAACTGCCTGAACTAGCGGGGAAATATCCGCAGGAAGCCGAATCTCAGTCGGAAGATGCAGAACGGTCTGTTTCAGGAGCCATTCTCCGTAAATCATGACAGAGCCCGTATCATATTCCGTCTCTGAGCCGAGTATCCGGCACACGGCTTTTTTCAGCGCAGCAGGTCGATCGTTTCTGATATGCCGGTGCAGTCTGCCCATGCGCTGCAATAGCAGATCCATCGGACAGAGCTCCGTGATCAGCAGGTCAAAATCAATATCCAGCGACTGCTCCAAAACCTGTGTGCCGATGATGATCGTATTCCGTCGGATCTCCGGCTTTGATTGTTTTCCAGCCCTCTCAAGAATTCTCTTTTCAATATCAGCTCTGTCCGGCTGAATAAACTGTGAATGACATAGAATGATCTCTGCATAAGGGAATTGTTCCCGGAGTTGCACAGCGGCTGCCTGTGCACGACGAACCGTATTCAGGATGATGCCTGTACAGCCGCCCGCATCCATTACAGTCATGACAGTCTGTATAAGCTCGTTTTCCGGCAGAAATACCGTATCTATGACATTCTGATGCAGATGTGCAGCCGAAAGAGTCTGCATCCGGACTTCGCTTCCGTCCGTCCAAGTCAGCAGCGGATAATCCGCAGATTCCGATGCAGCAGCATCAAGACGTTTGGCCTGTAGATACGCAGCCGCCAGCGCAGTGCGCCGCTTTGCCGGGAGCGTTGCAGAGAGCAGTATCACCGGTGTGCCGTAGCTGCCGAGCCAGCGAAGCGCCTGCTCCAGATACTGATTCATATAGGTATCGTAGGCGTGGCATTCGTCGATCACAACAACCTTCTGTGACAGTCCGAGATGCAGCAGCATGAGATGCCGCCGTTTCAGTGCCATCATCAACAATCGGTCAACTGTGCCAATCACGAACTGGTCAAGACAGGCCTGCTTGCTGCCCGCAAACCAGCTGTGCGCGATCAGTCCGTTGTCCGGATCATCCTGCATAACTGCATGATTCGGAATGCCTTTCCGCAATCCGGTAAAGATAGAATTCTGCACGGCGGAACCGTGTACCAGTTGGATTGAACGATATGCGTCTTTGGATTGTTGCCCTACCCACTGCATGATTCGCGGAAAAATACCGTTTGCGGTTGCCTGTGAGGGCAGTCCGAAAAAGATGCCGCTGCGCTGAGTTTTCGCTGCAAGAATATCTGCACCCATTAAGGCAGCTTCCGTTTTACCGCATCCCATAGGTGCTTCCAGAATAAACAGTCCCGGCTTTTCGCATTCGGAAACGGTTTGCAGGAATTCTGTCTGAACTGCGTTCGGTGTAAATGTAAAGCACTGCCGGAACAATGTCTGCGAGAAGTAATCGTGATGTGAACACCAGATTTCCGGGAATGCGAGCTTTTGCAGGCAAAATTCAGCCCGCGCTGCCGGATCGTCCGTGTCGGCATCTTCCGGAAGAAGCGGGAAATAATCGGAGTTGCTTGCAATCCAGTCAGCCATAATCAAAATGCCGGTCAGGAGCACCTGTATCTTAGCTGAAAGTTGTGGCAGTTCAGTCAAATCTGCATAGCCGCTGACAGCGAGAGCCTCAGAAACGATGTCAGTCCAGACCGAACGCCAAAGTGTCTGTTGTTTCGGAGTATTGATTCCGAAATAGTTTTCCGGGTACGCGCGATCCTTTGCCTGTAAATCAACAGCCTGCTGATCAGCAGGCGTTCCGTGATGCGCACCAACGATCTCGGCAACAGAAGACGGGCAGCCCAGCAATTTCAAGATGACCTCACCGGCAAGCGGATGCGTAGATGCAGTCGGATTCAGATAGCTTCCGCAGGCGGGAACCGCTGCGCCGTCGGCAGTCAGGCGTTCCCTGCACAGCGGAAGCTGCTGGGTGATTCTGCTTTGAAATAATGCTGTCGCCTTTCCGATATCATGTACAAAAGCAAGAAACACTATTGTTTTCCGCAGCTGATCCGGCGGAATATCCGTTTGCGCCTGGACAGAATCAGAAAGATAATGTGTAATCAGATAATCCGAGACAGCTGCTGTATCTGACAAGTGAAGCCGCAGCGGAAGCCATTCTCCGTTACGATCTCCTGTTTTTGCTGCAAGATGCTGTATTAGTTTTCCCATATGAAATTACATTCCTAGAATCATCTCTGAAAATAACGATATTTCGGATAAGAATGATTGATTGTAAGATAGTCATAAAACGAAATTCTCAAAGTCTTAGTTATATTATACCATATTCATCAAAAGCTGTCAATGGAATTAGTAAATGATATATGATATATTCAGCAATTATGAGCAAAACGATGAATCTAGTGGGCATTTTCGCTGCAAAATGGATGGTCTTACTCAACTTGATCGCAAAAGCTTGAATATTGCAATTGCCAAGAAACTATGATGCCCGGCAAACGCCGGGCATTCTGCTGTTATCTCATGCGTTGATATAATCTGAATACCTGTTCCGCGGTATCAGCAAGGTTCTTCTTGGTATTCTCCGATTTCATAGCCTCTTCAAACGTAGTGATTGACCGCAAAATCGAAAAAAAGGCATCAATTCCGTTCTGATTGCAGATTTCCGCCCCGTCATCTATACATCCGCAAAATGCAATCACCGGCAACCCGTATTTCTTCGCAATTTTGGCGATACCAACCGGAACTTTACCCATGACAGTCTGTGCATCCATCCGTCCTTCACCGGTTATAACGATATCTGCACTGCTGATTGCCGCTTCGATGCCGGTTTGATTGATGACAACATCAATTCCCGGTTTCAGATCAGCATTCAGGAAGGTACGCAGAGCAAATCCAAGGCCACCGGCTGCACCTGAACCGGGCAGATCAGCATCAGAATCCGGATAGTATTCTTTTACCATAGCGGAAAAGCGCTGCATCGACTTCTCCATTTCCGCAATCATAGCAGAATCTGCTCCTTTTTGAGGTGCAAATACTGCACTGCAGCCGGTTTCACCGCATAGGGGATTGGTCACATCAGATGCGACATGGAACTGACACTCATGCAGTTCCGGTATCACCTGATCTGTGGTAATATGATGCACCTGAGCAAGCCCTTTTGCACCATACGGTACCTGTTTTCTGTCTTTATTGTAGAATCCGAAGCCGAGTGCCTGTAAGCAGCCGATCCCGCAGTCATTGGTTGCACTGCCGCCGATACCGAGAATGAAACTGCGGCATCCCTGACGAACAGCATCCGCGATCATTTCACCGAATCCATAGGTCGTTGTCTTCATCGGATTGCGCTCAGATTCAGATAACAGCGGCAAACCCGATGCAACAGCCATTTCAATGACTGCAGTCTGATCGGGTAGAATACCGTATTGCGCCTGAATCGGCCTGCCGAGCGGGTCAGATACGGTGACAGTCCGATATGAACCGTTCAGACCGGATACAAGCGCATCTACCGTTCCTTCCCCGCCGTCAGCAACCGGAAATACCTTGATTTCAGCCTCTGGGAACGCTCTCAGAATGCCGGCAGCAGCTGCATTCCCGGCATCTATTGACGATAAACTGCCCTTGAAAGAGTCCATTGCGATTGCGATTTTCATGCTATCACCCGTATATTACAGATTTCAGCTTCATTATAAACTATAACCGCGTTATCGTCAATAGAATTTACCGAAGAATTACCGTTTTCAGTCATTGATGCACTCATAATAAACTTTAAAAGGTCTGCCTGTGATTTTTTTCACATGATATGCAAAGCCGTTGATCTCATATGGCCCGCTGTGAAAGAGCTTTCCGTTCATAACATTGACAGAATGCAGCAAAATATGGATGTGATGATGCTTAAAGCTTTCATCAGCGCAATGAACACACCACATTCGGAAGCAGTTTCTATAACTGGGAGAAAGCAATTCCGACCAGCTGCTCCGACGACTCCGATTATCTGATCCTGATTAAGCTGGCAGGGTACTATGGTGTCGATCCGGAGGATATCCGCTATCTCCGCGATATGGGCTACAGCTATGACGAGATCGAGGGCTTTCTCTGTGATCCCGAAAGCTACGGCGCAGAGCTAGCATTTGCGGAATTATAATGTAATCGCCCTGCCGGCACTGAAATCGGCAGGGCGATCATGTCTCATAAAGTATACATTGTGGAATACCCGAAAAACGGCGGAAATAGTGTGCCAAAAAGTCAAATATTGAATTTTGGAATGTTCCGAAAGTTACCCCTACTTTTTGGCACAGAAAGGAGCTTTCATGGAGAATAGAACATATGGATATGCCCGCGTGTCTACACGCGAACAAAACGAAGACCGGCAGATCGAAGCGCTGACACGGTTCGGTGTACCGGAACAGAATATCATCGTCGATAAAGCCTCTGGTAAAGATACGGAACGCGAGGGCTATCAGTATCTCAAGCGGCAGATTCTGCGGCATGGTGATACCCTTGTCATCAAAGAACTCGACCGTCTGAGCCGCAGCAAGGCGGATGTCAAGCGGGAACTCGAATCCTTCAAGGAAATGGGTGTCTGTGTTAAGATCCTCGATCTCCCCACGACCCTCACGGATTTCCCGGAGGAGCAGCTTTGGATACAGGAGATGATCAACAGCATCCTGATTGAAGTCCTCGACAGCATCGCTGAGGCAGAGCGGCTCAAAATACGCACCCGACAGCGCGAAGGCATTGAGGCTGCCAAAAAGAAGAATGTCCGATTCGGTCGTCCGCCTGCTCCGCTGCCGGAAAACTGGCGGGAGGTCATGGCGGCGGTCAAACGCAGCGAGATGCGCCCAGTCGATGCGATGCGGGAACTGAGAATGCCGAAGTCGAGTTTCTATCGGCTATATAATACCATAACAAGACCTGCCCCGTAATGGGGCGGGTAAAAAAGATCAAGTGAAAAATGTGGTAAAAGTGGTTCATAAAGATATATTATCCAGCGACCGATCCAGTTCTACAAGTGCCTCAGAGTACTTCTGAAGTCCTGAATCTTGATAAACATAAATACCGGGGGATCCGTTACAGTCTACGCCTCTAGTAAAGTGTCGAGTGCGTACATACCGTTTTGCATCAAGTGCTCGAACTGGCGGTCACAGACGATATTATTCGCTACAATCCGGCAGACAGTCTGCACTCGCAAGCGGCAAAGGGAAACCGGATACCGTCCTGCTGCCGAAGTTCAGCAATCATACTCTGCGCCATACCTTCACGACCAGAATGTGTGAAGCTGGGGTCAACATCAAGGCGATGCAGGAAATACTTGGGCACGCTGATTCTCAAACTACCCTCGACATTTATGCGGATGCAACAAAGGAACTGAAGCAGAGGGAAATGATCCGTCTGGAGGATTATTTTCAGGATCTGGATCAACAATAAGAAGAAATCATGCCGCTGCGCCCCATATGGGGCGTAGCAATCCAAAAAAAAGGGGCCTCAACCGTACTGCCTGCACGGTTGAGGTCCTGTCTGTTTCAGATAATTCTCATATTTGGTGGTAAAAAAGTGGTAAATTGGTAAGCATTGCCTCGTAAAGTACGAATCTGCGCCGTTTTTCAATCCAAAGACTTCATCGTGGGGAACAGCAGAACGTCACGGATGGACTGGCTGTTGGTCATCAGCCATTAAAAAAGATGAAGTGAGTATGTTTATTGACTTAAGGTGTGGTGTCTTGGCAATCAACTACGATGTAAGCAAATATATCTCCCTGAGAGTAATCCATATCACTTTCGGCGCCTCCAGCCATTGCTATGGATTCAGTGACGGCGCAGATATGTTTTACTATTCCTCCTTTAGCCAATTCCATGTTTACTTCACGCAGTTGACCATTTTTGACAAAATAGATTTTTTCCAATTAAACCACCTTTCTCAGTCAATCGACTTCATCGTCGGGAAGAGCAGAACGTCACGGATCGACTGGCTGTTTGTCATCAGCATGACAAGACGGTCAATGCCGAAGCCGATACCTCCCGTCGGCGGCATGCCGATTTCCAGTGCATTCATGAAGTCCTCGTCGATGTGGTTGGCTTCCTCATCGCCCTTTGCGATCAGTGCCTCCTGCGCCTCAAAACGCTTGCGCTGGTCAATCGGGTCGTTGAGCTCGGAATATGCATTGCACATCTCACGCGCGGTGATATACAGCTCAAACCGTTCAACATAATCCGGCTTATCCGGCTTGCGCTTCGTCAGCGGCGAAATCTCAACCGGGTGATCCATGATAAAGGTCGGCTGCACGAGCTTTTCCTCGACAAATTCGTCGAAGAACAGGTTGAGGATATCGCCCTTTTCGTGACGGTCCTCATAATGGACACCCTTTTCGTCCGCAATCTTCTTCGCGGCTGCGGTGTCCGGAATCTGATCGAAGTCCACGCCCGTATACTGCTTCACGGCGTCGATCATTGTGATGCGCGCAAACGGCTTTCCGAGGTCGATCATGATATCCTCGCCGTTCTCGTCCTTGCCGAACGGGATACAGGTCGTGCCGCAGACGGTCTGCGCGATGTGACGGAACATGTTTTCCGTCAGATCCATCATGCCGTAGTAGTCGGTATATGCCTGATAAAGCTCCATGAGCGTGAATTCAGGATTATGCTTCGTATCGACGCCCTCATTGCGGAACACGCGGCCGATTTCGTAGACCTTTTCCAGTCCGCCGACAATCAGACGCTTCAGATACAGCTCCAGCGAAATACGCAGCTTGACATCCTCATCAAGTGCATTGTAGTGGGTCTCGAACGGTCTTGCGGCTGCACCGCCGGCATTCGCAACCAGCATCGGGGTCTCGACCTCAAGGAAGCCCTGCGCATTCAGCCACGAACGGATTGCTGCAATGATCTGGCTGCGCTTGATAAAGGTCGTGCGGGACTCCTCATTCATGATGAGGTCGATATAGCGCTGACGGTAGCGCGCATCGCGGTCGGTCAGACCGTGGAACTTCTCCGGCAGCGGCTTCAGCGACTTCGAGAGCAGTGTCACCTGTGACGCATGAACGGAAAGCTCGCCGGTTCTCGTGCGGAACAGCTTGCCGGTCACGCCGATGATATCACCGATATCCCACTTTTTGAATGCGGCAAAGGCCTCCTCGCCGATATCGTTCATACGGACATAGACCTGAATTCTGCCGCTTCTGTCGCAGACATCAAGGAAGTTTGCCTTGCCCATTTTCCGCCAGCTCATGACGCGGCCTGCGACCGTGACGGTGAACTTCTCATTGATCCCGTCGTATGCGGCTTTTTTCGCCTCATCGTCGAGGTCTGCGGGCAGCTCCGCCTCTGCGGCTGCATACATCTCACGGCACTCTGCCGTGCTCGCGGTCACATCGAATTTCGTGATGACAAACGGGTCATTCCCGTTTTCCTGCATTTCCGTCAGCTTGTCAAGGCGTACCTGCCGCAGCGCGTCAAGGTCCTCCTCCGGCTGTGCTGCCTGCTCGTTCTGTGCATTGAGATTCTGCTCGCTCATATCAGCCCTCCGGATGGTTCTCAAACGTACCGGTGCCGGAGATTTCCAGCACTGTAAATGTCATGATGCCGACCGGTGCCTCAACGATGAACGTATCGCCGACCTTTTTGCCGAGTGCGGCCTTGCCGATCGGGGAATCGTCCGAGATTTTGTGGTTTTCATAGTCCGCCTCAGAGCGGCCGACAATCTGAAGCGTTTCGATCTTCTGCGGCTGGCCGTTGAACTCCGCACGGGAAAGAATCACGCCGCAGCCGGTGCTGATCGTATCAGACGAAATCGTCTGGATGATCTCAGCGTGCTCCAGCGTATACTCCAGACGCTGAATCTCGTCTTCAAGCTGTGCCTGCACATTTCGCGCTTCGTCGTACTCAGCGTTTTCGGAAAGGTCGCCGTGGCTTCTTGCCTCTGCCAGCGCCTCGATGACCTCAGCACGGCGGGTGCTCTTGAGATAATTCAGTCTCTGCACTTCCGCATCATAGTGCTGCTGTGACATTTTTTCTCTGTATTCTTCCATTTGAGGTACCTCCATTATAAATCCAGAGAGGGAGCAGTGGTTCATTGCGCTGCTCCCTGCCTGTTATTGTGCGGTTAGTCTGTGATTTCGCTGTGGAATTCCTGAAGGGACTTCACGCTCAGTGCGCCGCCCTGCTCCTTCACAGCCTTGATGCCCTCCGCTGTTGCGAAAGCAGCCGCCATAGTCGTGATATACGGAATGCGGTACTTGATCGCAGCCTTGCGGATATAGCTGTCATCGTGCAGGCTGTCTGCGCCTGCCGGGGTATTGACGATGAGGTCGATCTTGCCGTTCGTCATCGCGTCGGTGATATTCGGTCTGCCCTCATAGAGCTTGTTGATACGCTCCGCCGGGATGCCCGCCTTCGAGATCATCTCATAGGTCCTGCCGGTTGCAAGAATCTTAAAGCCAAGCGCATGGAATTTCTCTGCGATCGGCAGCAGCTCCGGCTTATCCATATCGCAGACGGAGAGCAACACGGTGCCGCCGGTCGGCAGCTTGGTCTGTGTCGCCTCCTGCGCCTTGAAATATGCCTCACCGAAGTTCGGGGAAATGCCGAGAACTTCACCGGTCGAGCGCATTTCCGGCCCAAGCACCGGGTCAACCTCCTGGAACATATTGAACGGGAACACAGCCTCCTTGACGCCGTGATGCGGAATCTTCCGGTCATGCAGCGACGGCACCGGGGACGGATTGCCGGTCAGCTCCGAGGTCATGATCTGGGTCGCGATGCGGACCATGTTGATCGCGCAGACCTTGGAGACCAGCGGAACGGTTCTCGATGCACGCGGATTTGCTTCGAGCACGTACACGGTGTCGTCCTCAATCGCATACTGCATGTTCATCAGGCCGGAAACGCCCATTTCTACGGCGATCTTCTTGGTGTACTCCTTAATCGTCTGCACATGCTTCTCGCTGAGGTTCAGTGACGGCAGGACGCATGCGGAGTCGCCGGAGTGGATGCCCGCGAGCTCGATATGCTCCATAACGGCCGGAACGAAGCAGTGTGTGCCGTCGGAAATTGCATCCGCCTCACACTCGGTTGCGTGGTGCAGGAAGCGGTCGATCAGAATCGGGCGGTCGGGCGTGACGCCGACTGCTGCTTCCATATATACGCGCATCATCTTGTCGTCATGCACGATCTCCATGCCGCGGCCGCCGAGCACGTAGGACGGACGAACCATGACCGGATAGCCGATGCGGTTCGCGATTTCGAGCGCGTCATCGACGGTGACGGCCATGCCGGATTCCGGCATCGGGATGCCGAGCTTGTCCATCATTGCACGGAAATGATCTCTGTCCTCTGCAAGGTCGATCGTTTCCGGTGAGGTGCCGAGAATGCGGACGCCGTTCTTCTTCAGGTCAGCCGCGAGATTCAGCGGTGTCTGGCCGCCGAACTGTGCGATGACGCCGACAGGCTTCTCCTTCTCGTAGATCTGAAGGACATCTTCGAGCGTCAGCGGCTCAAAGTAGAGCTTGTCGGAGGTATCATAGTCGGTCGAAACGGTCTCCGGGTTGCAGTTGACGATGATCGTCTCGAAGCCGAGATCTTTCAGTGCCAGTGCGGCATGCACACAGCAGTAATCAAATTCGATGCCCTGACCGATTCTGTTCGGGCCGCCGCCGAGAATCATGATCTTCGGGCGGTCATCGTTGCAGGGGCTTTCGTCCTTTTCGATGTGATAGGAGGAATAGTAGTAGGCGCTGTCTGCGGTGCCGGAGACATGAACGCCCTCCCAGCCCTCGCGGATGCCTGCTGCATAGCGTGCCTCACGGATATCCTGCTCCGGAACCTCAAGGATCTTGCTGAGGTAGCGGTCGGAGAAGCCGTCGAGCTTTGCCTGACGCAGAACGCCGTCTGCCGGAACCCTGCCCTTGTTTTCCAGCAGGGTGTTTTCCTCCTCGACAAGCTCGAGCATCTGCTCGATAAACCACTTCTTGATGCGGGTCAGGTTGTAAAGCTCATCGACGGTCGCGCCCTTGCGCAGCGCCTCATACATGATAAACTGCCGGTTGCTGGTCGGATAAACCAGCATGGAGAGCAGTTCTTCCTTGCTCTTGCTGTTGAAGTCCTTTGCAAAGCCGAGGCCGTATCTGCCGGTTTCGAGCGAACGGATTGCCTTCTGGAAGGCCTCCTTGTAGGTCTTGCCGATGCTCATGACCTCGCCGACGGCGCGCATCTGCGTGCCGAGCTTATCCTCTGCGCCCTTGAACTTTTCAAATGCCCAGCGCGCAAACTTGATGACGACATAGTCGCCGGACGGAACGTATTGATCCAGTGTGCCGTACTTGCCGCACTCCATTTCGTCGAGCGTCATGCCCGTTGCGAGCATTGCAGAGACCAGCGCGATCGGGAAGCCGGTCGCCTTGGAGGCCAGTGCAGAGGAACGGGACGTGCGCGGGTTGATCTCAATGACGATGATTCTGTCAGAGACCGGGTCATGCGCAAACTGACAGTTGCAGCCGCCGATGACCTGCACCTTATCGACAATGCGGTAGGCCTGCTCCTGAAGACGCTTCTGCACATCCTCGGAGATTGTCAGCATCGGGGCAGAGCAGAACGAATCGCCGGTATGAACGCCCATCGGGTCGATATTCTCGATGAAGCAGACGGTAATCATGTTGCCCTTGGCGTCGCGGACGACCTCAAGCTCCAGCTCCTCCCAGCCGGTCACGCACTCCTCAACGAGCACCTGTCCGACGAGCGATGCCTGAAGGCCTCTTGCACAGACGACCTTGAGCTCCTCGACATTGTAGACCATGCCGCCGCCGGCACCGCCCATGGTGTAAGCCGGACGCAGAACGACCGGATAACCGAGCTGATCTGCGATTTTCACGGCCTCATCGACCGAATAGGCGACCTCGCTGCGTGCCATTTCGACACCGATCGACTCCATGGTCTCCTTGAACTCGATTCTGTCCTCGCCGCGCTCGATCGCATCGACCTGAACGCCGATGACCTTGACGCCGTACTCCTTCAGCACGCCGGCCTTATCAAGCTCGGAGCAAAGATTCAGGCCGGACTGTCCGCCGAGATTCGGCAGCAGCGCATCCGGACGCTCCTTTTTGATAATCTCGGTCAGACGGGCGCAGTTCAGCGGCTCGATGTACGTCACATCGGCCACATCCGGGTCTGTCATGATCGTTGCGGGGTTGGAGTTGACGAGCACGATCTGATATCCGAGCTTGCGCAGTGCTTTGCAAGCCTGTGTGCCGGAATAGTCAAACTCGCATGCTTGTCCGATGATGATCGGGCCTGAGCCGATAATCATAACTTTGTTGATATCGTTTCTTTTTGGCATAATGCGAACACCTCACTTCAACTACACATTATAACATAAAACCCCCGCAGATTGCAAGGGGTTTTCTGAAAAAAAAGACATTTTTTTCATTTTCGCTTCTCAGCCGCATGTGTCGGCAGTCAGATCGTCCGGACAGCTCACATAGAGGTCGATCGACAGCTCTGTTCCGGTCTCCAGACAGAACCGCATCACCGCAAGTGAAGGCGCCAGCGACGGAACAGGCTCGTCATAGCGCACGATCGGCACGACGGTCAGCACCAGCGAGGCGTTGTATTGCAGCTTGATCTGCCGGAGAAGCCCCTCCTTCGGCAGCAGATTCCGGATCGTCTCCTTCATCTGCCCGTCAATATCGGTGCTGCGGCCTGAGACACTTCCAAAGCGCCAGAGCGCGGTTTTGGCCGGTTCACCGTTCGGGCGCCTGTCGCCGATGCGGCGCACCTGCTCCGGCGCAATCCGCAGATAGGCCGTGATCTGATCGGGGTCGAATTTTCCCTCGATCGAAAAATAGGTCAGGCACTCCGCATGCTCTGCGTGATACAGCACGCGCCTGAGCTGCTCCTGCTCCTCCATTCCGGCACCTTCTTTCGTGTGATTATAGGATCGCTGTGCAAAAATCGAAACGCGCTTATTCATGATTCGCCGATGATTTCGCGGATCTCTGCCTCTGCTGCGCGAATCTCCGCAAGGAATTCCCGCGCGGAAATGCGCATCGCGCCGTTGCCCAGTATAATAAGCTGCTCCAGTCCGTCTGACGTTGCAACCCGGACGCGGTTGTTTTTCAGGAGCTGCTTCGAGACCCGCTCAATATACGAATCGGCTGTCTCGGCTTCCTTCGTATACACCACGCTGATATTCCCCTGCTGCTCAATCTCACGGCCGTGCCCCTTCAGCTTGTATGCGTCAAATACCAGTATGACCTCGCATTTCTTATAGCCCTGATAATTCTGCAAAATCTCCAGCAGCCGGTCGCGGGCATGGGAGAGGTCGTCAGCGGCAAGACGCTTCAGCTCTTCCCATGCAAATATGATATTGTACCCGTCCACCAGCAGATATTCCTTTTCCGGCGGCGGAGCGACTTTTACCTTGGTTTCCTTCTGCGCCTCCTCACGGCGGTCGCGGCGCATTGCCTTCTGCGGCTCCCGGTTGATTTTGCCGTAGGTGCGCTCGAAGATTGCCATAAGCTCGTCCTCGCCGGCGGGCTGTGCGCTCTGTCTCGGGCGCGGCGCGGCGGGCTGCTGTTCCTCCGCAAAATCAAACCGGTGCGGGAGCATCGCCGGCAGGTGCATATGCATCGGCACCTCCGCCCAGTTCACGAGAAATCCTGCGCCGTGTGCGCAGAATACGGAATCTGCGCTGTTTTCAAGGTCTGCATCCGCATCGTATCCGATGCGCTGCACGACCTCCTCCGTATTGTGGCAGGGGCGGTAGCCAGACACCTGCACAGTCAGACTGCCGTGTCCCTTTGTATAACTGAGCACCTCCTGCGCATAGCCGTTCAGCTCGGAAACAGGGCCGCTGCCCGTCAGAACGGCAGTCTCCCCAAGCAGCTCCGGCGGGGAAAATTCAGTGCTGCGCTGCTGCAAATCAGTCATCGCACGCCCGACACAGGCCGACGGAATCTCCAGCGTGAATTCATAATACGGTTCGAGCAGCACCGGCTCCGCAGACCGAAGCCCCTGCCGCACGGCACGGTAGGTCGCCTGCCGGAAATCGCCGCCCTCGGTATGCTTCAGGTGCGCCCGTCCGCTCACCAGTGTCAGCTTCATGTCCGTGATCGGAGAGCCTGTCAGTGCGCCGACATGCGTCTTTTCCTGCAAATGCGTCAGAATGAGACGCTGCCAGTTCCGGTCAAGGTCGTCCTCCGGACAGCGCGCTGCGTATTGCAGGCCGCTTCCCGCGGGCAGCGGCTCCATGAGCAAATGCACCTCTGCATAATGCCGCAGCGGCTCATAATGCCCGATGCCCTCAACGGCCTCCGCGATTGTTTCGCGGTATGTCACAGCGCCGCTGCCGAAGGTCACTGCATAGCCGAAGCGGTCGCTCATCAGCTTCGTCAGCACCTCAAGCTGCACCGTGCCCATAAGCTGCACGAAGATCGTGCGGGTTTGGGCATCCCAGCTTACACGGAGCTGCGGGTCCTCCGCTTCGAGCATGCGGAATGCGGCAAGTGCCTCCTGCGGCGCAAGGCCCTCCGGCAGATGCACCTGATAGCGCATGACCGGCGTCAGGCAGGCTGATGCACTGTCCTGACACACGCCCAGCCCCATGCCCGCATATGCGGCAGAAAGCCCCGTCACGGCACAGACTGCGCCTGCTTCCGCTTCATCGGCGGGGGTATATTTTGCACCGGAATAAAACCGGATGCCTGTGATCTTTTCGGTGTGCGGCAGATGATCGCTGCCGGTATAGGTCAGCTCAGCGCGGTTTTTCAGGGTGCCGCCGCGGAGCTTCAGAAAGGTCAGTCTGCCGCCCTTTGTATCTGTTGAAATTTTGAACACCTGTGCGCCGAAATCCGGCAGTGGAACTGTCTCCGGCACATATTCCTGCAAAATGCGCAGAAAACCGTCCATGCCCTTCAGCGTGCGCGCTGAACCGAAGCAGACCGGAAAAATCACGCGCTCCCGCACGGCCGCCCGCAGCGCCTCTGCCGTGAGCGTTCCGTCATCGAAATAGGCGGTCATCAGCGTTTCGCTGCATGCCGCAGCCTGCTCGCACAGCGTATCATAATCCGTATCGAACTGCACGCAGCCCGGCGAAAGACGTCCCTGCAATTCCTGTATCAGTGCGGTCTCTGTGCGGTCGGAGAGATCCATTTTATTTACAAAGAGAATCACCGGCACATGATACCGCTCCAGCAATGACCAGAGCGTGCGGGTGTGGCTTTGCACGCCGTCGGTACCGCTGATAACAAGCACCGCGCAGTCGAGCACCTGCATGACGCGCTCGGTCTCGGCGGCGAAATCCGTATGACCGGGGGTATCCAGCAGCGTAAATACTGTTTCACCAAGTGTGAACTGCGCCTGCGCGCTGAAAATCGTGATGCCGCGGCTGCGCTCGATGTCGTTGGTATCGAGCCATGAATCGCCGTGATCGACTCTGCCCTGTTTGCGAATCTCGCCCGTGCGGAACAGAATCGCCTCTGCAAGTGTTGTTTTTCCGGCATCTACATGCGCCATGATGCCGACCGTTCGCTGCTGCATTGCACTCACCCCCATTATATTATAGCATATTATTTGAAAAAGTGCAATGGGAGCAGAAGAATATAATTACCGGTTACGCTTCATGGGAGCAAAACCGGAGGCCGGCACTGCCGGCTCAGTCTGTCGAAAAAGTGTCTCCGACAGATTTATAATGGGGACTCCGTCCCCAAACCCCTGCTTAAGGGCTACTAGCCCTTAAGAATCCCATATTATAAAAAGCATGTACTTCCTTTCATTTTGATGAATATCGGATTCCAAAGGGAGTGTCCCTTTGGTGGGTTAGCGAAGCGAGCGAGAGCCCATTATCAATCATCGCGCAGCGATACCTTTTTCTACAAGCTGGGCCGGTACTGCCGGCTTTTAGCATATTATTTGAAAAAGTGCAATGGGGAATATGAGAAAAAGCAATAAGTATGAAAGCATGCGCTCCGATGATGCTCCGATGCAAATAACTGATGAATAAAGTTTCATGCACCCATTGCATTTTTTCGTATAATGTGCTATAATATATACAGCAAAGGGGGTAGATTATGCGTAAACGATCTGCATTGCTGCTGGCGGGCCTGCTCCTGCTGACGCTCGGCGGCTGCAAAAAGAAACAAAAACAAGAACCCGCAAAGCCGCAGCAGACATCCGCGGCAGCTTCGGAATCGGCCGCTCCGGATACTTCAACCGGTACTGCGCCGGTACTGACTGAGCCGGCTTTTTCGGAAATCACCGAGCAGCCGCCGGCGGTCTCTCTGACAACCGCACGGACACTGCCGCCGGAATCAGCCGCCGATCCGGTAACCACCGCCGCCTATGACGCGGGTGCGCTGACCGATGCCGGCACGGTTACGACGGAGGGCACGATCGACCGCGACGGCGTCTATACCTCCAAGGAGGACGTTGCGCTGTATCTCTATACTTACGGGGAGCTGCCCTCTAATTTCATTACCAAAAAAGAAGCGCAGAAGCTCGGCTGGTCCGGCGGCTCGCTGGAGCCGTATGCCCCCGGCTGCTGCATCGGCGGAAGCTATTTCGGCAATTATGAAGGCAATCTGCCGGAAAAGCCCGGCCGGGAATACCATGAATGCGATATCGACACGCTCGGAAAAAAATCCCGCGGCGCAAAACGCATCGTCTATTCCAATGACGGACTGATTTACTATACTGAAGACCACTATAACACTTTTGAATTGCTGTATGGGGAGGAATAAAACATGCAAATTACTATCGACTGCTCCGAAATCAATGACCGCACCGCGTTTCACCGCGTTTTTTCTTCCAAGCTGCGTCTGCCGGGCTTCTACGGCAACAACCTCGATGCACTCTATGACTGCCTGACTTCGCTTTCCGAAAAAACGACAATCACGCTGCTGCATATGCAAAGCCTGATCGACAATCTCGGAAGCTACGGCAGAGCTGCGATCAATATGATCGCAAGAGCCGAGCGCGAAAATACCGGCCGGCTGACCGTGAATATGCGCTGAAATCATCCTGCATCCATCATCCGCACCGCTTTCCGCTGTGCGGATGATTCTTTTTTGCGCATGCAGCGAGCCTGCGGTTCCATGCTGCTGTTCTCAGCGATTCTGACTGTTTTCGTCATTCAGTGTATACGATTATTCATTGACGGAAGATGCGGAACCATGCTATAATGAAGCTATGGCAGACGGCGGTTCGGCTGCTGCCTTATATTCGGAGGGAGATGGTTTTCATGAAACGGACACAGCAAATGCGGCGGGCACTGCTTTTGTCGCTTACGGTTCTGTCGGCACTGCTCCTGCCGCTCTTCCGGTTTACCGAAACAGCACCGGCAGTCAGCGCGGTATCAACCGACTATCCTGCACAGCTCATGAATATCGCGAACAAGGACAGCTCCATGGTTCTGACGGAAAGCGGAACGGAGGACGGCTCTGCACTGACGCTCGGCACACTGGGCAATGACCTTTCCCCGTCGTGGCGCTTCGACCGCGTCGGAAAGGATTCCAACGGTACATTTTTCAAGCTGGTCAATGCACAGTCCGGCAGACTGGTGACACCGCAGAATTACAGCGTCACCGCCGGAAACAGCGTCATTCTCTACGGCAGCGAATCTGCCAAATCACAGCACTGGTATGTGATCCCCGTCAAGCAGGATCACCTCGGAAACGATCTGTATTACAAGATCGTCAACTATGAAAACACCGCACTCGCGCTGACACAGGGCAGCTCCGGCATGACGCTCGCAAGC
Organism: Oscillospiraceae bacterium; assembly: GCA_017541275.1. GTDB lineage: Bacteria > Bacillota > Clostridia > Oscillospirales > Ruminococcaceae > Firm-04. Next base: position 53,278 of record JAFXZM010000039.1, on the reverse strand, counting down.
TACTCCGGCGCGGACAGTCAGCTCTGGCTGCTCAATGCCGACGGGCTTCAGGGCTTTGCCGGCTACTGCAAAAACGATCAGACCGGCAACATCAAGGCCGGCGATATCGGCGGTCTGTTCGGTGAGGTCGTTGAGGTCACGAATTTCTCGGATCTCAGCAAATACGCGACCTCTGATACGCCCTATACCATCGTTGTAACCGCAGATATCAGCGTCACCGGCTATAAAACGGATTCTCAGAATCATCTCTACTGCCCGGACGGCCGCATCTATGTCCACAGCAACAAAACAATCATCGGCAGCTATGCGAAGCATACGCTCTTCAACGTACAGTTCTGCACAGCCTCCGGCAAAGGCACCGGAAACAATCTCATCATCAAGAATTTCGACCTTCAGCATGATAAGGATTCCAACGGAAACGACTCAATCGTGGCGTATTTCGGCTCCGGCGAGAATCTCTGGGTCGATCACTGCACCTTCACGGGTCATGCCGACTACAACAAGGCATCGACAGGCCAGCCTGATTACGACAAATTCCTCGCCTGCTGCTACGATGCAGATTTCTGCACGGTTTCCGACTGCGCGTTCGGGCTGCATGAATATGGCCTGATTCTCGGCTACCCGGATGACACCGCGGACGTCAAGAACAAGTATGACAATTTCCCGCGCATGTCGATTATCAGCAGCAGCTTCAACAAGACCCTCACCAGAGGCCCGGGACTGATGCGCTGGGGCTATTTCCACTCGCTCAACAACTACGTCAACCAGTTCAGCATGGCGTATACCGTTCACAGCGGCTGCGATATTTACGCAGAGAAGTGTGTCTATGAAAACGGCGGCAACGTCATCTGCGACTGGAACTCGATCACCTATGCAGGTGCATACGCCGAGAGCGGCTCGATCTTCAATAGCTGCAACAGAACGGTTCAGGGGCAGGGTACCTCCTCCAATCCGAGCTATTCCAAGGCCAGCGAATTCCGTCCGGGCGGCAACTACAGCTATGTGTCGATCAGCGCACAGAATGTCAAAAACTACTGCGGCAGCTACAGCGGCGTTCAGTCCAGTAAAAATAATATGATGTATCTGCGGTTTGCAAAGGCAGGCGTTCCGAGCGCAGGCTACAGCGAAGCACCGAGCGGCCCGATGGGGCCCGTTCCGGCGAGCTTCAGTGAGGGCGCTGCATTCCGCTTCAAAAACGTCAATTCCGGTCTGTATATGCAGGTTGCGGGCGCTGCGGCTGAGAACGGCGCAAACATTCAGCAGTGGGGCACCGACAACAGCTCTGTTCACGATATCTGGAAGCTCTACAGCGCAGGCGACGGCTATTATTACATCGTTTCCTGTGTCGGCGACGGCGGAACCTTTGTCCTCGACGTTGCCGGCAGAAAGACCGACAACGGCACAAACCTCGATCTCTACCGGTACAACGGCGGCACGAACCAGCAGTTCATGCTCGCAGAAAACAGCGACGGCAGCTACACGGTCTTCACGCGGATCTCTGACGGGAAATCCGCCGTTGAGGTCGCCGATGCTTCAAAAGCCTCCGGCGGAAATGTGCAGCAGTGGGAGCAGAACGGCAATTCCTGCCAGAGCTGGATTCTGGAACCCTGCGCTGACCCCGGCACGAAAATGAATACAAGCGTGATCTATACCTTCGAGAATGCAAACTCCGGCCTTGTCATGGACATCGCAAACGGCGAAATGAAGGACGGCTCGAATGTTCAGCAGTGGGAATCCAACGGCTTTGACTGCCAGAAATGGACGCTCGAATATGCAGGCGGCGGTTACGTCATCCGCTCGCTGGCTGACCCGGCATATGCACTGAAGGCGGCAGGCAGCGGCAATGCAGCCAATATCACGGTCGCGGCAAGCCCGGCATCCGACAGCGCAGCGCTGTTCCGATTCTCGAAGAATCTCAACGGCAGCTACAGCATCATTTCGGCTGTTTCGACAGACCCGTATCTCGTGGAGGTTGACGGCGCATCGAAAACCGGCGGCGCCAATGTGCAGCTTTATGCACCGACAAACAGCCCGTGCCAGAACTGGAATGCCGTGACCGAAACGACCGCAGCTACAACCACTACAACAACCACAACCACAACAACTACCACAACTGCTACAACCGAAACCGAAACAACAGCACCGGCTTCCAAGGCCGTGTGGGGCGATACGGACTGTAACGGCGAGGTCAATATCATGGACGCTGTTCTGCTTGCACGCGCGGTCGGCGATGACCCGACACTGAAAGAAGCAGAGTACACCACACAGAGCAAAACAAATTCCGATGTGGAATATGACGGCAGTGTCGATGCCGGAGACCTGAGCAAGCTCATGCGCTATCTCGCAAAGATTCTCCCCTATACAGCGCTCGGCCGGCAGTAAACGGAAATATGAGAAAGATGCCCCGGAGGGTTTCTCCGGGGCATCTCAGCTTGTCGAGAAAGCGGTATCTCCGATGGATTCAAAATGGGGACTCCTTTTGGTGGGTTTGGTGAGTTTGCAGTGCAAACTCATAGCGAAGCGAGCGAGAGCCCATTATCAATCATCGCGCAGCGATACCTTTTTCGGCAGACAGATGCGCCTTCATCCGACCCCGGCGATCTGCTTCAGAATCGTGAGGTCGGCGGCATTGAGCTTCCCGTCTGCATTGAGGTCGGCACGGTCTGCGGGAGCCGTTCCGCTGCCGAGCAGATATGCCAGCAGTATTCCGGCGTCCTGACGGTTCACGGCCCCGTCAAGGTTCAGATCCCCGCGCAGATCGGCAGGCTCCGCCGTTTTCTGTATGCGGAAATCATCGGCTGAACCGTAGCTGCCCGCGCCGCCGGAAACCGTCAGCATAATGCGCACGGTTTCGCCTGCACGCAGTGTCAGCTCTGCCGAGGGCTCCTGCCAGACCGCCCAGCCCCGGCCGGTTCCGGTAATCTGCTTCTGCTGCTGTCCGGATGTCACCGTCAGTGCATAACGGGTCGCTTCATCGCCCTGCACAAAGCCGCTGATCCGGTATGTTCCGTCCGCATCTGCACGGAATACCGTGCTCGCAGTGCTGTCTGCGAATGCACGCTCCGAATACCAGTGCAGCGCACAGCCGCCTGAATGCGAATCCTCCGCTCGCACATCAAAATGACCGTCTGCGGTGCCGTCCAGCGTCCAGCCCTCCGGCGAATCCGTCCAGCCGCCGTTTGCCTCAAAGCCGCCGTTTCGCAGCAGATTTTCTCCCTGCGGATGCTGCCCCCCGCCGCTTCCGTGAACCGTACCGAACACATAAAGCGAATCGAGCGGCCTTCCGTCATCGCTGAACAAGGATTCATTTTCAATGCAGCTTCCGCCGGCAGATTGCTGTGCGGATTTGTCATATTCCCCGGCTGCACTGTTTGCCCAGCCGGAGCCGTATTTCTCCCATTTCTGCGCATTGCTGCCGCTGTCTGTGCCGACCGCCAGCCATGCAGGCTCCCAGTAAAACACACCGATACCTTTTCCGTCCGGCACAGCCGCGACAGCCGCAAATATATCGTGCAGATATGCCGTCTGGCCTGCGGGGCTGAGCTCATAGCCCGCATAATCACCGAGCGCATCCCGGCTGCCGATCGTATTCGGAAAGGTATCCCTGTCATCCAGCGTCCGCGCACAGGAAGTCTCTGCAACCATGACCTGCTTGCCGCTGGTGCGCGAAATATTCGTCAGGACGCTTGTGAGGTTGGACAGCGTACCGTGCCAGTATGGATAATAGGATGTCGCAAACACATCGTAATCGACGTTCGTTTTCCGGAGCATATCCGCCAGATAAGTCATATTCGAGGCCTTTTCCGGATTGGTAAAATGCAGCGCGACCAGTGTGTCACTGCTGAAATCCCGCACGGCACGTGCGCCGGCATTGAACAATGAGGCAAGATCGCGCCAGCCCGCATCGCTCCAGCCGTAATCCTCCAGCATTACGCCGCACATGCCGGTCGTGGTCTCGTTGCCGACCTGCACCATTGCGATCTCTGCACCGGCAGCGCTGATCTGCCGAAGGGAATCCAGCGTGAACTGATAAATCGCATCGGCCTTCTGGCTGACGCTGTAGGATGCCCATGCCTTCGGGGCTTTCTGTTTGCCGGGGTCTGCCCAGAAATCGGAATAGTGGAAATCGAGCAGCAGCTTCAGTCCGGCATTCGCACAGCGCTCGGCAATTTTGACCGCACAGGGCAGGTCGCAGACACCGCCGCCGTAGTTGGCATGCGTTCCGGTCTGATACGGGTTATTCCAGATGCGGACACGGATCGTATTGACACCCGCATCCGCAAGCGTCAGAAAAATGTCACGCTCGTTTCCGTTCCGGTCGCAGAATTTCACGCCGCTTTCTTCCAGCGAAATGACCGACGAAACATCAGCACCCTTGAACGGATCACCGTTCTCAAACGGCAGACCGGTCACACCGGAATACATGACGGTTTCTGCCGCGCCGGCTGACGGTGCCGGCTGCGGAAGCGTACAGAGCAGCATGCCGAAGGCCGTCAGTGCTGCACAGAATTGCTTTTTCAGTTTCATTTTCAATCCCCCTGTTTCTCTGTTATATACTTCTATTGTAGCACATTATCCGGAAAAGTGCAATGGGAGCAGAAGAAAAAATCAGCACGCACGAATACTGTCTTTCCGCAAGAAACCGCTCTCATTACAGCACATTTTACGGAACAGTGCAATGCGGCAGGGAATCCCGGATTTTTCAGCAGCCCGCTCATGAACGGTTCGGAACCTTCCTTGTTAAAATGCGACAATTTTCTTCTGACAGCATGCTGCGTATTCTGGTCGCTGTTCCGAAATCGTGTGCCGGATGCGGAATACTGTCCGCGGGATATTGACAAAAGTTTCACAATGTGCTATAATAACGGCAATGAAATGAACAAAGGCGTTCATTTGAGGTTCACCGGGTCAGGTGTCCTCAAATGGACGCCTTTGTTTCTGCAAGGAGGAATTTGAGATGATCCCACTGGAAGGTCATGTGCGCATTCCGTCCGGGTGCGCGGTCTCTGCAATGATCTCGCGCGACGGCAAACGCATGAACGGCGAAAGCATCATTCAGAGCATGATTCCGATGCACGACCGCTCAAACGGTCTCGGCGGCGGCTTCGCCGCATACGGCATTTATCCCGAATACAAGGACTTCTATGCGCTGCACATCTTCTTCAATAACCGGAGCGCACAGGCTGAATGCATGGCGCTGCTCAAAGAGTATTTCGAGATCGTGCAGGACGAGCACATCAAGGTGCGCAAGATGCCGCAGATTACCGATGAGCCGATTATCCGGCGCGTCTTTGTCTCACCGATGCAGTCTGTGCTGCGCCATTTGCAGATCGACGAAAAAGAGCTTGTCGTGCGCGTTGTCAACCGCATCAATGCGGAGCCGGTCGGCAGCTATGTCTTTTCCTGCGGCAAAAATATGGGCGCATTCAAGGCGGTCGGCTTCCCGGAGGATGTCGGCAGATACTACCGCCTTGAGGAATACGAGGCCTACTGCTGGACGGCGCACGGGCGCTATCCGACCAATACCCCCGGCTGGTGGGGCGGCGCACATCCCTTCTGCCTGCTCGATTATTCGATCGTTCACAACGGCGAAATCTCCAGCTATGACGCAAACCGCCGCTTCATCGAAATGTACGGCTACAAATGTACGCTGCAGACAGATACCGAGGTCATCACCTATATCGCAGACTATCTGCTCAGACGGCAGGGGCTCTCGCTTGACGAAATGGCTTCCGTGATCGCTGCACCGTTCTGGTCTACGATCGAGGGCAAATCCGAGGCGGATAAGGAAAAATACACCTATCTGCGGACGGTGTTCCCGAGCCTGCTGGTCACCGGCCCGTTCTCGATCATTCTCGGCTTTGACGGCGGACTCATGGCACTGAACGACCGCCTGAAGCTGCGCTCCATGGTCGTCGGCGAGCAGAATGATATGGTTTACATCGCAAGCGAGGAGGCCGCGATCCGCGTCATGGCACCCGATATTCAGAATATCTGGTCGCCTGCCGGCGGTGAGCCGGTCATTGTTCGGGTAAAGGAGGGAGCATTTTGAATTTCTATCCGGAATTTGAGGTCGTGCGCAATGACAGCCGGTGTATCCGCTGCCGCGTCTGCGAACGGCAGTGCGCCAATGAGGTGCATTGGTATGATGAAGACGGAAAGGTCATGCTCTCCGACGAATCCAAATGCGTCAACTGCCAGCGCTGCGTGACGCTGTGTCCGACCAGAGCGCTGAAGATCGTGAAAAGTGACTGCCGCCTGCGCGAAAATGCGAATTACTCCGATCAGACAATCAAGGAGATCTACCGGCAGGCTGAGACCGGCGGTGTGCTGCTCTCGTCTATGGGCAACCCGAATCCGCTGCCTGTTTATTGGGACAGAATTCTCATCAATGCTTCACAGGTGACAAATCCGCCGATCGACCCGCTCAGAGAACCGATGGAAACCCGCGTGTTCCTCGGCAAAAAGCCCGATCATATCACCAGAAATGCGGACGGCTCGCTGGATACAAAGCTGGCGCCGCAGCTCTCGCTCAGCATGCCGGTAATGTTCTCGGCCATGAGCTACGGCTCGATCAGCTACAATGCGCATGCTTCGCTTGCAAGGGCGGCATCTGCGCTCGGTATTTACTACAATACCGGTGAGGGCGGTCTGCATGAGGATTTCTACAAATACGGCAAAAATACCATTGTGCAGGTCGCATCCGGACGCTTCGGCGTTCACAAGGATTATCTCGAAGCGGGCGCCGCGATCGAGATCAAAATGGGACAGGGCGCAAAGCCCGGCATCGGCGGACATCTGCCCGGCACCAAGGCCGTCGGCGATGTCTCCAAAACGCGCATGATCCCAGAGGGCAGCGACGCGATCTCCCCTGCCCCGCATCACGATATCTACTCGATCGAGGACCTGCGGCAGCTCGTTTTTTCGCTGAAGGAGGCAACCGATTACCGCCTGCCGGTCATCGTCAAGGTCGCGGCGGTGCATAATATTGCGGCAATCGCAAGCGGCATTGCACGCTCCGGCGCGGATATCATCGCGATCGACGGCTTCCGCGGCGGTACGGGCGCTGCCCCGACCAGAATCCGCGACAATGTCGGTATTCCGATCGAACTGGCACTGGCGGCGGTCGATAAGCGACTGCGCGATGAGGGCATCCGCAACAATGTTTCCATTATCTGCGGCGGCTCGGTGCGCTCGGCGGCGGATGTCGTCAAGGCAATCGCACTCGGCGCCGATGCCTGCTATATTGCAACGGCAGCCTGCCTTGCCATGGGATGTCATCTCTGCCGGAGCTGCCACACCGGCAAATGCAACTGGGGCATTGCGACACAGCGCCCCGATCTCGTCAAGCGCCTGAATCCGGATATCGGCTCACAGCGGCTCATCAATCTGATGGACGCATGGCGGCATGAGATCAAGGAGCTCATGGGCGGCATGGGCATCAACTCGATCGAAGCACTGCGCGGAAACCGCCTGATGCTGCGCGGTGTCGGTCTGACCGAAAAGGAGCTTGAGATCCTCGGTATTTCGCATGCTGGAGAATAAGGCGGGGGTGTGAAGTATGAAACGTATCTATGTGAAAGAGGAATGGTGCCTCGGGTGCCATTTGTGCGAATATAACTGCGCATTTGCCAATTCCGGCATGACGGATATGGTCAAGGCGCTGCGCGGCAAAACAATCTATCCGCGCATTCAGGTCGAGCAGGACGAAAACGGCGTGACCTATGCGGTCTCCTGCCGCCACTGCAACGACCCGATCTGTGTGAAAAGCTGCATCGCCGGCGCGCTCTCCAAAAAGGACGGTGTCATTGAAATTGACCACAGCAAATGCGTCGGCTGTCTGACCTGCGTGCTGGTATGTCCGTATGGTGCGGTCGTTGAGGACGGCAGCGGGGTCGCGCAGAAATGTGAGCTGTGCATGAAAAATGCCTGCGGTGCGCCGGCCTGCGTCAAGGGCTGTCCGAACGGCGCGATCGTCTATGAGGAACGGGGGGAAGCCGAATGAAACAGTATGTCATTATCGGAAACGGTGTGGCTGCCGCCGGATGCATCGAGGGCATCCGTTCCGTCGATGCAGCAGGCAGCATCACGGTCATTTCCGCAGAAAAGCATCCGGTTTACTGCCGCCCGCTGATCTCCTATTATCTTGAAAATAAAACAGATCTGAAGCGCATGAATTACCGTTCCGAATCCTTTTATTCGGACAACAACGTGACTGTTCTGTACGGCAGAGCAGTTAGCGAAATGCACGCAGATACAAAGAAGATCGTTCTGGATAACGGCGAAAGCTCCGATTATGACGCACTCTGCGTCTGCACCGGTTCCTCTCCGTTTGTTCCGCCGATGCAGGGACTTGATACCGTCGAAAACAAGTTCAGCTTCATGACGATCGACGATACGCTGGCGCTCGAAAAAGCGATTACGCCGGAAAGCCGCGTGCTCATCATCGGCGCCGGCCTGATCGGTCTGAAATGCGCGGAGGGACTGCATAACCGCGTGAAAAGCATCACGGTCTGCGATCTCGCGCCGCGTGTGCTGTCCTCCATTCTTGATGACAAATGCGCTGCGATGATGCAGAAGCACCTCGAAGCAAACGGCATTTCGTTCATTCTCGGCACCAGCGCAAAGGAATTCAGCGGAAGCCATGCCATGATGCAGAACGGCGCAGAGGTCGATTTCGATGTGCTGGTGCTGGCGGTCGGCGTGCGTGCAAATACCGCGCTTGTCAAAAACGCCGGCGGAAATGTGAACCGCGGCATTGCGGTCGATGAAGCGTGCAGAACGAGTCTCCAGGACGTTTATGCGGCCGGCGACTGCACCGAGTATCACGATATCTCCTCAGATTCGGTGAAGATTATGGCGCTGATGCCGAATGCGTACATGCAGGGGCATACCGCAGGTGTCAATATGGCGGGCGGAACCGCTGCGTTTGACAATGCGATTCCGATGAACTCGATCGGCTTTTTCGGCCTGCACTGCCATACTGCCGGCTCTCAGCCGGAGGGCTGTGAAATGTACGAAGAAGCGGATGAAAGCCATATCAAGCGGCTCTTTGTCAAGGACGACAGACTGACCGGCTTTATGCTGCTCGGACACATGCACCGGACAGGCATCTATACCGCGCTGATCCGGAACAGAACACCGCTGTCATCGGTCGATTTTGCAAGGCTGAAAATTGAACCGCAGCTCGCGGCCATGGGCAGCGCATACCGCGATAAAGTGCTGAAAGGAGCAGTCTGAATGGAATTGAATGTATCGGCAATGGGCTTTTCCGAGATCAATGCGCAGATGCGGCAGACCGCAGACAGTGAGATCACGCTGACGGGATGCATCGGGCAGCGGTTTCTTGCAGCCGGAACAAGCGGCAAATACGTGAAGATCAGCGGCATCGCGGGCAATGCGCTCGGCTCATACCTCAACGGCACAGTCATCGAGACCTTCGGCAATGCGCAGGACGCGGTCGGCGATACCATGAACGAGGGCAAGATCATCGTTCACGGCAATATCGGCGATGCGGCAGGCTATGCGATGCGCGGCGGAAAAATCTTCGTAAAGGGCAACGCCGGCTACCGCGCCGGCATCCACATGAAAGCATATCAGGACAAGGTGCCTGTTATGGTTATCGGCGGCAGAACCGGCAGCTTTCTCGGAGAATATCAGGCGGGCGGCATTATCATTGTGCTCGGACTGACCGGCGGCGGGAAGCCGATCGTCAGCAATTTCCCGTGTACCGGCATGCACGGCGGCAAGCTGTTTCTGCGCTCCGACTGCGCAGGCATCCACTTCCCGCATCAGGTGCATCACCGCATTGCATCAGCAGAGGAGCTCGAGGAAATCCGCAGCTACGTTGAAGAATTCTGCTCGCATTTCGGCGGCAATGCCGATGAGCTGCTGAATGCCGAATTCACGCTTGTCACCCCCGACAGCGGCAATCCCTATCAGCAGATGTATGTTGCAAACTGATCGGAGGCGGTGCGTGATGACAAAGTATATTTTCGTAACCGGCGGCGTGGTATCGGGACTCGGCAAGGGCATCACGGCAGCTTCGCTCGGACGGCTGCTCAAAAGCCGCGGGCTGAAGGTCGCGGCACAGAAGCTCGACCCGTATATCAATGTCGATCCCGGCACAATGAGCCCCTATCAGCACGGTGAGGTCTATGTCACCGAGGACGGCGCCGAGACCGATCTTGACCTCGGCCATTACGAGCGCTTTATCGACGAAAACCTGAACCGCTTTTCCAATCTGACAACGGGCAAGGTCTATGACAATGTGCTGCACAAGGAACGCCGCGGCGAGTATCTCGGACGCACCGTGCAGATCATTCCGCATATCACCGATGAGATCAAGCATTTTATTTACAGCGTCGGCGAAAAAGGCAATGCGGATGTCGTCATCACCGAGATCGGCGGCACGACCGGCGACATCGAAAGCCAGCCGTTCCTCGAAGCAATCCGCCAGCTCGGCCACGAGGTCGGGCGCGAAAATACGCTTTATATCCATGTGACGCTCGTTCCGTATCTGAAAGCCTCCGGCGAGCATAAATCCAAGCCCACACAGCATTCCGTCAAGGAATTGCAGGGCTTCGGCATCTCGCCGGATATCATCGTTCTGCGCACCGACGAGCCGATCACCGACAACAGCATTTTCACAAAAATCTCGCATTTCTGCAATGTGAAGCCCGACTGCGTGATTGAGAACCGGACGCTCCCGAATCTCTACGAAGCGCCGCTGATGCTCGAAAAAGCACATCTTTCGGATATTGTCTGCCGCGAGCTCAGTTTGCAGACGCCTCCGCCCGATCTCACCGAATGGGAGGCGCTCTGTCAGCGCATCCGCGAGCCGCGCAGAAAGGTCACAATCGGGCTGGTCGGCAAATATGTGCAGCTTCACGACGCCTATTTGTCCGTTGCGGAGGCGCTGCATCACGCAGGCTATCAGCTCGGCGCGGATGTGATAATCGACTGGATCGACTCCGAACAGATCACACGCGAAAATGTGAATGAAATGCTCGGAGGCTGTGACGGTATCCTGATTCCCGGCGGATTCGGTCAGCGCGGCATCGAGGGCATGATCGCGGCTGCAAAATATGCGCGGACAAACGGAAAACCGTTTCTCGGAATCTGTCTCGGCATGCAGATCGCTGTGATCGAATATGCTCGGAATATCGCAAATTTAACCGATGCGGATTCGGGTGAATTTTCACATGAATGCGCACATAAGGTCATTGATTTCATGGACGGTCAGTCTGACAGCATCAACAAGGGCGGTACGCTCCGGCTCGGCAGCTATCCCTGCGTGATCGCCCCCGATACGACAATGATGCGCTGCTACAGCCAGCCGCAGATCGCTGAACGGCACCGGCACCGCTATGAATTCAACAATGCCTACCGCGAGATACTGACCCAAGCCGGTCTCTGCATCAGCGGCACCTCCCCCGACGGCAGCCTCGTCGAAACGGTTGAGCTGACAGAGCTGCCGTTCTATGTCGGCGTTCAGTATCATCCCGAATTCAAAAGCCGCCCGAATAAGCCGCATCCGCTGTTTATCGGACTGGTCAGAGCGGCAATGGAGGAATAAATCATGGGCATGCTCCATGAAGAATGCGGCGTTTTCGGTATCGTAACACCGCAGCCCGCAGGGCTTGCACATCTCACATACTGCGGCCTGTTTGCGCTTCAGCATCGCGGGCAAGAGGGCGCCGGCATTACCGTGAATGATGACGGTGTTTTTACCGCGCACAAGGATTTAGGATTGGTCGATCATGTATTTACACCGCAGATTTTGTCCGGATTCCCGCAGGGTACAATGGCGGTCGGGCATGTGCGGTACGGCACAACCGGCGGGAATCTGCGCCGCAACTGTCAGCCGATGGAGGTCAATCACCGGAAGGGAAAAATGGCGCTGGTGCATAACGGAAATCTCAGCAATGCAGGCAGACTGCGCAGTGTGCTGGAACAGCGCGGCGCGATTTTCCACACGACCAGCGATACCGAGATCATCGCCTATCTCATCACGCAGGCAAGACTGCAAACCGATTCGATTGAGGACGCCGTCCGTCTTGCTGTGCCGCAGCTTGAGGGCGCGTTTTCGCTGATTGTCATGTCCGCGCAGAAGATGATCGCCGTGCGTGACCCGCACGGATTCCGCCCGCTGTGCATCGGGAAGCTGCCAAAAGGCGGATATGTCATTGCATCGGAAAGCTGTGCGCTGAATGCGGTCGGCGCAGAATTTCTGCGCGATATCGAAGCCGGAGAAATGATTGTGCTGACACCGGACGGCGAATTGCAGTCTGACCGCAGATATGCCGGCACTGCGCCCAAGCGTACCTGCATTTTCGAGTATATTTATTTTGCCCGCCCTGATTCTGTTCTGGACGGCGTTTCCGTTCATGCGGCACGCAAAAAAGCAGGCGCATTGCTCGCTGCATCGCACCCGGCAGAGGCAGATGCCGTGATCGGCGTGCCGGATTCGGGTCTCGATGCGGCACTCGGTTTTGCCGAAGCATCCGGCATCCCCTACGGCATCGGCCTCATCAAAAACAAATACATCGGGCGAACCTTCATTGCACCCTCACAGACCGAACGTGACAGCGGCGTACAGCTCAAATTAAGCCCGATCCGCGAGACCGTCGCCGGAAAGCGCATCGTGCTGATTGACGATTCGATTGTGCGCGGCACGACCAGCCGCCGCATTGTTGCACTGCTCCGGAATGCCGGTGCAAGGGAGATTCATTTCCGCGTATCAGCGCCGCCGTTTCTGCATCCCTGCTGGTACGGCACAGACATTGATTCCGAGGAAAACCTGATCGCAAATCACCATACCGTACAGGAAATTGCCGAAATAATCGGCGCGGATTCCCTCGGTTTTCTGCCGGTCGGATCGCTCCCGCAGCTTGCTGGTTCGGACGGAATCTGCACGGCCTGCTTTACCGGCGATTATCCGACCGCAGTCGAAAATGATAAATCCAAGGACCGTTTTGAACGCAAAATTCACGGTTGACAAAAGCCGCTCCAATATGTTATGATACAACAGAAAGGATGTGATCCTATGCTGAATGTTTCGCAGCGTGAAGCCGCGGAGCTGATCGAAAGCAGTGATATCAAATTTGTGCGCCTTGCATTTTGTGACGTGTTCGGCGTACAGAAAAATATTTCTGTACAGGCATCGGAGATCGAGTGCGCCTTTGAACAGGGCATTGCGTTTGATGCATCGTCAATCGCGGGATTCCGCGATCCGTCGCACTCCGATCTGTTCCTGTTTCCCGACCCCTCGACTGTAACGCTGCTGCCGTGGCGGCCGTCCAGAGGCGGCGTTGCGCGCTTTTTCTGTGAGATCCGAAATCCGGACGGCACGCCGTTTTCGGCTGACTGCCGCAGATTTCTTGCCGATACCGAGCAGCTCCTCGCCGCACATGATCTGCGCTGTGATATCGGCGCGGAATGCGAATTCTATCTGTTTAAGCTCGATGAAAACGGCAATCCGACCGATACGCCGCTTGACCGCGCCGGCTATTTTGATATCGCACCGGCCGACGGCGGCGAAAATGTCCGCAGAGAAATCTGCCAGACACTCGCGGCTATGGGCATTCAGCCAGAGCGCTCACACCACGAGCAGGGACCCGGTCAGAATGAGATTGACTTCCGCTACAGCAATGCGCTCAGCGCCGCTGACAATGTCGTGACATTCAAGCAGGTCGTCAGCACGGTCGCCGCTCGGAACGGTCTCTGGGCATCATTCTCGCCGAAGCCGATTACGGGAGAAGCCGGAAACGGATTCCATATCAATATCTCGCTTGCTCACATCTCAGACGGCACTGTGCCGGAGGAGCCGCTGCTCAGCGCATTTATGGCGGGTCTGCTTGTGCATACGCCGGAAATGACCGCAGTTCTGAATCCGCTGGCGGAATCCTATGCACGGCTCGGCAGGGATAAGGCGCCGAACCGTGTCTCATGGTCTCCCTCGAACCGCTCGCAGCTCATCCGGATTCCTGCCTCAGACGCATCGCATCAGCGCATGGAGCTGCGCTCTCCGGATGCCTCTGCGAATCCGTATCTTGCATTTGCACTCGTTATGCGTGCAGGACTTGACGGCATTCTGCATGACATAAAGCTGCCGCCGCCCTGCAATGAAAACCTGCTGCAATGCTCACAGGCGTTTCAGGCGCAGTATCCGGCTTTGCCGGAGGATCTGATCGCAGCAAAAAAAGCCGCGGCAGAAAGCGCATTTATGAAGGCTTCGCTGCCGGCACATCTGCTGCACGCATATACGGAGTGATGTCTCATGCTGACACGCTTTGCACAAAAAGAGGTTTTCGTCATTTCCTCAAACGAGAATTTCCACCGCTACGTGCGGGATAATCTGCCGGACGGCGACTTTACCGTATCCGGCGGCGCAGTCTCCTGCACGGAGGCACGGCAAAAAATGATGGGGAATCGCTGGGCGGTCGTTCTCATCAATATTCCGCTTGCGGATGAATGCGGAACGGAGCTTGCAAGCGATCTCGCGGAGAGCACGCCCACATCTGTCATCGCCGTCGTGAAAAATGAGCAGGAGCCGGAATTCCGGCAATCACTGGAGCCTTCGGGAATTTTTGTTCTGGGCAGACCGTTTCCGCATTCTTCGTTTCATCAGGCGCTTTACGACGCCGCTTCTGCCTATGCAAGAACACAGATCATGTCGCAGGAAAATCAGCGTCTGCAAATCAAGCTGATTGACCTGCGCATCGTCAACCGTGCCAAATACGCGCTCATTCAGTATCTCGGCATGACCGAGGAGCAGGCACACAAATATATCGAGCAGCAGGCCATGAATCAGCGTATCTCCAAACGGACTGCTGCGGAAAATATCCTAAAAACCTATGAGAATAATTAGAATTTCATAGGCAAACCGTCAAACCTTGTGAAATTTCTGTCAAACTATTGACAAGCAGCGAAAAATGTGCTATCATGTAACACAGAAAACAGCAACGGTGCTGTTTCGGGAAGATTCCCGAAATGCCGCTGCTGTTTTTTTTATTTACCGAAAAATGCGGGTCCGCCCGCCGGAAAGGATGTATTTTTATGAAACCGACTGAAGTATTCGGAAGCCTTGTTTTTAACGACACCGTGATGCAGGAGCGTCTGCCGAAGGCGGTCTACAAGTCCCTGCACGAGACCATTGCGAACGGTAAGGACATCGACCCGACCGTCGCGGATGTCGTCGCAAGCGCAATGCGCGAATGGGCTGTGGAGAACGGCGCTACGCACTACACGCACTGGTTTCAGCCGATGACCGGCATCACCGCCGAGAAGCATGACAGCTTCCTCACTCCGGACGGAAACGGCGGCGCGATCCTCGAATTCTCCGGCAAAGAGCTCATCAAGGGCGAGCCGGATGCATCCTCGTTCCCGTCGGGCGGTCTGCGCGCGACCTTCGAGGCACGCGGCTATACCGCATGGGACCCGACCTCCTACGCATTCATCAAGGAAAACAGCCTGTGCATCCCGACCGCTTTCTATTCCTACAGCGGCGAAGCACTCGATAAGAAAACACCGCTGCTGCGTTCCATGGAGGCAGTCAGCGAGCATGCCGTAAAGGTGCTGCATCTGCTTGGATTTGAAGATGTACAGCGCGTCAGCGGAACCGTCGGCCCGGAGCAGGAATACTTCCTCATTGACCGCGAAATGGCAAAGCAGCGCAAGGATATCATCTTCACCGGCAGAACGCTGTTCGGCGCAAAGGCACCGAAGGGACAGGAAATGGAAGACCACTATTTCGGTGTCATCCGCCCGCGTGTGCAGGCCTTCATGAAGGAGCTGAATGAGGAGCTCTGGAAGCTCGGCATTTACGCAAAAACCGAGCATAATGAGGTCGCTCCCGCACAGCATGAGCTTGCTCCGGTCTATACGACAATGAACGTCGCCTGCGACCACAATCAGCTCACCATGGAGATCATGAAGAAGGTCGCAGAAAAGCACGGCCTGATGTGCCTGCTCCATGAGAAGCCGTTTGCAGGCGTCAACGGAAGCGGCAAGCACAATAACTGGTCGCTCTCGACCGATACCGGCATCAACCTCTTTGCACCGGGCAAAACGCCGGAGCGCAAGCGTCTGTTTCTGCTGATGGTTGCCGCAGTCGTATCCGCTGTGGATGAGCATCAGGACCTGCTGAGAATGTCGGTCGCATCCGCCGGAAACGATCACCGTCTGGGTGCAAATGAAGCACCGCCTGCAATCGTTTCGGTCTATCTCGGCGATGACCTCCAGCTTCAGCTTGAGGCAGCCGCAGAGGGACGCGATGAGCAGAAGCACCGCGAAACACTGACAACCGGCGTTCACGTTCTCCCCGATTTCAAAAAGGATACCTCCGACCGCAACCGCACATCGCCGATGGCATTCACCGGTAACAAATTTGAATTCCGCATGCTCGGCTCGGAAAATTCCATCGCGGATACCAATATTGCCCTGAATACGATCTTTGCAGAGGCGCTCTGCAATTTCGGAGAGCGCCTGGAGGCAGCATCCGACGTCGCAGCAGAGGTACAGAATATTCTCGGAGATACGCTGAAAAAGCACGGACGCATCATCTTCAACGGCAACAATTATTCCGACGAATGGGTTGCAGAGGCGGAGCGCCGCGGACTGCTCAATCTCCGGACAACAGCCGATGCAATGCACGCATTTGCGACGGAAAAGAATGTCGCGCTCTTTAAGAAATTCGGCGTTTACAATCACAGCGAGGTCGTATCGAGAAAAGATATTCTGCTCGAAAATTACACGAAGCTCATTGCAATCGAAGCAAACACGATGATCGACATGGCACGCACACAGATCATTCCGGCGGCCTTCGCATACGGCAAATCGCTGACGCAATACGCACTCGAAAAGAAAACGCTCGGTGTGCAGGGCGTCGCGGAAACGGATTTGCTCCGCCGCGTCAGCGCGCTCACAGACGAGATCGCTGCCAAGACCGAAGCACTTGAAAACGTCATGATCAACCTCTACGACAACGAGCATCCGTCCTATTACTGCCGCGATACAATCATTCCCGCAATGAATGAGCTTCGCGCCGCAGCCGATCAGCTTGAACCGCTCATGGCCAGACAGTATCAGCCCTTCCCGACCTACGCAGACCTGCTTTACAGCGTGTAATTATAATAATCTTGCGGTGCCGCATTGCAGCTTGCAGTGCGGCTCGCCGTGTAACATCAGGAGTGAGAAAATGAAGGGTATGGAACAGAAACCGGGCTGTCTGGTGCTGGAAAACGGTATGGTTTTTCACGGGATGCGGCTCGGTTCACAGAAAAATGTCATTGCCGAAATCGTCTTCACAACCGGCATGAACGGGTATCTTGAAACGCTGACTGACCCAAGCTATTACGGGCAGGCAGTCGTACAGAGCTTTCCGCTCATCGGTAATTACGGCGTGATTCCGGAGGATTTTGAAGCGCGCAAACCGTATTTATCGGCTTATATTGCCTCAGAAATTTGTGATGCGCCCTCCAATTTCAGAAGCCGCGGAAAACTCAGTGATTGGCTTGCAGAGCAAAACATTCCCGCATTGACCGGCGTTGACACTCGGACACTGATACGGATTCTGCGAGACCGCGGCACAATGAACGGCATGATCTGTGATTCGCCGAAGGATGCAGAAATTGAGAAGATACACGCATATCGCGTAACAAACGCAGTCAGAAGCACAACCTGCACACAGGCATATACACTTGGCGAAGAAAATGCAAAGCATCATATCGCATTGCTGGATTTCGGTGCAAAGGCCAATATTGCACGGGAGCTTGTCAAAAGGGACTGCCGCGTGACAGTTCTTCCGGCATATACAAAATGTGATGAAATTGCTGCGCTGAATCCAGACGGCATCATGCTCTCAAACGGCGCGGGCGATCCTGCGGATAACACGGAAATTATTACAGAGCTGAAAAAAACTGCGGCACTGAAAATACCGATCATGGCAATTTGTCTTGGGCATCAGCTTCTTGCGCTTGCAAACGGAATTCCGACAGCAAAACTAAAATTCGGACACCGCGGCGCGAATCAGCCGGTGCTGAATCTGATGACAAAGCAAATGGCAGTCACTACGCAGAATCACGGATATCAGGTGCAATATGATACTAAAAATCAGCACTGCATCGAAACAGCAGATCTGCTGTATGTCAACATCAACGACAACACCTGCGAGGGGCTCCGGTACATAAACATTCCCGCAATTTCAGTTCAGTTCCACCCGGAGGCATGTGCCGGCCCGCATGATACATCATACATTTTTGATGAATTTCTGCAAATGACGGAGGTGCAAAAATGCCGCTGAATCGTGATATTCAAAAGGTTCTTGTCATCGGCTCCGGACCGATTGTCATAGGTCAGGCAGCCGAATTTGACTACTCCGGAACACAGGCCTGCCGCGCATTGAAGGAAGACGGCATCGAAGTTGTGCTGGTGAATTCAAATCCTGCGACGATCATGACGGACGCGCAAATTGCCGAAAAAATCTACATGGAGCCGCTGAAAACCGAGGTCATCAAACGCATTTGTCTGAAGGAAAAACCGGACAGTATTCTTTCCGGGCTCGGCGGCCAGACCGGCCTGAATCTTTGCGCGGAGCTTGCTGAAAGCGGTTTTCTCGCGAAGCACGGCATCAGGCTTCTCGGTGCAAATCCGGAAACAATCGCGCGCGCGGAGGACAGAAAGCTGTTCAAGGAAACGATGGATTCCATCGGTCAGCCCTGCATTCCGTCCGGCATCGCCGAAGACATTGAAACTGCACGAAAAATTGCATCGGAGATCGGTTACCCAGTCATAATCCGTCCCGCATTCACACTCGGAGGAACGGGCGGCGGCATTGCGGATTCACCGGATGATTTTGACAATATTGCGGAGAACGGTTTGCGCCTTTCGCCGATTCATCAGATACTTGTTGAACGCTGCATTGCAGGCTGGAAGGAGATCGAATTCGAGATTGTCCGCGATGCAGACGGCAACAAAATCACGGTTTGTTCCATGGAAAATCTTGACCCGGTCGGCATCCACACAGGTGATTCGATTGTCATAGCACCGGCGGTTACACTCGCGGACAAGGAATATCAGATGCTTCGCACTGCCGCACTGAAAATCGCGGAGGTACTGAAAATTGAAGGCGGCTGCAACTGCCAGTTCGCATTAAATCCGGATTCATTTGAATACGCAGTCATCGAGGTGAATCCGCGCGTATCCCGCTCCTCGGCACTGGCTTCAAAAGCGACAGGATATCCGATTGCAAAGGTTGCCGCTAAAATTGCAGTCGGTTACCGTCTATACGAAATTGCAAACAAAGTCACAGGAAAAACGACTGCTGCATTTGAGCCTGCTTTGGATTATGTTGCGGTAAAAATGCCAAAATTCCCGTTTGAAAAATTTACAGGCGCATCGCATCGCCTCGGCACACAGATGAAAGCAACCGGCGAGGTCATGGCGATATCCGATACATTTGAATCGGCACTGCTGAAAGCACTTCGCGGTGCTGAGGTCAAGCACAGCGCACTGCTTGTTCGTGATCTGCGCTCCATTTCGGATGACGAACTGTGTGAACATCTGATTCATGCCGATGATATCAGATTGTTTGCTGTTTCTGAGGCATTCCGGCGCGGTATGTCAGTTAATAAAATCCACGCATTATCGAAAGTTGATGCATGGTTTCTCAGCAAAATTGAAAATCTGATTCAATTAGAATGTAAACTGGAGTCTGAACCGCTGACCGCTGAAATTTATCGGACAGCAATGTATTTCGGATATCCGGATACAGCGATTGAAGCAATTTCGGGGCAAAAAATACATTTGCCGGCAATTCGCTCGATTTACCGTATGGTCGATACCTGTGCCGGTGAATTCGCAGCAGAAACGCCGTATTTCTACGGTGTTTATCATCCGGATGCGATGCCGGAGGCGAATGAAGCAGCTCATTTTCTAGCCGGAAGGCCGCACAAAACAGTTGTTGTACTCGGCAGCGGCCCCATCCGCATCGGACAGGGAATAGAATTTGATTATTCGGCAGTGCATTGCGTGCAGGTATTGAAAAAAGCCGGCTACGAAGTCGTGCTCATCAACAACAATCCGGAGACCGTTTCCACCGATTTTGATACCGCCGACCGTCTGTATTTCGAGCCGCTGACACCGGAGGATGTGCTGTCAATTCTTGCGCTTGAGCAGCCCGTCGGGGTTGTTACGGCGTTTGGCGGACAGACCGCGATCCGCCTCGCACGCACGATTGAAGAGGCCGGTTACAGGCTGCTCGGTGCATCGGCAGACAGCATTGATCTTGCTGAGGACAGGGAGCGGTTTGATGCGCTGCTGGAATCACTGCAAATTGAGCGCCCGCGCGGGTGTACAGTCAACACACTGGCGGAGGCTGCTGATGCTGTCAAGGCGCTTGGCCTGCCGGTTCTCGTGCGTCCGTCCTATGTTCTCGGCGGCCAGAATATGAACATTGCATTTGAGGAAAACGACGTATCTGCGTTCATGCAGTGCATTCTCAACGACGGCATCGACAACCCTGTGCTGATCGACCAGTACATCCGCGGCACAGAGATCGAGGTCGATGCAATTTGTGACGGAACAGACATCCTCATCCCCGGCATCATGGAGCATATTGAGCGCACAGGCGTACATTCCGGCGATTCGATCGCAATATGTCCGCCGGTTCATATCGACGACGACATGCGCAGGAAAATCCTCACAGATACGAAAAAAATTTGTCTTGGTCTGCATGCAGTCGGCCTTATCAATCTGCAATACATCGTCAAGGGGCAGTCGCTTTATGTGATCGAAGTCAACCCGCGTGCGTCGCGAACCGTGCCGTTCATGAGCAAGCTGACCGGCCTGCCGCTCTGCGATCTGGCAATGCGCGTATGCCTCGGTGAAAAGCTCAGCGAAATGGAATACGGCACGGGCTGCTATAAAACGCCTCCGTTCACTGCCGTCAAGGTGCCTGTATTTTCGTTCCAGAAAATCGGCGGTGAATCGCAGCTCGGCCCGGAAATGAAATCGACCGGTGAGGTCATCGGCATCGGCAAAACGCTCACCGAAGCACTCTACAAAGGACTTCGTGCAGCGGGCTACCGTCTCGAAGAAAACGGAAAGAAATCAAACGGCGTTCTTCTGACGGTGTGCGATGCTGATAAGCCTGATATTGTTGAAATTGCGCGGAAATTTGCAAAGCTTGATTTCAAATTGTATGCCACGGACGGCACTGCAAACGCACTTGAAAAAGCCGGTCTTTCCGTGTACAAACTGAAGAAACTGCACACAGGCGATACCGAAACCTTCAGCCTGATGGAAAACGGTACAATCCGGTACATTGTTTCGACCGACGCGAATGCGCGCATGGCAGCGCGGGACGGCGCAAAGATCCGGAAAAAGGCTGTTGAGCTCGGCATTCCCTGTCTGACCTGTACCGATACAGCCGCAGCAGTCGCGAACTGCCTGCACACCGGCTATCGGGATTCCAATGTGGAGCTGATGAATATGAATCATCTGAGAACGGCCAAGCACCGCATTCCGTTTGTGAAAATGCACGGCTGCGGCAATGATTACATTTATGTCAACTGCATCGAAAACCGCCTGTCTGCGCCGGAATCGTTATCCGTTCAGCTTTCGGACAGACATTTCGGCATCGGCGGTGACGGACTGGTTCTGATCGAATCCTCTGACTGCGCAGATGCAAAAATGCGGATGTTCAATCTGGACGGCAGCGAAGGCAATATGTGCGGCAACGCGATTCGCTGCGTCGCAAAGTATCTGTATGACAACGGCATCTGCCCGAAAAAGGAAATCGTCATCGAAACGAAAAGCGGTCTGCGCACCGTGCGCGTCACCACACAAAACGGCGTTGTCACTCGCGCATCGGTCGATATGGGCAAGGCAATTTTTGATACAAAGCTGATACCGGTTCTGCACGGCGAGGCGGAGATGATCGCGCAGCCGCTGACTGTTGCCGGAAAAGTGTATACCGTCACCTGCGTTTCCATGGGCAATCCGCACTGCGTCGTTTTCGGCGACAATCCGGAGCTGCTTGACCTTGCGGAGATCGGCCCGGAATTCGAGCATCATCCCGCATTTCCGGAGCAGGTCAATACGGAATTTGTGCAGGTCATTGACGATCACACCCTGCGGATGCGCGTCTGGGAGCGCGGCTCCGGCGAGACCATGGCCTGCGGCACGGGCGCCTGTGCAACGGTCGCGGCAGCGGTGAAAAACGGCTTCTGCAAGCCGGATACAGACGTCACAGTGCATCTGAACGGCGGCGATCTGGTCGTTCGATATACCGAGGATACTGTTATAATGACAGGCGATGCGGTACTGGTTTTCAGCGGAGAAATTGAGGTGTAATACATGAAAGTCAATCATCATGCGCTCGAATTGGAGCAGAATTATTTGTTTTCGGAGGTTGCGAAGCGCATCCGGACATTTTGCGCAGCAAATCCTACCCGCGAGCTGCTGAAGCTCAGCATCGGAGATGTGACCCGCCCGCTCGCAAAGGTCATTACCGATGAAATGAAAGCTGCTGCTGAGGAAATGTCTCATGCAGAGACCTTTCACGGCTATGGTGCCGAGCAGGGCGAGCCGTTCCTGCGTGAAGCGATTGCGGGGTATTATCAGAAGCGGGGCATTACGGTCGATGCTGCGGATGTATTTGTCAGCGACGGCGCCAAATGCGATCTGGGCAATTTATGTGATCTGTTTGATGCCGACAACACGATTCTGCTGCCGAATCCGGTTTATCCGGTGTATTACGACACGAGCATTATGTCCGGCCGCCGCGTAATCTTTGCGGCAGGCTCAAAGGGAAACGGCTTCCTGCCGATGCCGGATGACAGCGTACATGCCGACATTATCTATCTCTGCTCGCCGAACAATCCGACCGGCGCGGTATACAGCCGCGAGCAGCTTCGCGAATGGGTCGCATATGCGCAGAAAAACGGCGCGCTGATTCTGTTCGACGCTGCATATGAAGCGTATATCCGCGATCCCGCTCTCCCGCACAGCATCTTTGAGATTGACGGCGCGGAAACCTGCGCAATCGAGATCAATTCACTCTCGAAAACAGCCGGTTTCACGGGTGTTCGCTGCGGCTGGACGGTTGTTCCGCGCACACTGCAATACGAAGCATCGCTGCATGATATGTGGTTCCGCCGCATGGCAACGAAGTATAACGGGAATTCGTACATCATTCAGCGCGCCGCAGCTAAGGTCTTCACGGAGGAGGGCCTCGCCGCAGTTCACAAGGATATAGATTACTACATGGAAAATGCGCGCATCATCAAGGCTGCACTGACAAAAGCAGGCATCCATTCGGTCGGCGGCGAGAATGCGCCGTATGTCTGGATGCAGTGCCCGGATCACGCAGATTCATGGGATTATTTCGATCATCTGCTGCATGCCTGCGGGATTGCGGGCACACCGGGCGTCGGCTTCGGAACAGCGGGTCAGGGCTGGCTGCGGTTCTCATCATTCGGCACAAGAGAAACCGTAACAAAGGCAGCGGAATATCTGTCCGCATTATAACTGTAAAAGTTTATTATTTGTAAGGATATGGAGAATCACAATGAAAAAAACACCGTTTATTACGAAAACACAGGCTGAGGAAATCGCTGCACAGTATCCGACCCCGTTTCACATCTATGACGAGCGCGGCATTCGCGAAAATGCGCGGCTTGTGAAGCAGGCATTTGCATGGAACAAGGGCTTCCGGGAATACTTTGCAGTCAAGGCAACGCCGAATCCGTTTATTCTCAGAATTTTGCAGGAGGAAGGATGCGGCGTGGACTGCTCCTCGCTGACCGAGCTGCAATTGGCGGATGCCTGCGGCTTCTCCGGCAGCGACATCATGTTTTCATCGAATGTTACGCCGGCGGAAGACTATCAGCTCGCATATCAGCTCGGCGCATACATCAACCTCGATGATATCACGCATATTGAATATCTCGAAAAGCTGACCGGTATTCCCGAAACAATCTGCTGCCGCTTTAATGCGGGCGGCGATTTCAAAATCTCGACCTTTGTCATGGACAAGCCGCAGGATGCGAAATACGGCTTCACGCGCGAGCAGATGTTTGAGGGCTTCCGTCTGCTGATGCAGAAGGGCGCAAAGCATTTCGGCATTCACGCATTTCTCGCCTCGAATACCGTCACGAACGAATATTATCCGACGCTTGCGCGGCAGATGTTCCGGCTAGCAGCCGATCTGAAGCGCGAAACCGGCGCAGATATCCGGTTCATCAATCTGTCGGGCGGTGTCGGTGTCGCATATCATCCCGATCAGACACCGAATGACATTCTGGCAATCGGTGAGGGCGTGCGGAAGGTATACGAAGAAATACTGGTGCCGGCCGGGCTCGGTGACGCTGCGATTTTCACGGAAATGGGCCGATTCATGCTTGCACCTTACGGTGCGCTCGTCACGCGCGTGCTGCACAAAAAGCATATTTACAAGGAATATGTCGGCTGCGACGCCTGTGCTGCAAATCTGATGCGGCCGGCAATGTACGGCGCGTATCACCACATCACAGTCCTTGGAAAAGAGGAGGAACCCTGCACCTATCTCTGCGATGTGACAGGCGGACTATGCGAGAACAACGACAAATTTGCGATTGACCGGATGCTGCCGCCGGTAGAGATCGACGATCTGCTGTATATACACGATACGGGCGCACACGGCTTTTCCATGGGATACAATTATAACGGCAGGCTGCGCTCTGCGGAGCTGCTGCTCTGCGAGGACGGCAGCGTCAGGCTGATCCGCCGTGCCGAAACCGCAGCAGATTACTTTGCGACATTTGATTTCTGCGACATCATGGACAAATACCGCAAATAACACACACAAAACCGGAACCGCTGCTTTTCAATGTGATAGCAAGCAGCAGTTCCGGTCTTTGATTTTGCGCTCATACGGCATAGCTGATGCGTTCATTTCTTTGTTCCTTATGGTATAATAAGCATACAGGCGCAGCATGGCAGCAAAAATATTCAGCTTCTCTGCACCCAAACATCCCCCTCGCAGGGTATTACTGTCGGAACGCCCGAAAGGCGACTGCAAAACAACAACAATCAGGAGGATCATGTTATGTTTTCGTATGAACAGATAAGCAAGTTTACTGATGAGCAGATTCAGGCAAACGAGGAGCTTCTCAAGGATAACAAGCGTTTTGCAAGCCTTGACGAGCAGGACAAAATCGACACGATGAAGCAGTATCTTTATTTCAGTGCAATCCGCAAGAGCGAAGCACTCGGCGAAACTGTTGATGAGAATAAGAAATGGAACATCTTTTCTAAAATTAAAACAAGAAATTTTCTTAACAATATCCTTTTTGAGCTGCAATCTCCCGATTTCTGCAATTTTACCGGCGAACAATGCCTTGCAGAGCTCAACGGGCCGTTTTTGCCCGATTTTGTATACGGTGAGTTAGTGGGCGATACCTTCTCCTACCGCCACAGCAAAGGCTTGAACAGCTATTTTAAGGCTTTGGGCGAAGATAAAAACACCGATCAATTCTACGAAAACTGGAATGCCGAAACAGCACGGCTCAAGGAGGAAGCGGAAACCCGCGAAAGAAATTACCGTGAGGCGGAGCAGCGCCGTCAGAATGAGCAAAAGGCACCGGATGTTCCGCAGGAGGATGCTCCGGAAATTACGGAGAATGTCATTGCAGATCCTGCCGAGCCTGAAAAGACAGAGGCCGCCTCTAAGCAGAGCGAGCTTCAGAAGGAGCACGATAACGAGCCTCCCAAAGCAGAGCAGAAAGATGCTGCAAATGAGGAGATCGTTTCCGAAGCAAGCGCTGTTTCTGACGAAAAAGCGCCGATGGAGGAAGAGAAGATCAGAGAGCTTCGCAGGGAAGAGCTGATTAAGGGACATCTCTCCGAAAGAGAGCGCGAGGACTTCAGGATCGCGAGTGCCGAGAAAAACGTATTCTATGCAGAGAAGGACATCGAGGAACATGCTTCAAAGCTGCAGGAGATTGAGGATGAGCACGCTGAGAAGATCGCCAAGTATGAAAGCCGGAGAATCCGCCGCGAGGAGATTTTCCAGAATCTGACCGATATGGAAAACA
Source organism: Oscillospiraceae bacterium (assembly GCA_017541275.1). Classification (GTDB taxonomy): domain Bacteria; phylum Bacillota; class Clostridia; order Oscillospirales; family Ruminococcaceae; genus Firm-04. Next base: position 27,200 of record JAFXZM010000039.1, on the reverse strand, counting down.
CATTCCTCGATCAGAATAAGTATTCGCATATGAGCAATCGTGAGAAAATGAAGCTCATGCAGCAATACCTCACCGAATGCGGCCACGCCGACCCTGTGTACTTCGAATCATCGAACTCCACGCAGGCGAAGTTTGATATGTCAGAGCTCAGAAGACCCAAAAACGTCATATTTGAGCGGAATTATCTGAGCAGAATCATTGATAGCTGCGAAAAGGGCAGCGATGCACTTGAGCTTCTGCACTGCAACTACGTCCAGAAGTTTGTTTACGGCGGCTTCAATATCTACGGTGCCGACAAGACTGTAAGCAAAGATGATGCAGCCGAATGGGAAACCAAGCTCGCAAGTGCAGAAAACGGCAAGCTCGTACCGAACCCCGACCTGCTCGCCAAGAACAGACTGAAGCACAGCCAGTTCAGCCAGCAGTATATGGAGCAGGAAACCATAGAGATCGCAGAAGAAAACGAATGGTATCAGCAAAAGCTGAAGGAAGCAACAGAAAAACCGATCCTCGAAAAAGCGCAGAAGGCAAAGGATCAGCTTGAAGCATACAAGCAGGAATATGCACAGAACAGACTGAAGCGTGAGAATGATATGCTCAGCGAGGGCATCACGCAGGAAGAAATTGATGCGATCAACAAAAAGTTCGTGGCTGATAAGATCGAAAGCATGAAGAAGCGCAAACTCCACGGCCTGAACACCTTTAGTCAGAGTGAAATCGACAAATTCATCGCAAGAAATGCAGACCTCGACGAGCGTGTCGAAATAATCAAGAACCCGCCTGTTGAGAATCTGCTGTTCTCGGATGAGCTCTTCAGCAGCGTCGGCCTGAACAAGAGCGCTTCTGCATACCGCGAAGAGCCCAAGAAGGAAGAAGAAATCAAGGAGCCTGAGCAGAAGGAAGAAATCAAGCAGAATGAGCCTGAGAAGGAAGAAATCAAACAACCTGTAAACGAAGAACCCAAGCAGCCTGTAAACGAAGAACCCAAGCAGCCTGTAAACGAGGAACCCAAGCAGCCTGTAAACGAGGAACCCAAGCAGCCTGAGCAGAAGAACAGTGCAGAGGACATCAGAAAAGCAACCTATGACAAGTGCTTGCTTGAGCTTGCTGAAAAGTTCGGCATAAAGCGCAGCGCCGAACAATATACCAAGCTGACGAAAGAACTGAAGCAGATCAATGCAGAAGAGATCAAGCTCGAAGCAGAGGAAAAAGAGCTGCAAAAGATCGAAAATGCACCGAAGCCGAAGGTCGAGCAGGCGCCTGCGGAAGAGAAGAAGCCGACCCTTGTGGCAAAGATCAATCTGGCTCTTGCGGAAAGGGTTAATCCGGCCGTCGCAGAAAAGATGAAAGCTTCTGCGAAAAAGGAGGAGCAGGCTCCCGTCAGCAACATTGATATTGAGAAAAAGAGCAAAGCAATCACCAATGAGCGGAATTCGCTGCAAAAGAAACGCGATGCATCAGAGAACGAGGTCGGCAGAATCACATCCAGTATCCTTTTGAACAGTGCGCAGGCTTATGCAACGGCAGCAAAGAACGCAAAGAAGGGCGTATGGAACGGCAGCCGTGCCTATGACGAGACCGTAACAGCCATGGGCAAGCTGGCGATCGCGCTGCAAACTGCTGCACAGCTTGAGAGCACACCCAATGTATCCTCCGATCTCAAGAAAAAGGCACTTCAGGAGGTCAGCAAGTGCAATGATGTCTACAAGCAGTGCGCTGCCAAATACAAAAAGCGCAAGGAAAAAGACGGCAGCATGAAAGACGGCAAGGCAATTCCCACGATTAAAACCAAGACCTTCAGACGAATCAACTCTGTGCTGCAATTCGATGAACTCGCACCGTTGATTGACGAATATACAAATGAAAGAGTTTCCCAGCTTGAAGCTGCTAAGAGCAGGAAAAAGGAACAGCTTAACATCAATAATTTCCAATACCAGAAAATCACAATCGGTCATGGCGGAATGCTTCCGGGCTATTCTGAATCGAACCCTGAGGATGTAAAAGTTACCGAACAGATCACAAGAGAGGCAAACGAAGCCCGCCGTTCCGTACTTTCAGAAATGAGCTCTGAAGAGGGCGTAAAGAAGGCTACGAAGAGAATGGCTGCAGCGAAAATCATGATACACCATGTCCTGACACACGGCGCAGACTATATGAATCCCGATGCGGAGGATTATTTGCTGCACCTCGGCAGTTTCACAAATGCACTTCCCGTGCTGGGCATGAAAGCCAACATGAAAGCACACACCGATCAGGTCATCACGATGACGCATGACCCTATTTTCCAGTCTCTGGTAGATTCTCTGGATGACGACAAGCTGCTGGACTTTATGGCAAATCCGGCCGAGATTACGAAGTCCTATACCGCACATCCCCTCAAGGCGAAGGAGAATTTCGTGGAAGTCACTAAAAAGAAAACAAAAGACAAATCAAAGGAAAAATCAAAATCCAAAGAAAAATCCAAGCCTCAGCTCAATGCAAAGACGAAGAAGGATGCAGTGAAAGAATCCAAATCAAATAAATTTGAGAAGAAGTAATATCCTCTGCGTATAGACATATGCGCCTGACACTGACCGCAAGGCAGTGCCGGGCGCCGATTTTGCCCCCATGCTGTCATTCCTGTCGCTTTTTCTCGTATTCCCCATTGCACTTTTTCATAGAATATGCTATAAGCCGGCAGTGCCGGCCTCCGGTTTTGCTCCCATGAAGCGTAACCGGTAATTATATTCTTCTGTTCCCATTGCACTTTTTCAAATAATATGCTATAATAGAGATGAGCCGCGGCAATGCAGTGCCGCAGCCTGCATATGAAAGGAGGGAGGCAGCAATGCTCAAAAAACTGCTCGGTAAATTTCAATACAATGCTCCGGTAATTCTGACCTATTCTCTGCTGGCGCTGTGTACGCTGGTTCTGAACTACATCACGAACGGCTGGACAAACCGCTATCTGTTCTCGGTCTATCGCACCAAATTTTACAGCCCGATGCAGTGGTTCCGGTCGTTCAGCTATGTGCTGGGACACGCGAACTATGCGCATTTTATCAACAATTTCACCGTAATTCTGCTGGTCGGGCCGATGCTGGAAGAAAAATACGGCTCAAAGCCGCTGATGAAGATGATGGCAGTGACCGCTTTTGTAACCGGCCTGATTCAGGTGATCTTCTTCCCGCGCGTAGCGTTGCTGGGCGCAAGCGGCATCGCCTTCATGCTGATTCTCCTGAGCTCTTTCGCAAATTTCCGCAGAGGGAAAATCCCGGTCACACTGATCCTTGTTGCACTGATCTTCCTCAGCGGCGAGATCATCTCCGGCATCAGAAATCCGCACGACAATATCTCCCAGATGGGACATATCGCCGGCGGCATCTGCGGTACGCTGTTCGGCTGGGCGATCACCAAGCCCAAGGACGAGCAGGAGAACTGAGCGTTTCTGCGTCTGTCTCCGGATATTCCGCGGAGGCAGGCGTTTTTTTGTAAAAGCATCCGATTCTGACAAGTCCCTTATGATATTCAAAAAGCCCTCATCGCCATTTTGTTCTGAGAATAGAGGATTTCTAATGTGGCTCCGCGCCAAACCCCGCTTAAGGGCTACTGGCCATTAAGAATCTCAATATATGTAAAAAATATGCTGATACGTTCTTTTTATTTCATACTGGGGTCTGGGAACAATGTCCCCATTCCGGATCATCGCGCATCGATACCTTTTTCAACAGACTGAGCGCCGCACTCCCTGATATGGGGGAGTGCGGCGCTTTTTGTCAGAAATCTAATCAGCGAGGCTCACAAATGAGCTTCATTGCAGTACGTTCTTCGCCGTCGATCTCAATGCTGGCAAAGGCCGGGATACAGACCAGATCAATACCGATCGGAGCAAGATAGCCGCGTGCAATCGCAATTGACTTGATGGCCTGATTCGCAGCGCCTGCGCCGACTGCCTGAACCTCTACGACGCGCTGTTCACGGATGACGCCGGCAATCGCACCGGCCACGGAATTCGGTGTGGAATGAGATGATACCTTTAATACTTCCATTGGGGTGTCCTCCTTAGATCAAAAAAATGGAATCATGTTGATACGGTTTTGGGGTGATGCATTGTACTGCATCTTTAGTATAATACATTCCACGAAAAAAGTCAAGTATTCACAAAATAATTGTTGATTCTCGTGCAAAAACTCTATCAATTTTGGTACATATGCCGGATTTGGTGTCGATTTCCAGACAGACCGCATTTATGAGGCAGGGCGCACCGGCCTCCTGAAACTGAACGGGCCTGTGAAAGCGCTGCTTCTCGACCGCCTGCGCGACCTGCACGCCCAATACCGAGCGCTCGCCGCCGTTCATGCCGACATCGGTGAGATAGCCGGTTTTCCCGTCAAGAATCTCCTCATCGGCGGTCTGCACATGCGTATGCGTGCCGATCACGGCGGAGACCCGCCCGGAGAGATACCAGCCCATTGCACGCTTCTCCGCGGTCGCCTCTGCATGAAAATCGACCAGAATATTCGGCGTATCAACCGTTTCGAGCAGCGAGTCGATCACCGAAAACGGATTGTCCAGCGGCGTCATAAAGGCCGTGCCCATGAGGTTGATGACCGCGAGTGAAAAGCGCCCGCAGTCCAGCACATACAGCCCGCTGCCGGGTGCATCGCCGGGGTAATTGGCAGGGCGCAGAATACGCGGGTCGGAAAAGATGCGGTCACAGCGCCGCCGGAAGCAGTGGTTTCCGGTCGTAATGACATCCGCACCGCCGGCAAAAAGCTGCTGTGCAGACTGCTCCGTAATGCCGTTTCCCGCAGCGGAGTTCTCCCCGTTGACGATCACCAGCTCCGCGCCGTATTCCCGCTTCAGGCGCGGCGCATGCTTCCGGAAGGACTGTGTACCGGCATCGCCGACCACATCCCCGAACATCAGCAGTTTCATCGCTCTCGCCTCACTTTCCTGTCAGCGCGGCGAGGCCTGAATCGTAAAGCCGGGGATCGCGTCATCCTCAGTCGAGACAGTCGCGGTTGTTTCCTCAGTTTCCTTCTGGCTGACCGTTGTAAGCTCAGAATCTGCGGTATCGCCTGTCACATCACCGGTTACATCGCCTGTCACATCGCCGGTTTCATCCGCAGAGACCTCCGTAACTTCCGTTGTCTCTGTGGTCGTGGTCTGCTGATCGCGCAGATAATCCCAGTAATCGGTCTTGGTTGTCAAAACCGCATCGCTGACAGCGGGCATATCAAACGAGCTCTCCTCCGGAGCATCGCCGCGCACCATTTTCACAAGCGCGATTGCGATACAAATGCTGAGGACGGCAAGAATCACCGCCATGATTTCACGTTTTTCCATGAGAATCCTCCGTTACTTTTTCCGATGCTCTCCTGCAAGCGGATTGCTGTCGATCGCAGCCTGCCGCTGCTCGCTGGAAAGATGCGTGTAGATTTCGGTCGTAGCGATCGACTGATGCCCCAAAATCTCCTTGAGTGTCAGCGTATCGACATGCCCGTGCTGATACATCAGCGTTGCGGCAGTATGCCGGAGCTTATGCGTCGAGAGGCCGCGCCCGGCAAGACCGGAGGCAGTCAGCGTGTTCTCGACGATCTGCTGCACTCTGCGGCGGCTGATGCGCCGGTGATTTCGGCTGAGGAACAGTGCATTCGGCTCCTGCGGCGGGTTTTCGCGCGATTGCAGATAGTCCTGAATTGCCGCCAGACAGGCATCATTCAGATAGACGATGCGCTCCTTGCTGCCCTTGCCCAGCACGCGAATCTGCCGGTTATAGAAATCCACATCGCCGACATTCATCCCGACCAGCTCCGCCAGACGGAAGCCGCAGTTCAGAAAGAGCGTCACGATGCAGTAATCACGCAGCATTTCGTGCTCCGGCATTCGTTCGGCGCTTTTGAGCATCCGCTCACTTTCCTCCAGCGTCAGGAAACGCGGGAGGTTTTTCTTCACGGTCGGCAGCTCGAGGTTCTGACAGGGGTCCGCGTTCAGAATGCCCTTTGTCTTCGTCAGATATTTGAACAGACTGCGCACCGCGCTCATCCTGCGCGAGACCGAACGCGGCGTATTGCCTCTGGTATCGCGCAGATAGCGGATATAATCGTAGAGCACGGACACATTGACCTGCTTCAGCTCGGCCTCGGTGATGTCGGTAAGCTGCACCTCTGCGGCCTCCGAAACGGGTCTGCGCCGCGTAATGCAGGACAGCCACCGCAGGAACATCGCGATATCGTTGTAATATTCAACCACGGTTCGCTTTGCCTTGCCGCGGATGACATCAAGATAGGTCAGGTAATCGTTCAGAAACATCGGATTCTGACTGCGGTCGATCTCCATGCTTCACGCATCCTTTCCAAGCTGCACGGGGTCTGCGGATTATTCAGCCCACGGCGTTTCGCTGTCCGGGTCGAGCACGCCCGGCACCTTCAGGTCATAGCCGTTGACTTCGATCATCGCATCGTCGAGCTCGATGACCATGCAGTGACGGCCGTTAATCTTATCGAGGCGAATTTTATTTTTCGCCTCATTTTTCACGCTGACGACGATTTCCGGCGTTTTAATGACGGTTTTCGGCTGCACAAGCCGCTCCGGCTTCAGAGAAGTCTCAACGGTCTCGGAGAACACTTTTTCCGTATTTTCGAGCTTTTCCTCCGGCACGCCGGCCTCCGAGAGCATCCGGCGCAGCAGACGCCCGGTCACCTCGGTCGGGGCATCATCCGTTTTATTTTTTGCGACGATCTCGTTCAGCTTCTCATTGACCGTTGTGACGGTTTCGTAGGTCAGATCATCGCCGAGCAGTGTGCCGAGCACCTGCTTCATGTCGGCGCGATCCTCCTCAACGGTCGTTTCCACATCGCATTCAAAGAACGAATCTACGAGGTTTTCGTTCGGTGTATTGGGTGTTTTGGTGTAGTAGAGAACATGGTGGACATCCGTTGCGCGGTCGGAAAACACCGGGAAGAAGAAGCCGTCCGAGGGCGCCTTGCTGATGACCGCATTGGGATTTTCCTGCCGCAAAATCTCGTCATCAGACTTGTCATAGACAAGCGTGCCCTCAGTTTTCGCAACCGGGCACATTGCCGCGACAATATAGCGGAAGGTCTGATCGGAGAATTCTTCATCAAGCTCATCCATTTTCGTCTTTTTCGGCGGCGCATAGGTGCAGTATGCCGTCAGCACCGCATACGGCGCATCGGAATCGACCGTTTCTGCGAGCTTTCCGAGAAAAGCGAGGTTCAGATCCTCCTGCTTCAGCTCCGAATTGACAAGCGAAGAAAGCTGTGTCTGGGCACCGTCCTCCGAATAAGCATGCTCGCGGAAGGGCAGCTCGGTGCTCTGCTTTCCGAGATTGACATTCAGCACCTTTTTGATCGTATCATAGAGAATCTGGCTCTCTGCGGAGGGTATGCGCGCCGCTTCGCGCAGGCAAACGCCGCGGACAGTGCGCTGACTGTCAACAAAAGCCGTCAGCACGCGCTCCAATGTAAAGTACTTTGCTTCGGGATTAAAATGATTGCGGATTTCGCTGAGTTCCTTGCGGTTCATGGGTTGTCTCCTTTATATATATGATAACAAAGAAACGCCGCCGAGACCTCCCGGCGGCGCAGTGCTTACTGTGCCAAGTGGGCATTCAGCTTCTCGACAAGCTCGTCCGCGCTGACACCGTGAACAGCGCATGCTTCCTCCAGCGTTTCGCCGCGGGAGGCCGGGCAGCCGAGGCAGTGCATCCCCATTTCAAGAAAATAAGGCGCAGTTGACGGATCGGCGTCGAGAATATCGCCGATGACCGAATTCTTTGTGATTTCCATGGTAAAGCTCCTTTCGGGAATAAAAGAGGGCGCAGCCGAAGCCGCGCCCATGTAAACCGGAATTACTGCTCGTTCTTGAGCTGTGCGTAGCACTCGCTGCAATAAACAGGGCGATCCTCACGCGGGCGGAACGGCACCTGTGCCTCGCGGCCGCACTTTGCGCAGGTCGCGGTGAAGTACTCGCGCTCGGTCTTACCGGCGTTCTTTCTTGCGTCGCGGCATGCCTTGCACTTCTTCGGGTCATTAGCGAAACCCTTTTCGGCGTAGAACTCCTGCTCACCGGCGGTGAATACGAACTCCTGTCCGCACTCATTGCATACTAAGGTTCTGTCTTCGTACATGTGGATTTTCCTCGATTCTTGAAATTTGGACCTCGACGGATTTACGCCATCACTGTTGCATCATGATCGCCTGCGGGCGCGCAGCCCTGAAGCGAAAGCGGTTAGCAGGTGAAAAGTTCGCACGCGCTGGAAGAAATGCTGCCGGGTCATTGATAAATGGTCAGAAGGGAGACCCGCCCTCTGAGTCGGGGCAGCCGGGGTCGGGCTGCACGAGCCGCACAAGGTTCTGCAAGTGCTGCCGCCGTCAAAGCTCAGCATTGCTCCTGACGGCTCGGAGCTTGCGTCGGGCGCGCTGAAGCGCGTTGCTGACGCTTTTTTCGGAGATTTGCAGCCGTTCAGCGATCTCCCTGTAGGAAAAACCGCCTGCTGCATCCGAGAGCACCTCCATCTCCTGCCGGCTAAGCTCTTTCTCCAGCGATGCATAAAGCTCGTTAATACGTTCTTTTTGCAGAAACACCTGTTCCGGTGTTTCGCTGTCGTCAGAGAGCCTGTCGCAGAGCGCATCGTCCGGATCATCGAACGAGCTGCCGGTCATACGGAGCTGGCTCTGATCCTTTCTGGATGCGTTTCGGATCCGGTTCCGGATACACCGGAACGCATAGGTGCGAAAGCTGGCAGCATGTTCACCGTGTTCCTGCTGATAGGAATTCGCGGCGGCAAGGAGTCCGAGCAGACCCTCCTGCGCATAATCCTCTGCATCCGCAGCGTTGGCGGCACAGGAATTCGCAAGCCGCACGACCATGGCACGGCAGCGGTCAAGGAGGATGCTGAACGCCTGCGGCTGCTCATGCAGCACAGCGACCAGCGCCTCATCCGACATGGCAGAGAGCGTCTCAGCAGAAAGAACATTCATCCTGAAACCTCCTCACGCGGAACAAGCGCAGGTGCCGTACAAGCGCACCGTTTCATTCGTCTTAGCCGCAGAACCGGCAAAAACGAAATGATAACCTATTATAATATAATCGAAAGTCGCGTATTTGTCAAGCGATTTGGCAGAAAACGTCAGTTCAGACAGTTTTCAACGCGGTTTTTCAGCACATCAAACAATACTAACCGGCCGCAAATTCCGCCCGTCCGTCGCGGAACAGATTTCCGCCGTGTGCATCAATCGCAACGAGCAGCGGAAATTCCGAGACAGTCAGACGCTTTACAGATTCACAGCCGAGCTCGGGGTAAGCGATAACCTCGCATGCAGTAATATGCGCGGCAGCAAGCGCACCCGCACCGCCGACTGCGCAGAAATAGACTGCGCGGTTTCGCTGAATTGCCTCACAGACTGCCGCATTCCGCTCACCCTTGCCGATCATGGCAATGAGGCCGCAGTCGAGCAGCATCGGGGCATAGGGATCCATACGGCCGGAGGTTGTCGGGCCGCAGGCACCGATCGGCCGTCCGGGGGGCGCCGCGGTCGGTCCGGCATAATAGATCACGGCATCCCGCAGCGGAAAGGGCAGCGCATCGGCGCCCTGCTCACGCAGCACCGCAGTCAGCCGCTTGTGCGCGGCATCGCGGGCGGTGTAAACCGTGCCGGAAAGAATCACGCGGTCGCCGGCGTGCAGGGCATTCTGCTCCCGCACGATTTCCGGCAGATCGGTCACATTAAATGTATAATTCATGGGGAATCAGTTCCAGCTATTGCCGCTGTCCCCTGCGCTCTCAGCGAGGTCATCGAAATTGAACTCGCCCTTGTTCACCTTGCTGAAGGACTTGTTCGCGACCTCATCAAAGCTCTCGAAGCTCGGCAGATCGTCGTCGTCATTGACGGTATTGCGCGCCTCAGAGATGACATTTTTCGCCTCATTCAGGCGGCTGCCGGCCTGACCGGACAGGTTTTCGAGCACGAGTGAGATCTCGTTGAATTTCTTGGAAACGCTGTCGATCTCAGAGCGCAGCAGTGCGCGGACTGTTCTCGCAGTTTCAGTTGTTGTTTTGGTTCTCTTTTCGGCATCTGCAAGGGACTGACGCACGGATTCTTCCGCATCTGCGACGGTTTTGATTGCCTTTGCATCCGCGTCATTGAGCTTGTTCTCTGCCTCTGCATTTGCATTGCTGATGGTTTCATCGGCCTGCTTATTGGCATCGGCGATGGTCTGCTCTGCCTGCTTGTTCGCACTCGAAACAGTCTCCTCGGCCTTTGCATTTGCCTCAGCGATGATGGTATCAGCCTGTGCTTTTGCATCCTTAATGCGCTTATCGGCCTCGCGTCTGGCCTCGCTTGCGACCTTCTTCGCAGTCATCTGCGCTTCCATGAACAGCGCGCTCATGTCGAAGGTGGAATCGCCGCCGTTCTCCTTCAGGTCAGCGACCTGCTGCTGGAGATTTTCGATTTCGCGATCCTTGTCTGCGAGCGAATTGCTCTGCTCAGAGATCAGCGCCTCATATTCAGCGAGCTTCTGGAGATCCGCCTCATTGGAAAGACCCGCCTGTTCCTCGATCATCGTATTCTTCGCCTCAAGCTCCGAGCGCAGCGTATTCATCTCGCCCTCGGCCGCAGCAGCCTTAATCTCTAGCTCAGAAGCCTTGGCCTCGGCAGTGCGGGCGCGCTCCTCAAGCTCAACGAGCTTTGCGGAAAGCTCCTCATTATTTCCGCCGCCGGTCAAAGCCTGTGCAGACAGGCTTGCCAGATCGCCGCGGAGAGATTCATTATCCTCATTCAGAGTAGTCAGGCGGCTTTCGAGCTCAGTAATCTTATTGTTCAGCTCGGTTTTCTCCTCACGCTCGAGCTCCAGCTCTGCCTGAGCGGAAGCGAGGTCGGCCTGAGCATCTGTTGCAGCCTGCTTTGCGGTTTCGAGTTCACTGCGCAGCTCGGAGAGCTCGCCGCCGGCTGCACCGCCCTCGCCGTCAACCTCGATGACGGGACGGTTTTTCAGTTCATCCTGTGCAGCGCGGAGCTGATTCTTGGTTGTGCCCAGCTCGCCGCGAAGACGGGTCAGCTCAGCCTCAAACTCGGCTTCCTTTGCATCGCTGAGACCGCCGCCGCTTTCCACCTGCTTCTTGAGCTTATCAAGCTCTTCCTGAAGCAGATAGTTTTTGGAATTCAGTTCATCGACATAATTCAAGACGTCTTCCTTGACAAATCCGCCACCGATTTTGGTGGTTCTCAAAACATTTGGCTCAGCCATATTTACGCTCCAATCCTCCGCAGACAAAATGAAATATTGCAGGTACACCGAGAGCCGGCACAAGGCCGGGCGCATCCTGCGGAAAAACAGGCTGCCTTTGGCTGTTCGCGGACCACAGCCTCGGCGAGCCGGTCAACCGCGCAGGGCATCCCTCATACTCACATATTATATGATAACATATTTTTCAGAATTTTTCAATGCACTGAGCGTAGAATTATCGGCTTGATTTTTGTGCAGATTCACCACATAATTGATACGATTTCCGGAACAATCGACAAAAAAGCAGCAGAATGTCACAATCGGACAGTCTGCTGCTCTGTTCTTTTTGTTTATTTTTTGTCGAGAATCTTAAAGATTTCGGAGAGGTCGTCGTCATCGTCCAGGCGCGGAATCGCGGAGGCCGGCCGCTGCTGCGCGGGTTTTCTCGGCTCGACCGGAACGAAGCCCTCGACCGTCTTATTTTTAACCGGAGCCTTTGCGGGCACCGGAACAGGCTGCTCGACGGGGATATCGTCGATCTTCTGCTCGCTGCCGGGCTCATCGTAACCGGCTGCAATGACCGTAATGACCATTTCGTCATTCATATCCTCGATGAACGCAGTACCAAGGATAACCTCGACGCCCTGAGCGGCAGTCTCGGTGATCTTCTGTGTTGCGGCATCGACTTCAGAGGACAGAACATCCTCGCTCATTGCGATATTGATAAGCAGACGCTTTGCACCGGTGATGGAAGTCTCAAGCAGCGGGCTGGAGATGACCGCAGAGGCCGCCTCATCCGCCTTGTTCTTGCCGGAGCCGTGGCCGATTGCCATATGTGCATAGCCGGCGCCCTTCATGATCGTGGAAACATCGGCAAAATCGAGATTGATATAGCCGTCCTCGACGATCAGGTCAGAGATCGACTGCACGCCGGTTCGCAGGATATCGTCAGCCATTGCGAAGCTCTGACGCATCGTCAGGGGCTTGTCCACGCCGACGAGCAGGCGCTCATTCGGGATGATGACGAGGGAATCGACATATTTTTTCAGTGTTTCGATGCCGCGCTCCGCCTGTGCCATTTTCTGCTCGCGCTCAAAAGCGAACGGCTTTGTCACAACAGCAACGGTGAGGATGCCAAGCTCCTGCGCGATCTGTGCAACGACAGGTGCCGCACCGGTACCGGTACCGCCGCCCATACCGGCGGTAATGAAAATCATATCCGCACCCTTAAGTGCATTGCTGATCTCATCGCGGTTTTCCTCAGCGGACTGTCTGCCGACCTCAGGACGGTTGCCGGCGCCGCGGCCCTTCGTGAGCTTTGCGCCGATCTGGATCCGGGTCGGAGCCTTGGAGTTGAGCAGCGCCTTCGCATCGGTATTCACTGCGATATACTCGATATTCTTCACATCTGCCTGCACCATGCAGTCCAGCGCATTTCCGCCGCCGCCGCCGACGCCGACGACTTTAATATTTACCTGCGGATCAAATGAATCTTCATAAACAAAATCAGTCATCAAAGTTCCTCCATTCGGACAGCCCGGTATTTCGGACGACGGAGCCGCCTAAAAACATATAATTTATTGTATCACAGTTTTTATGCGAATGCAAGTTTATTTTCGCTTTTCGTGCTGTTTCACAATTCTCGCGTATAAAACAAGCCTGCTTTTATGCACATTTCAAACTATTGTACCGGAATCAGCGCAGGCTCGTCCGTTTCATCCTGCTGCGGTTCCCGCACCGTTTCCTGCATGATGACAGAAATCTGATTGTTTCCGATCATCGTCAGGAGGTAGCGCTTATCGGGATTGAGCTGCTCGATCGTCTTTGCGGCAAGGCGCAGCTTATAGACAGCATCGACGCTTGTTCCCATGCGGAAGACGATATTCGTGCCGAACTGCACGATGATATCGCTCTGATCGGTCATGTCGATGGATTTGATCTCGCGGTTATTGCACTCCTCAACCGCAGCGGTCAGTGTTTTCAGCACATTATCGCGCTTTTCGTCCTCTGATTGCAGATACATGCCGATGGTGCCCTGTGCGGGGTTGTAGCCGGTAATGACGATGAGGTCGGGGCGGGGATCGCCCTTGAGCTCCTCCAGCACGCGGTTTGAGCCGCTGACAAGCAGATAGCCGTAGCTCTGCGAAATATTCGCAACGGGCTTTGCCTTTTCAACGGTGATCTCGATTGTCGAGGGATACTTCTTATCAACGCGGACATTCTCCGCATATGCGATGCCGGCAGTAATCCGCTGGGCTGCGGTCTTGGCATCGAGCCGCACGAGATTATCCTTATAGCGAATGCCGCTCAGCGTGACGATTTCTTCATCAGATGCGTCGGTTTCGTTGTTCACAACGATATCCGTGACGTTGAAGAACAGTGTCATCGAAAGCGCCAGTCCGATGCCGAACACCAGCAGGATCACGAGTGCGAAATACGCGCGGTGACGTCGCTTTCTGCGCCGCTGACGCTTGCTGCTCTGCGTTCGCCTGACATTTTCCTTGACGACATCCTGCACGGATCCCGCACCCCCTTTCGTCATCTTTTACAATATTGCGCTTGTCATCCGTGGAAACATCCGGCTCCGTTTCAAGCCTGTTTCCCACAAATTCCACAGAGTTTTCAACATTTTTTTGCTGATATGAAGCCGAAAACCGCAGTTTTCAAGGTTTTGCACCGCAGGTTTTTCACCATTTCCACAGAGTTTTCAACATTTTCTCTTTTCAAGCCCGGTTTTCCCGTGTTCTGAGGCGGAAATCGCCGTCCGTTTGGCTATTCCGCCGAGGCTGTTGAAAGTCTCCGCAAAATTGTCATAACCGCGGTCGAGATGTGTCAGCCCGCGCAGAACGCTCTCGCCCTCCGCACCTGCCGCCGCACATGCCAGTGCAGCGCCGCCTCGGAGGTCCATTGCACGGAGCTCGGCACCGTGAAGTGCCGGAACGCCGGTAATGACCGCCGTTCTGCCGGAAACGCGGATATCCGCGCCCATTCTCAGCAGCTCGCCGACATGCTTATACCGGCTCTCGAATACGGTTTCCTCAATCATGCTCGTGCCGTGCGCCGTACTGAGCACCGCACAAATCAAGGCCTGCGTATCGGTCGGGAATCCCGGATAAGGCATTGTCCGTATGTACCGCACGCTTCTGAGCGACTGCCCGCCGTCGAGGTAAATGCGGTCACGGCAGATGCCGAGCCGGCAGCCCGCCGCCCGCAGCACACTGAGGCTGCTCTCCATATCCCGCGGCGCAGTGCCGCTGAGGCAGACCGTTCCGCCTGCGCATGCACATGCACAAAGCCATGTAAATGCGGCGATTCTGTCCGGCATGACGGTATATTCCGTACCGTGCAGGGATTCCACGCCGCTGACGGTGACGGTTCCCTCTCCCGCGCCGCTGATTCTCGCGCCGCAGCGGTTCAGAAATGCCGCAAGATCGGATATTTCAGGCTCCCGCGCGGCATTGGTGAGAACGGTCTCGCCGTCTGCGAGCACCGCCGCCATGATGATATTTTCCGTTGCACCGACGGATGGAATCGGCAGCGGGATTCTTGCCCCGTGCAGATGCTCCGCCGTGCAGACGATCTTCCCCTGCGATTCCCTGATCTGCACGCCCATCTGCCGCATGGCATCGAGGTGCAGGTCAATCGGACGCGGGCCGAGCTCGCAGCCGCCCGGCATCGTCAGCACACACTGCTTCAGTCTGCCGAGCATCGGCCCCAGAAACATGACCGATGACCGCATGGCCCGCATATCCGCATCGGGAATCTCCGCCGACGAGATGCCGGCCGGATTGATGACCGCCGCTGATGCTTCAATCTTGCAGCGCAGTCCCAGATGATTCAGAATTCTGCTTGCTGCATAAACGTCCGTCAGGCGCGGCACATTGTACAAAACGGTCTCGCCGCTGCACAGCATGCTCGCCGCCATGATCGGCAGCGCACTGTTTTTCGCGCCCTGTACCGTGATCTCACCGCGGAGCTTCTGTCCGCCCGTGATCCGGAGAATCTCCTCTGCCATTTCTGCATCACCTCAAAAGCACCGGCTTTCGCCGTTTGCCTTCAGCATATGCAAAAATTCTGCAAAGGGTTCAATGCTGATTCAGAATATCGGACAAAATCCTCCAGATACGGTCATCCGTATCCCGTGCGAACAGTGCGCCCGCACGCTGTCCCATGGCAATCCGCTTTTCCGGATGCTGACAGAGATCGGTAATGGCCTCCCTGAGCCTGTCCGCAGTCAGTGTTTTCTGCTCAATCACAATCGCGGCGCCGGCTTTTCCGAGCACCATTGCATTGTGATACTGATGATTCTCCGCCGCAGTCGGATACGGAATAAGAACCGAAGCCCGTCCGACCGCCTCAAGCTCGCTCAGTGTGGACGCGCCTGCCCGGCTGATGACCAGATCGGCCGCTGCAAGACAGACGTCCATGTCGTGGATGTATTCGGTGACGCGCATCCGCCTGTCATCGCTGATGCCGCGCTCCTGCAAAGCCTGCGGGAAGGTATCCCGCCCGAATTTGCCGTATGCATGAATATGATTGATCTGCATATCCGAATGCAGGTGCCAGTCCATGATCTCCGGCATGATGTCGTTGAGGCATTTTGCGCCCTGCGAGCCGCCGAAGGAGAGAATCGTCATGCCCTCCGGAAAGCCGAGCTTTGCCTTGGCCTGCTCTCTGGTACACCGGGTAAGGCTGCCGCGGACGGGCAGTCCCGTCACAAAGACCGGCGTATTCTCAGGAAAATACTGCTTCGCGGCCTCAAAGGTCATCATCACAGCCTTTGCGCGCTTGGCGAGCAGCTTGTTCGTTACGCCGGGATAGGCGTTCTGCTCATGGATTGCAGTCGGGATGCCGAGCTGCTGTGCCGCCCGGATCACAGGACCCGCCGCATAGCCCCCCGTTCCGATCGCGAGATCGGGCTGAAATTTTTTAATAATCGCCTTTGCATGGCTGCCGGCCGTCACCAGATAGCCTGCCGCCTTGACATTCCGGACGAAATTGGACGGACTGAGCGAGCGCTGAAGTCCGGCAACCTTAACATGCTCCATTGCGTAGCCCGCAGCCGGAATGAGTGTTGCCTCCATGCCGTCCGGCGTGCCGACGAACAGAAATTCCGCATCGGGCTGATGCTGCTTTATGATGCCTGCAATAGCGAGCGCGGGGTTGATATGCCCGCCCGTTCCGCCGCATGCAATCAGAATTTTCATACTGTGCCTTCCTTTTTCTGCATATTATCCTTTCAGCTTCGCCTGCCGGGAAATATTCAGCAGCACGCCCATTTCGGCAAGCTGCATCATCAATGCCGTGCCGCCGTAGCTGAAGAACGGCAGCGAAATGCCCGTATTCGGGATTGCATTGCTGACAACCGCGATATTCAGGAGCGCCTGAAGACCGATGTGCATGGTAAATCCGACCGCGACCAGCATGCCGAATTTATCTTTTGCCTTTGCCGCGATATAAAAGCCGCGGAAAACCAGCAGGCAGAACAGCAGAATGACCGTCACGGCGCCGACAAAGCCGAATTCCTCACACAGAACGGCAAAAACAAAGTCGTTCTGCGCTTCGGGGAGATACTGATATTTCTGACGCGAGGCACCGAGTCCCAGACCGAACATGCCGCCCGAGCCGATCGCGATGAGCGACTGACAGGTCTGCCATGTTTCCTTCTGCATATATTTTTCGTTGAACGGATCGCGCCATGATAGGATTCGGTTCGAGAAATAGCCGATGCCCTTTCGGTACATCAGGAACAGCACAACGCAGGTCACGCCTGCCGCGCCGATGCCGATCAGGATGCCGAAATGCGCGGGTCTTGCGCCGCCGACAAA
Organism: Oscillospiraceae bacterium; assembly: GCA_017541275.1. Lineage (GTDB taxonomy): Bacteria > Bacillota > Clostridia > Oscillospirales > Ruminococcaceae > Firm-04. The sequence goes on along the minus strand of JAFXZM010000039.1, from coordinate 10,137 downwards.
AATCAGCGTCAGGGCAAGCGTACCGATAATCAGCGTACCGGAAAGATGCGGCTCCGCCATCATCAGGCCGGCAACCAGTCCGAGCATAGCCATATACGGCACAATGCCGTACCGAAATGATTTCATGCGGTGTCCGTTCCGGACGATGAGCATTGCAAAAAACAGCACAATCGCGATTTTCATGAACTCAGATGGCTGAAACGTAATGCCGCCTCCGCCCTGTGCATTCTGTCCCACGCCGATCCAGCGCGTCGCACCGTTGACGGTCAGGCCGATGCCCGGTATCAGCACGGCAATCAGCCCCGCCAGCGCAATGACAAAGGCCGCGCCGGAAAGCCAGAGCTTCTCGAAAACCTGATACGGCACAAAACTCAGAACGCCCATTGCGACCAGTCCCGCACCGGCAAACACCATCTGCCGCACTGCATAGAATGTGCCGGGCTGTCCGTCCTCGATCGCGGCGGGATAGGATGCGGAAAACATCATGAGCAAGCCGATGACCAGCAGCGCGATGACCGTTCCGAGCAGAACGCCGTCCACCTCGCTGTCCACCCACCACCTGCCCTTCCCGGCAGGTCTGAGTCTGCCGGTGCTCCGGCTCTGTGTATCCTTCGCATTTGCGTTTGCCGCCATAGTTTACCGCTCCAATCCGATCATGCGCATAGGGGTCAGATCTGTGTCAGTACGGCACAGACGCCCGCGGCCAGACCGACCAGTGAAAAAATCAGCACGATCTTGTATTCGCTCCAGCCGCAGAGCTCAAAATGATGGTGAATCGGCGACATTTTGAAGATTCGTCTGCCCTCACCGTATTTTTTTCTTGTGTACTTGAAATACAATACCTGAATTACGACGCTGAATGCATCGAGCACATAGACAATGCCGACGAGCATCAGAAGCAGATGCATTCTGCACGCGATGCCCAGCCCGGCAAATGCCGCACCGAGATACATCGAGCCGGTATCGCCCATAAAGCATTTGGCCGGATGCAGATTCCAGATAAGGAAGCCGATGCAGCCGCCCGCGACCGTGATCGCGTAGAGGGAGTATTCGGGCAGTCCCATCGAAGGAACCGCACACAGCACCGTCATGACCAGCATCGTGATGACCGTAACCGAGCCGCATAGCCCGTCGATGCCGTCGGTCAGGTTGACCGCATTGATAATATAAATCATGAACACGATCATCACCGGGTAATAGAACCAGTGCAGATCGAGCCGCACAAACATCAGGTCCAGCACGGTATCGCGGTCGCCGAGCAAATACAGGATGCCCAGAAATGCGCCGGAAAATACGATCTGGAACAAAATTTTCTGCTTGGGATTCAGGCCGAGATTCTGCTTTTTCACGGCCTTGATGTAATCGTCCGTAAAGCCGCAGGCGAGTGAATACAGCAGTGCGAACAGCATGACCGTCAGCAGCTTCAGCGCGTGATTGTTTGTCTCATCGGTCGTGATATCCACGCCGCCGGTGATGCGCCAGACCGTATACCCGATCGCCGTTGCTGCAAAGCTGCCGATGATGAACAGAAAGCCGCCCATAATCGGAGTGCCCTGCTTGGATTTGTGCCACGCGGGGCCCTCCTCCAGAATGGTCTGTCCGAAGTGGATCCGGCGCAGATACGGGATCAGGATAAACCCGCCCAGCGCCGCGATGACCGCCGCCGTGATCGCAGCGGAAAGTGTCAGCCAGATTGGCATATTGTCCTCCCAATAATACGGTTATGTTCGCTCCGCGAAGATGCGCTTTGCGGCATCCGCGACCAGCTCGCGTTCATCCATATGCAGATGCACGCCGCCCGCGATGATCTGATAATCCTCATGCCCCTTGCCCGCCAGCACGACGACGTCACCGGTTTTGGCCTGCCGCATCGCAAGGTAAATTGCCTCGGCGCGGTCGGGCTCGGTCTGGTACGGGACATCTGTTCCCTCCAGTCCGGCGAGAATATCGCGGATAATCAGCAGCGGGTCCTCATCGCGGGGATTGTCGGAGGTAATCACGAGCATATCGGCGATATTCGCGGCAGCACGCGCCATTTTCGGGCGCTTTGCCGCATCGCGGTTGCCGCCGCAGCCGAATACCGCGATCAGCCGCCCGACGGTGCATTCCCGCAGGCTGAGCAATGTTTTTTCGAGCGCATCCGGCGTGTGGGCATAGTCGCAGATCACTGTAAAGTCCAGTGCCGTCGGGATGACCTCGCAGCGGCCGCGCACGCCGGTATAATCCAGCAGCAGCTCGGTCATGACCGCCTGCGGGATGCCGATATGCGTACCGACGGTGATCGCCGCGACCGCATTGCTGACATTGAACATACCGGTCATCCGCATAAACAGCTTCTGCACGGTGCCGTGCAGCGTCAGTGTAAAATCGGTTCCCTCAGTGCTGAGCGTGATCTCATCGGCCATCGCGTCAAAGGCATCGCCCGGCTCCTGCCGGATGCCGTAGGTGCATTTTTCGCAGGTGATCTCCGAGAACAGACGCTTTCCGTAATCATCGTTGCCGTTGATGACCGCGAAATCGCAGCGGTCAAAGAGCTTCCGCTTCGCCTGATAGTAATTTTCCATATTGCCGTGGATATCGAGGTGATCCTGCGTGAGATTCGTGAACACGGCTGCGGCGAAATGTGCCGGGCCAATGCGGTGCTGCTCCAGCCCGAAGGAGGAGACCTCCATCACAACGGTATCGCAGCCGGCATCCGCCATTTTCCGCAGCAGCGCAAAAAAGGCATTTGTCAGCGGCGTGGTATTGACCGAGGGCAGGATTTCATCCCCGATCTCATACTGCACGGTGCCGATGAGACCGACCTTTCTGCCGGCCTTTTTCAGCATTTCCTTCAGCAGCGTCGCGGTCGTGGTCTTGCCGTTCGTACCGGTCACGCCGATGAGCGTCATTTCCCGCTCCGGATGCCCGTACCACGCGGCACAGAGATCGCCGAATGCGGCGCGCGTATTATCCGTCAGGATCTGACGTTCGCCGAGTCCCAGATCGCGCTCGCAGACGACTGCCGCAGCGCCCTTTTCCAGCATTTCCCCGGCGGCATCATGGCCGTCGAAGCTCGCACCCTTGATGCAGACAAACAGCATGCCCGGCTTCAGGGCTCTGGTATCATCGGTCACGCCGGTGATTTCCGCATCCGGCAGTGCGGTATTCAGATGTTCCAGCAGATCATACAGTTTCATATTGCTCTCCGTATGTATATCATAAGTCAAGCCCGCTCCTTTTTTCACCGAACGGCCCTGTCAGACGGACACATGAGCAGCCCGTCTGACAGGTAAAAAGGATTGAGCGCAGTTGGTAAAAGGAAGAATGAGGTCAGCCTCTGTCTTCGGATATGCCGAGGTCAAGCTCAATGACCGTCCAGCGGTCTACCGTTGTTCCGGCGGGGACGCTCTGGTTCAGCACGATGCTGTCCTCCTGCATGGAGCCCTTCGCAACATAGTTCAGGCCTGCCTCCGAGAGAATCTGATTCACCTCAGCCAGCGTCTTCGGTTCTTCACCGCCGATGCCCGTGAGCGAGGGCACAGTCACCTGCTCTGCGGTTTCCTCCGCACTGCCGGTGAACAGCAGAACGGTACCGTCCTTTGCGACGCTCTTTCCGGTCATCGGATACTGGTTGTTGACATTGACGCCGCTGCCGATAATCTCAGCATGCAGGCCGAGATTTTCCAGTGTCTTTTTGGCGTCATCCACGGTCAGATCGACCAGAAGCGGAACCGTGACATCGAGGAACTTTGCCTCCTCCGCCGTGTATTCCGGATAATATCCGAGATACGGCAGCGCCTTTTCAAAGACCTGACGGGAATACGGTGCAACGACCGTGTTGCCGTAATAGCGCATGGTCTTATCCGGCTCATCGGCGAGAATCAGCATGACGATCTCCGGATCGTCGGCCGGTGCAAAGCAGCAGAACGATGCGACGAACTGCTCCTGACCTTTTTTGACATTGCCCATGAGCTTCTGGGATGTACCGGTCTTTCCGCCGATCTTGTAGCCCTTGATATAGGCATTGCTTCCGTCGTCAACAACAAACTGCAGTGCCTTTCGCATCTGTGCGGAGGTCTCTGCCGAGATGACCTGTCTGCGGACGGTCTTTTCGTTCGTCAGGACGATGTTGCCGTCGTGATCGACGATTTTGCTGACGACATAGGGTTGAAGCAGGTAGCCGCCGTTGACGACTGCTGCATAGCCCGCCGCCATTTCGATCGGCGTGATGGAATTGTTCTGTCCGTAGGAGCTCGCAGCGAGCTCGACCGGGCCCATTCTGCTCAGCGGGGTGTAAATGGAGGAGCCCTCCGCAGGCAGGTCGATGCCGGTGCGCTCGGTCAGACCGAAGGCTGCGAAATACTGGCAGAACTGCTCCTTGCCGAGCCGCTGTCCCAGCTCGATGAACGCCGGGTTGCAGGAATTGCTGAGGATTTCCTCAAAATTCTGCGTACCGTGTCCGTTCGTGTGGGAGCAGTGGATCTCCTGACCGGCAACAACGATCGAGCCGGTGCAGGTGAAGCGGTCGGCGTAATAGCTGACCTTGTTCTCCTCCAGCGCGGCGGAGGCGGTATACACCTTGAACACCGAGCCGGGGATATAGGTTTCCGTGACGCACTTGTTCCGCCACTGCGTTTCGCGTGCAGTTCTGAGCGCTTCGTTCCGTTCTTTTTCATCTGCAATGCCGTTGATCTCCGCGGCCTTGACCGGATCGTAGATATCATACGGGGCATTCGGGTCGAAGCCGCCGACAGAGGCCATAGCCATGACCGCACCGGTCTTGGCATTGAGAATGATGCCTGCGCCGCGCTTCGCGACCCTGTAGGTGCTGACCATGTCGGTCATCGCATTTTCAAGGTAGGTTTGCAGCGTCATGTCGATCGTGACATACACATCATCGCCGTCCTGTGCGGGATAGGTTTTCGAGTAACGGTAGGGCATCTCGTTTCCGTTTGCGTCGCGGGCGGTAATGTTCTTGCCGTCCACGCCGGAAAGATAGCTGTCATAGTAGGACTCAATGCCGTAGACGCCGTGGCCATCGGAATTGTTGAAGCCGATGACCGCCGCCGCCAGCTCGTTCTGCGGATAGTACCGCTTGGTGTCCGACATCCGGCTCACCGATGACAGCTTGATGCTGCGTGCGCTGCCCGGCACGCGGAAATCGCTGATATACTCAATGATGCGGTCGGCCTTGCTTTTTTCGACCTGGCTGCGGATCTTATAATACCGCTTGTCGCTGTCGAAGGCCTCGCGGAGCTTGCCGTATTCCTCCTCCGTGAGCTCCAGTGCTTCCGTGAGGTAGCTGATGAGCTGCTCCTTCACATCATCCGGATCGACGGTATCGGCCTCAGCGCTCTCGCCGGCCTCGCGTTTTTTTCTGGCAGATTCCTCCAGCTCCTTGTTGCGGTCCTCGACCATTTCCATTTCAGTGCGGAAGAGGGAGGGATCGAGAAAAATCTGATAAACCGTAGCGCTCTGCGCGAGTACGGCGCCGTTTGCATCGTATATGGAACCGCGGGCAGCCGGAAGCACTGTTGTTCCGAACTGGCGGGAATTCGCTTTATCTGTATATTCCTTGTGCTGAAGAACCATAATCTTGAACAGATTGATCGTCAGTACAGCCGCGCAGCAGAGGATCACCGACAGGATTACGGCATTTGCGCGGACCTTCATGCTTGTCGAAGGCCCCTTTGACCGGAATCCGCGCTTCCATGTCTGCTTTCCGGAGGCACGGATGCGCCGTTTTGCATTCTCCGGCATGTACCCACTCCTTTCCGACCGGACATGTAAAAAACAGGCGGTAAGCATATCCGCTTCCGCCTGCTGTCTCTGTACAGGCTCCGTGACCGGGTGCCGCGCTGCCGCGCACACCGCAATCCGCGCACCGGACGTTAGGTACTGCGTGCTGATGCGGCATCTCTTTTTTTGCCGCCGCTGTACTGATCCGATACGTTTTTTTCTGCCCGGCGCACTGTTTTTATCTGACCGCGCCGTGCATTTTCCGCCTGTTCTTTTGTTTCTACACACTTTGTATCTGACTGTCTTGTTTATCTCCGCAGTCAATCATATGCTACTTTCCGCTCAGGAATTCCCAGAATCTTCTCAGATAGTCGTTGACGCGCACAAAGAAGCTTTCCTCCGGCTCCGTAATCGTGACCTCGTCCTCTGTCTGAAGCTGGATATATTCGATCTGTGACTGGTTCAGCGGCATGAGATGCAGTACATTCTCGGCATATTCCTGAATGTTCTTGACTGTCATCTTGCCTTCCATCTCCGACTTCATGCTGACATTCTCCGCGACCAGATCGTCATACTCCGTCTGGAGCTCCGCGATCTCGGTATAGAGCTCATTGGTCTGCACTCTGCCGTAAATGACCAGTCCGATCAGCACGGTTGTCAGGAGGCCGAACATCACGGCGCCGCCTGCGGTGATGCGGTTTGCATCCTTTTTGGCGCGCACCCTGTTCTCAGTATACCGGCCGCCGGCCGCACGGGAAATGCCGGCCTTGCTGCGTTTTTCCGAACGTGGCTGCTTTTTTTCCGGCTCCGGCTTTGTCTCCGGCTTCGTTTCCTGCGGAATGCTGATGTCGATGGGATTCTCCTCCGGCTCAGGCGGCAGCGGGTATTCCGCCGTCTCTCCGGTAAATTCGGGCTTTTCCGGTTTCTCCGGAAGCTCCGGAGGCTCCGGCATCGGGTCAGCGGTCAGCCCCGCCTCCCGGCGGTTCTGCTCGCTCATCGAGCGGCGCTGATCGCGCTCCTCCCGGATGCGCTGCTGTTCTTTTTCGCGCTTTTCGGCCTCCGTCAGCTTTTTCTCTGCCGCTTTCTGACGGCGCTGTTTTTTGCGCTTGGCCTTTGAGGCCTTGCTGCGCGCGAGATTGACAAGAGTCATTTCCCGGCGCTCCTCGGCGGTCAGTGTTCCGTCGGTATCAAACGTAAATCTGTATTCATTTTCTGTCAACGGAATCACCCCCTGCCGGTTTTGAGCTTGTTTGCCGCCGGCTGCCGGGTGTGCATCTTCTGGCACTTCTCCGGCAGCCGCAGCCACGCACACTCGTCTGTGTCCTGCCTTTTCTTCTTTTGCTGTATGGCAATCATAAAAAGGGGTTTTGCTGCTTTCTTTTGTATTATTTTCGTTTTGTTCTGAATGCGCAGAAGAAAAAGCCGCCGTGTTTTTATTTGTCGGTCAGCTTTTCGATCGCCCGCAGCTTTGCGCTTCTGCTGCGGGGATTTGCCGCGAGCTCCTCCGGAGAGGCGGTCAGCGGCTTGCGGTGTACGAGCCTGCCCTGCGGAGTTTTTCCGCATACGCAGACCGGAAACTCCGGCGGACAGGTGCAGCCCTGGCACCATTTTGCGAACGCCTGCTTCACCATTCTGTCCTCTAAGCTGTGGAAGGTCAGGATCACCAGCCTGCCGCCGGGCTTCAGCGACTGAAACGCGGTTTCCAGCGCAGAGGAGAGGCAGTTCAGCTCGTCATTGACGGCGATGCGGATTGCCTGAAAGGTTTTTTTGCAGGGATTCTTCTCCCGCCTTGCCTTTGCCGGAACAGCGGCCTTAATCAGCTCTGCGAGCTCCAGCGTGGTCTCAATGGGCTTTGTCTCACGCGCTGCGGCGATGCGCGACGCGATCTGACGGGCGTATTTTTCTTCGCCGTACTGAAAAATGATCCGGCTCAGCTCCGCCTCCGGGAGCGTATTGACCAGATCGGCAGCGGTGCGCCCCTCCTGCGACATGCGCATATCGAGCGGTGCATCTCTGTGATAGGAAAAGCCTCTGCTGTCCTCGTCAAGCTCATGAGAGCTGACGCCGAGATCAAGCAGAATGCCGTCTGCCGCGGTGCCGTGCTCCGCAAGTACCGCGCCGAGCTCCGTGAAATTCCGGTGAATGACCTGTGCAGGAAGTCCGGCGAGTCTCGCGCCTGCCTCCGCAACCGCATCGGGGTCTCTGTCCATGGCAAAGAGCAGTCCGCCCTCTGTCAGCAGCTCCGCGATCGCGTGCGAATGGCCGCCGCCGCCTGCCGTACCGTCCAGATACACGCCGTCGGGCCTGATATCCAGATCACTGAGCACCTCATTCAGCATCACCGGAACGTGATAAACGCCGATTTCTGCCATGCCGAGCCTCACACCTCTTCCGTCAGCCGGGCAGCCTTTGCCGCTTCCTTCTTTCTGCGGCGGAGCTGTCTGAGCTGTCTGCGTGCAGCCTCATGCGCTGCGAGCGTCTTTTCGTCCCAGAGCTCTGCGAAATCCTGAACGCCGACCACAACGACCTTGTCCGTAAAGCCGGCATAGCGGATCAGCTCGGCGGGGAGCGTAATTCTGCCGTTTTTGTCGGGGCTGATGCGGACGGTATCCATTGTGAAGTCGCGGACTTCATCGACGGTATCCTCCTCATCGAACCCGGCCTCTGTGCAGACCGCACGGATGCGGTCGCATTCGGCATCAAAGCCCGCCGCCGAACGAACGACCAGAACCGGACGCTCGTCCTGTGCAGGAGAGATGTACAGAACCTCGCCGATCGACGCCCGGAATCCGGACGGGAAGCTGATTCTGCCGCGCTGATCCATGAGGACGGTCTGCCGTCCCGACATACTCGTCTGTCCCACAGTCAGCGCCTCCCTTCGCGCGGCAAATGTTCAGCCGCACGAAGGAGCTGCCCTCTGATGCATGCATCCCGCGCATACGCGCATATGAGACACAAAACACACCGGCCGCCCGCGTCAAACGGGTCGGGAACCGGTGCGGCCCAGCGGGTGGTACCAACATCCTGCTGCGTCTTTTCCTTTGTTCCGCAATTTTGCTTTTTCTTTCGCTTCTGCTTCTCTGTACAGACGGAAGACCGGCCGATATGCCCCCGCAGTGGTTTGCAGTGGTTCATCCTTCCTTTGCCTTCCAATGACATTATACCCGATGTCTGTCCAGTTGTCAAGAGGAAATAAATTGTTTTTTTCGGCGCATAATTCTGTGCAACAGTGTTACAATAATTGTTATTTATCAGATAATACGTTAATTTTGCAATGCAGTACACGAAGAATCGGGTTTCAACACCCGTATCTGTTGAAAGGACAGAAAGCGGCGTATCTACGCAGAACACAGACTGTTGAAAATTACTTCAAAAAAAATTTTTTAATCGCGAAATAGCCTGCCGAATATGCGTTTCGTACATTTTGGCCAAAAAACAGATGTTCCATCCGGATGCTGTGTGAAATCATGCCCGGCAGCACAAAATCTGCCGTTTCAGGCCAAAAATGCGGTCTGTTTCCGGTCTGGGCAGCCAAACCCATGGTTTCCATGCCCTGAACACGAAATCCTGTGTCCGCATCACGGAAAACACAGTTTGCCCGGTTTCAGGGCGATCAAACCCATGGGTTTGGATGCCCATATCACGGAAAGCCGCGCACGAAATACAGAAAACGCCTCCGCAGGCACGGTAAATCCCCGCCCTTTCTGCGCAAAATCAGACCGGAAAGCGAAAACGGCAGCCGGCACTGCCAACCCATGGTATGGATGCCCATATCATGGAAACCCGCGCACGAAATACAGAAAACGTCTCCGCAGGCACGGTAAATTCCCGCCCTTTCTGCGCAAAATCAGACCGGAAAGCGAAAACGGCAGCCGGCACTGCCGGCAAACATAAAAAATTTCCGGTTTCCTCTTTACAGAATGAAGAAAATCGTGTATAATGATTATTGTATATCATGACTTCGGAGGTATTTCTATGGCACTGAAATATAAGCGCGTACTCCTTAAGCTCAGCGGCGAAGCGCTCGCGGGCAGCAAAAAGACAGGCCTCGACTACGATACCATCACCCCGATCTGTGCGGCAGTCAAGCGCTGCGCCGATGCAGGCGTGGAGGTCGGCATCGTTGTCGGCGGCGGAAACTTCTGGCGCGGACGCTCCTCCGGCGCGATGGACAGAACCAGAGCTGACCATATCGGCATGCTCGCCACTGCCATGAACGCCCTCGCGCTCGCCGATGCACTGGAGCACCTCGGCTGTGAGGTGCGCGTGCAGACCGCCCTCACCATGACCAAGGTCGCTGAGCCCTATATCCGCTCCCGCGCGATCCGTCACTTTGAAAAGGGCAGAATCGTCATCTTCGGCTGCGGCACCGGCAACCCATTCTTCTCCACCGATACTGCCGCCGCACTCCGTGCC
>JAFXZM010000038.1 GCA_017541275.1 Oscillospiraceae bacterium | reverse complement strand
GTCGATGTTGTAATTCTCGCAGAGATACGGCATCAGGTTGTCGGTGATAAAATCCAGCAGCTCGCTGCGGTTAATAACAAGATCCTCATAGCGCAGTTCCTGATCCGGGTCGGTGATATCATAGCTGTAATACAGGCTGACAAGGATAACGGGTGCAGCCTCGCCGTTCTCCATGCATTTCCTCAGTGCGGGACAGTTGCCGAAGCGCCATATACCGTCCGTCAGGAAGAAAACGGGATAGGTTTTCTCCTTGTCGTAATCAGGCGGAAGCGTAACGTGTACCGTAAATTCCTTGCCCATTTCTTCGTCATAGATGCTGATTTCGTCAACGGCATCCCTGATTGCCTCAACGGCAGAACGGTCAAATTCCCAGTCGCTTCTGTGATCATTGAAAGCGCGCCAAAGACTGACAGACGGATCTTGCAGATCAACGCTTCCCTCGGGAAGTGTTTCATATTCTCCGTTTTTCAGTGCATCATATGCGATCTGCATGAACACAGTTTCTGTCTCGACCAGTTCTGCGGAATATCCCCACTCCGTGTCTCTTTCACGGACATATTTCAGATATTCCTCAAAAGACCGGAATGACTCTTTTACAAGTTCAGGCTCGCCGTTTTGATCAGACTGAGACATCGTAAACCAGAATGAACCGCCGTCATCAAAATCCTCCTCCGTGGGGATAAGATACGGCAGGTGATACCCATCCACAAGAATAACTGACGGGAAAAGGTCTTCATCGCCTTTTCCTTCTCTCTTTTGAAGTTTACGCAGTTCATGATCATATTCTTCATCGGTAAACATATCACGATTATCGTCCAGATATTTACGGGTCGTCTCCGTGTCGCCTTTTATAAACTCGATGCTTACCTTGTGCTCAGTGTTCGGATCAGCATTTGGTTTTTCAAATTCATCCAGCAGGGTCAGCTCATGCTTGTTTACAAATTGAAGCTCGTTTTCCGTCATTTTGTTGGTTAGCTTTGTGGGCGCTGATGACTGTGTTTGTATTGGTTCAGCAGTACTGATTTCGGTCTGCGCCGTGGTGGGACTGCTTTCGGCTTGTGAAGTGCTTTCCTGCTTGCCTGCGCAGGCAGTCATGGATAAGGTCATTGCAAGGATCAAAAGAAGTGTGACAGATTTCTTCATACTGTAATATACCTTTCTGCTGTAAATTCCGATTTTTGCCAGTAACAATTATAGCACATCATCTCTGTACTGTCAATAGAAAAAACGCCATAGTACTTCTGACCTTACATCAGAAATACTATGGCGTAAAACTTCTATATCAGCATCGCACTTATGCAGACCCGGTATTCGTATTCACGGTACAAAGCAGCGGATTATCAGCTCTTTCCGGGAATGAAGCCGGCAATCAGCGTTGCGAGATTGCTGACAGGCATGGTCTGGAGCCAGATTTTGCCGGGGCCGGTCACTTTCGTATTGAAGAAGCCCTCGCCGCCGAACAGCTTGTTGCCCAGTCCCTTCACGGTTTCGATCTCCATGGTGACGCTTCCCTCCATCGCCGCCAGACAGCCGGTATCGACCAGCATGGACTGACCGGCTGCAAGCTGATACATCATGACGGAGCCGTCGATCTCAAGAATGACCTTTCCGGTGCCGCTGAACTTCTGCATAACGAAGCCCTCGCCGCCGAAGAATCCGGCCGTGAGCTTTTTGCGGAAAAAGAGCTCGTTTACAACTGTCACTTCAGAGGCAAGAAATGCTGATTTCTGGGCAATAATCGGCATTGTTGCAACATCAACGACCATGATATCGCCGGGGAACGACGAGCCCATTGCGATCATACCCGGGCTGCCGACGGCAGTATAGACATTCTGGAACATCGCCTCACCCTGCAATGCACGGGAGAACATTTTGCCGATTCCGCCGCCCTTTGTCTCCATTTGCAGATTCGGGGTCATCCAGCTCATCGCGCCCTTTTCGGTGATGATTGACTCGCCGGGCGCAAGATTACAGATTGCTACCGGCAACGGTGTGCCTTTTACTTCGATTTGCATGTGATATCCTCCTTTGAATATATGAATATATTTTCCGTTCAGACGGAAACACAAGGCAGCATCGCGCAAAGACCGCCCAAAGTCCGGCGGTGCCGCCTTAATGTTACAGCTTTGCGAGTTTTTCCTTGAGCAGCTCGGTTGCCTCCTGCGGATTTGCGGCGCCCTTGGTACGCTTCATGATCTGTCCCATGAGGGCCTTGATCGCGGCCTCCTTGCCGGCCTTGTAATCGGCGACGGCCTTGGGATTTGCTGCAATGACCTCATCAGCCACGCTGTTCAGCAGGCCGGAATCCTGCACCTGCTCCAGGCCCAGCTCTCTGACAAGCACTGCGATTTCCTTTCCGGATTCGCGGTATGCATCGAGCAGCTTTGCGGGCGCCGAACGGTTGATTTTCCCGTCCGCACAGAGATTTGTCAGCTCAGCCCATACCGCCGCAGGAATGCTCACGGCATCGGTATCTGCGAGCATGAGATTTGCCAGCAGCTTTGGCTGCTTCACCTGTTCCGCAGCGGCGCTGTAGAGATTTGCCAGCTTCGGTTCATCGCAGAGTGATTTTGCGGTAGATTCCGGCAGCTTCAGGTCATTGATATACTTTGCAAGGCGCTCCTCCGGCAGATCAATGATCGCCGAACGGATGCGTGCGTGGTCTTCGTCCGTGAGGATGATCGGCACGAGATCGGGGTCGGGGAAATAGCGGTAGTCGTTGGCATTCTCCTTGACGCGCATCGAATAGGTCTTATCCTTTTCGGGGTCATAGCGTCTGGTCTCCTGCACGAGCTCTCGGCCGGCCTCGGTTTCGTCGATCTGGCGTGCCTTTTCCGCGTCGATCGCCGCAGCAATATGCTTTAAGCTGTTGAGGTTCTTGATTTCGGTGCGGGTATAGAGCTTCGTGTCGCCGACCGGACGGATTGAGAGATTGACGTCGCAGCGCATCGAGCCGACCTCCATCTGGCAGTCGGAGACGCCGCACCAGCGCACCAGCTCGCGCAGGCGTTCGAGATACGCTCTGGCCTGTGCCGCGGTACGGATATCGGGCTCAGAGACAATTTCGATCAGCGGGACGCCGCAGCGGTTGCAGTCGGCGCCGGAGCCGCTCTCGGTATGGACGAGCTTGCCGGCATCCTCCTCGATATGGATGCGGGTGATGCCGATGCGCTTTTCCTCGCCGTTGACATTGACGTCAATATAACCGTGCTCACAGAGCGGGTGATCGAGCTGGGAGATCTGATACGCCTTGGGCAGATCAGGATAAAAATAGTTCTTTCTGTCCATTTTGGAGAAGTGCGCGATCTCGCAGTTGAGCATCATGCCCGCACGCGCCGCATATTCGACAACCTGTTTATTCAGCACCGGCAGTGTGCCCGGCATACCCATGCAGACCGGACAGCAGCGCGTGTTCGGGTCGCCGCCGTGATCGGCGGGGCAGTCGCAGAAGATCTTGGTCTTGGTACGCAGCTCGATGTGTACCTCCAGACCGATGACGGATTCATATTTTGCCATAGATTCAGCCTCCGTTGAAATTTAGGAGTTTGCCGTGAGAGATTTCTCACTCAATATTTTCGATATATCTGCATTTTGGAAATGAAGAACAGCCGTAAAACTGCTTTCCAGCGCGTGTTCCTTTTCGTGCCGTTCTCAAAATAAGCGGCGCACCGCAGCGAGGACAAATGCGACTTTGCTGCGGTATCTCCGCATCAGTTTTTTCAACTGGTTTCGCCGCATATTTCTCTTGGATATTGTCAATGTGAGCCTGTTTGGTTGCTTCGTCCGCTTGGGTTAGCGGTTCGAGTTTTTTGTAGATTTGCTGTATTTGTTCAGACGAAAGGACGTCCTCTGTATGCTTCCAGAATTCGCTGATCGTTCCGGACAATTCATCGCGTTTACAGATTCCTGTACGCTGTGTCTCAAAATCAATCCGCTTCAGTTCACAGCGCTCAGAGAACACAATCAGAGAAAACACCGGAACCTCTGATTCCAGATAGGACAAAAGCCATTTGATATGCGTCTGATTCTGTTTGATCGGATTATAAAAACGGTTTTTCTGTCTGTTCGGCAGCATTTGCGTCCAGAACTGATCTTTGTCGTTGCCGAAAATCCAACCGGAATAATTTTTGCTCTCGATTACAAAAATGCCCTTTTGCGTGATATATACAAGGTCGATTTCTGATGTTTGATCCCGATCAGCCGGAAGATAAAGATTCCGAAGAATCATGCCGTCATATCCGAACAAACGCATATGTTTCAGTTTTTTCTCTGAAAGAGATTCTCCAAGACCTCCGTATTCCTGAAAAAGAATCGCGTTAATATAATCCTTGAACAATCCCATAATGCTTTTCCGACTCTTTACTTCACTGCGCTCTCATACGCTGAAGCAGCCTGATAGAGCTTTGCCTCGGAGAATGCGGGACCGATAAGCTGGAAGCCGACGGGGAGATTAGCGCCGTCTGCGGCAGCGGATGTACCGCAGGGGACGGAGATCGCAGGCAGGCCGCCGAGATTGACCGGCACGGTGCAGATATCGCCGAGTGCCATTTCCATGGGGTCGCTGGCCTTTTCGCCGATCTTATAGGCGGGCGTCGGCGCGACCGGCGTCAGCAGCATGTCATAGGACTTGAACAGCTCCGCAAAGGCGCGGATCAGCAGGGTTCTGGCCTGCTGCGCCTTCTTGTAGTAGGCATCATAATAGCCGGCGGAGAGCACATAGTTTCCGAGCAGGATGCGTCTGCGCACCTCGCGCCCGAAGCCCTGCGTGCGGGTCTTGCGGTAAAGCTGGTCGAGGTCTTCGATGCCCTCAGCCCGGAAGCCGTAGCGGATGCCGTCGAATCTGGCAAGGTTCGAGGAGGCCTCCGCGCAGCACAGCACATAGTAGGCCGGCAGCGCATATTCCACGGCAGGCAGCGAGCATTCCTCAATGACCGCGCCTGCTTTTTCGAGCTGCTTCGCGGCATTCTGCACAAGTGCAGCGACATCGGCATGGATGCCCTTGCCGAAATACTCCTTCGGCATACCGATCTTCATGCCGGAAAGGTCCTTGCCGATCAGTGCGGAATAATTCGTATCAAATTCCGGCAGCGAGGTCGAATCGCGGCGGTCATGGCAGGAGATTGCTTCGAGCACCTTTGCATTGTCCGCAACGGTTTTGGTCAGCGGGCCGATCTGGTCGAAGCTGGAAGCATATGCGACAAGGCCGTAGCGGGAAACGGTGCCGTAGGTCGGCTTCATGCCGACAACGCCGCAGAACGATGCCGGCTGACGGATCGAGCCGCCGGTATCGGAGCCGATCGCGAAGGCGCATTCATTTGCAGCAACAGCAGCCGCAGAGCCGCCGGAGGAGCCGCCGGGCACATAGTCGGGCGCGGCGGGATTCCTTGTGATCTGAAGCGCGGAATTCTCCGAGGAGCTGCCCATGGCGAATTCGTCCATATTGGTTTTGCCGAGCATGACCGCACCGGCTTTTTTGAGCTGTTCAGTGACGCAGGCATCATAGACCGGCAGCCAGTTTTCGAGCATTTTCGAGGCGCAGGTCGTGCGGACGCCCTTGGTGCAGATATTGTCCTTCATGGCAAAGGGAATGCCTGTCAGCGCGCCGGCGGAGCCGTTTCTGCGCATTTCGTCTGCGGCATCGGCCTGACGGTACGCCTCATCCTGCGCAACGGTCAGATACGCGCCGACAGTGCCGTCCGTTTCCGCGATTGTTCTGAGCGCATCCTCTGCGAGCTCACGCGCAGAGACCTCCCGTTTTTGCAGCAGCGCCGAAAGCGCCGCGATATCCATTTCGCTGTATTTCATTTCCGCGCTCCTTTCAACCGATGACCTTCGGCAGCGTAATCAGGCCGTCCTCAGACTCCGTGCCGGAGAGCAGCAGATCGCGGTCAAGGCGCTCGGAAAACGGTTCGTCCTCGCGGAGCACGTTTTCGAGCGGCGCGATATGCGCAGTCGGCGGGACGCCCTCGGTATCAAGTGCGGAAAGCTGCTGGAAAAAGGTGAGCATATCCGCAATGCTTGCGGAAAGCGCCGCCTCCTCGTCAGCAGGAATGTCCAGTCTGGAAAGCCACGCGAGCGTGTCCAGTGTTTTGGCATCTAATTGCATAACAGTTCTCCTTTTCTTCGGATATAGCAATACAAATACAGTATACCATAATTTCCCGCAAAATGCAAGACACCGGCGAGTGAATAAATCGGCATTCCTTTGTCTTTTTTTTTCGCTGTACTCCCCTTGATTATTCTGGTAGCGTATGCTATAATAAAATCAAGCCAAGGAAAACGGCTCACACCAGAAACGCAGAGTAAATATAAACAAGGAGTAAAACATCATGAAACACAAAAGTTTGACAGCGGCAATTCTGGCAGTTCTTGCGTCGGTATCACTTACGGCATGCAGCAGCGATACAGCATCAAAGGCTGCACCTGATGTATATGACAGCAGTATTGCGGAGAAACAGGAATCTGTGAGCGATGCGGAGACTGTAACAGAAGCCGGGCAATCTGAAACAGAGCGTGAACCGAAAACAGTAATTCCAGAAAGTGACCCGGATCACGCAATGTTGGTTGCGGCTGCTGCACTGGAGGGGCTGCAAGCGAAAAAGACCGATAAGATCAGTCCTGTATCCGATTGGCAAGATGCGTTATTATGGAATAAGTATAATTTAAATGGTATAGCATACGAAAACAAACGTATGTTTCAACGGTTGTACAACAAGATGTTTGGCGATTCAGATTACGAGATAACGGAGTGCAGCATTACGGATTGTGCGGAGCATCCGGAGCTTTGTGAGGTATTCAATGCGTATACAGAAAAGCATGGCGGGCAGACATATGGGGTTAACCGCAGGGAAGGCGAAGATTACACAGCGCTGAATTCATATTTTCAGCAGGCTGACAGGCTCTATGTGGTTGAGGCAGAAACGGTAAACAGCGAGGGCGAACGAATCAGACCGTATTTATTTGTGGTGCAGAGAGGCGATGAAATGCAGGTCAATCTCGGTTATGCCTACAGTATTTTTGAAGCAAGCAAGGAAAGCCTTGAAAATCAGGTTACCCAACATGCGCGCTCGGTTTATAATGCTTCCTACAGTTCACTAATTGATTTATATGCTGAAGATGCAGCTGATCTGGGGGGCGTATATACTCTGAAGGGTACAGACTTCAATATATCCTCCGCGCCCAGTCTGTCAGCACCTGCTTTTGAGCGATTCAAATTCAAAGTTCAGGGCTATTTTTCTGAGATTACAGAAGCGGATAGGGTAGCTATCGTAATCGGCCCAGAAACCACACAGAGCGGCGGAAGTAGCCTGGATACATGTACAGCCGCTGTAGTTCAGGAGTGCGTTTATGTGGATTACATCACCGGAGAGAAAAAACTGCTGACCGGTACTTATCCGAATATTCTGCCCTTGGACAGACAGGAGAGCATCTCATTTGAGGACGCGATTCAATTCGCAGAAAACGGCGGCTGACCGTTTGAATATCAAAAAGAATACGGATGTACAGAACGCGCCGCCCGGTGAAAATCGGGCGGCGCGTTCATCCTATCCTTGATTCGGAAGAAGCTGTTTCCATATGACATTCTCGCCCGGAATTCGGCAAATCCGCCGAATTCCGGCCGGAGGGCGCACCGCTCCCGGAAAAATGCAAAAACATGCGATTTCGGGATTGACTCAATTCACAAAATATGCTATAATTAAGATTGATTATTCATGTACTATTTAGGACTACCCGATCGGGCAGTCCGGAGAGGATGCGGAGCCATGTTTGATGCGGCCGACGGCTTTTTTCATTTGCTGTTTGCAAATTACGATGATGACTATTACACGCCGGGCTATATCCGGATGCACTTTCTGGCACACCTCCGCTGGCAGATGTACAGCGCAGGCTTCCGCAATGTTTTTCTGTTTTTCCCGTCAGAAAAAAGCAGCGCGGAGGATTATCAGATGCAGTGGGTGGGCAGCCAGAGCTACGGGCTGCTGATGAATGAGCAGAAAAAGGGCTTTTTCTCGTCTATTTTCAAGAATAAATCCGAAAACAGCACGCTCACGGACTGTGCAGTGGACCGTGAGGTGCTCCCGGAAGAAAAGCTGGCTGAACGGCTCTCGGCGGTTCTGAGTGCGATGAAGGGCAGCACGGCCGTTGCGATGCCTGCGGCACTGCTTGAGAAGCTCGTGCAGCAGAACCCGTCGCTGATGCAGCAGCTTGCGGGTCAGACGCACCGCCGCGGCAGTGTCATGATTCTGACAATGCAGCCCAAGGCCGCGGAGACCGATGCGATGTTCCGGGTTCCGTCCGCGGAGATCGGCGGGGCAAATTCAGCGCTTCCGCCGGGATTTCTGTGCCGTCCGGAGCTGTTTCCGGAGATTGCGTCGGCGCTTGGCGGACAGTCCTCATACCGCATAGACCGCTACGCGGCAATCCAGCGGGCGCTGGGCAGCCGCATGGTCTGCTGGAACAGTCTCAGCTATGCGGATGTGCAGGCGGCGGCGCGGTATGCCTATATCCGTCACCCGGAGCAGCAGGACTGCGGCCGGGCGGATGTGGCAGCAGCAGTTCTCTGGGCATGGCACACCGACCCGCATTTCCGCGATAAGCATTTTCAGCTCGGCTGCCGGGAAAACCCGCTCCGCAAGCGCAGTGTTCTGATCGAAAACCTCAGCGATCCTGCCTTCCGGATGCGTCTGGCAGAGACCGTGCAGCAGGAAATGCTGACCGATCCGGCGCAGTTTGTGACACAGTTTGCAGAGGCGCCGCCGCTCTGTATCCGGCGGGCGGAGACCGCACAGGATATCGTCAGCATCCTGACGCAGTACCGGGCACTGCTGCGCGGCCATGAGGACCTGCTTGAGGCCGGCGAGCTGACCGCGATCACAGACATGACCGAGGAATTCCGCGCACCGGATTTCCTGCATGTCAAAAACACGAGTGAGCCGACCTTCTGCAAATTCCGCAATGCCGAAAGCCGGAAGCCTTTTTCGGAGCTGTTTGATTCGCTGCGGCGAAAAAACGAATGGAATCACTGGGACAGCGGGATTATGTATCTGCTGTTCGTGCTGTTTACGATGTGCCGGGAGGATGCAAAGGCCGCACCCGGTACGGACGACTATCATCTCACATGCGACAAGACCTTCCTGAAGGCAGCGGAGGCAGTGCGCTTCTGCATGAAGAAATCCGCGGAGGCGCCCTTCGAGGAGGAGGAGGCCGTGCGCTTTACACAGAAAACGGCGGAGGTATTCCACACAAGGGATTATAATACGATCCGGAATTATCCGGTCAGATAAAAAGGGAGAACGGCAGACATGATCAATATCGGCATTGACTTCGGAAGCACCTATACAATGGTATCGGTCTATGAGGGCAGCGCGCCGGCGACCGTACAGCCGGACGGGTTATCCTACAGTTATCCGTCGGTGGTTGTATACGATAAACGAAAGGAAAAATACATCTGCGGCAAGGCGGCACGCTCGAAGATCGGCAGCAGCCAGACGATTGCGTTCCGCGGCTTCAAAATGCTGCTGAATCAGCAGATGAGCGCTGAAAATCTGGCGCTGCGGGGCTATGACAGCGAGCACACGCCGGAGCGCATTACCGCAGAATTTCTGCGCTATGTGATCTCCAACACGCTGCGCGTCAGAGGAGAGGATAAGGTCGGCACGGCAGTCATCGGCGCGCCGGAATGCTGGTTTCAGAGTCTCCGGACGGTCGATGCGCGCGGCACGCTCCGTGAAATATGCAGCAGCATGACCGATCTGGTCGAGCGGGTGCGCATCGTCAGTGAGCCGACAAATGCCGCAGCGTTCTGCGTCTGGAATTACGAGCAGGAATACAAGGAGCCGCTCAACGGCAAGATTCTTGTCGTCGATTACGGCGGCGGCACGCTGGATACCGCTTTGGTCGATGTGCGGCAGAACGGCGGGAAAATGCAGATCAAGCCGGAGATGCGCAGCGGCGCCGGCGAAAACCGCGACAATGAGATCGGCGAAGCCGGCATCGCCTTTCAGGAGGCGGTTGCGCGCATGGCGATCAGTGAGGCGCTGGGCGGAAAGCCCGAGGAGATTCCCTGCGATTCCCACTTCAACCAGTTTTTGAAATCGCTGGAGGAGCAGCTTCTCTCCGCAACGGCCGAGATCGCGGAAACAATGGACGAATACAGCTTCGATACCGACGGCCTGCGCGATGAGCTGTTCTGCGATGTCGAATATCACGGAGAACCGGTCGAAATCAGCTACTATCAGCTTTATGCCTGCTATCAGAATGTCATCGCGCCGGTGCTTCAGCGCGTGCTCGATGAAACCACGGCAGACATGAAGGATATCTCAAAGCTCCGGATTGCGCTGGTCGGCGGCTTCTGCAATTTCTATCTGGTCCGCAAGCAGATCTACGATTATTTCAAGATCGCACAGATCGACGAGCGCACGAAGGGCATGATCCGTGAGGAGGAGCAGCGCGAGACCGCGATCGCACACGGCGCGGCACTGTTTGCGGACAATGTGCTGACGGTCTGCAACATCGCGCAGTTCTCGATCGGTACCTATGCCCGCTATCCGGACGGCTCTCTGTTCAACCGCTTTGCGATCAACTTCGGACAGGAGATCGTCGCCGACCGCGTCTATTTCGCACTGGATGACAACGGCGCACCGTTCCATATGATCGCAGGCAATATTGACAAATTCCTTCTGAACTTCGGCAAGCGGGCAGAAACCGCCATGCCGATGAAGCCAAAGCCGGAATTTGCCGCGCAGCTCAAGTCGATTCATTCGGGCTATGTCGTGGTAATCGGCTTCTCAATGGATGCGGGCGAGCGCATCACGGTACATGTGTATAATTATGACATGAATCTCGAACGGCGCGAGGAAAAGCCGATCGCATCCCTGCGGCTTTCCACATTGAAGGATATGTTCGAGAACATTGTTCTGAGCGGGTCGGGAGGCGCTTGATGTGATATTTTCGAGAACAAAGCAAAGCCTGCAAAATTTGCAGCGGCAGAGCAGCCTCACGCTCGGTGAGATGTTCGCGGTCATGCAGGATGTGATGCAGGATATACAGGATGAGACAGGCAGCGGCCCGGCGCAGCTTCCGCCCGACGATACCGCGCTGCAAAAATGGCGGACGGTCGCACATGCGCTGCTGCGGATGCCGATGGAGGATGCAGCAGTGCAGCTCTCCGAAAAGCAGCAGCAGCGGATGCAGATGCTTCAGAAGGAGCTGTCGGAGCGGCATGCGGGAACCGCAGAGATGCAGACAGAGCTGGAACAGGGCGCTGCGGAGCTGGAACGGCTGAATGCCGAGGCAGCCGCTCTGCAAAAGCTGAAGCAGCAGCGGGAAATGCAGGCAGCCGATCTGGAGGATGCCCGCAGAGAGGTCGAATCGCTGCAAAAGTCACTCGACGCAATGCCGGAAACGGATGCCGATGCGCTGATGAAGCAGCGGGCGGTGATCGAGCAGGAGCTGCAAAGCCGGAAGCAGCAGCAGGCCGAGCTGGAATCGCTCCGGACACAGGCCGCAGAGATGCAGGCAGAGGCAGATGCCGCACGGGCCGCACGGGATTCCGCTGAGAGCGCACTGAATGACCTGCACGGGCAGCTTCAGTCGCTGAATGAGGAAACAGAACGGCTGCGGCAGACGCATGCGGAAATCGAGGACGCACAGCTCCCGGCAGCACAGCATGCGCTGACAGACGCACAGCACGCGCTGGCATCAAAAAATGCGGAGCTGGAGCAGCTCCAGGCGAAAACCGCAGCGCTGACAGAAGCAGCCGATGAGACAGGCGGCCGGCTTGCGGAGCTGTGCGAACGGTGCAGCGAGATACAGGCGGCGATTGAAAAGCAAAAGGCCGAGGAGGCCGCCGCCGAGCAGGCCCGCGCCGATGCAGAGCAGGCGTTTCTGAATGCGGAGCAGGCCGTTGCAGCCGCGAAAATGCGGCGCGATGATGCGGAGGCCGCACTCGTTCGCATCAGGGAAGAAACAGATGCGATCGACACGGAGGAGCTTCCGGATGCGCAGAAACAATATGCGGAGGCGCTGAACGTTCTGAACGGCAGAAAGGTCGAACTGAAGCTGAAGCAGGATGAGACAGACCGCCTTCAGGCTCTGGCCGATGAAGCTGCAGAACAACTTGAGGCAATTCAGACAAGGCAGGCCGGATTGCAGGAACAGATCGAAAAACAGAATGCCGAAAAGGACGCTGCCGAGCAGGCATTGCAGGTCGCGCAGGAATCCTACCGGACGAACGAGCTGATGATCTCTGACATCCGGCAGAAGCGCGATGAGGCCGAGGAAGCATACCGGTGCGCATGTGATGAATGCAGAGCACTCAGCGACCAGCTTCTTCCGGAGGCGGAGGAAAACCGCAGAAACACGGAGGAGCAGCTTGAAGCGCTCCGGAAGCGGCTTACAGAGCTCACCGCCGGGACGGAGGAAATGCAGGCCTCGCGGGAGGCCGTTCAGGCGGAGCACGATGCGGCAGAACAGACGCACAGCCGTCTGAGCGCAGAGCTGGAAGCGCTGCGCGGCGAAACGGAGCAGCTCCGCAGTGAGGCAGCGGCCATGCAGGATGCGCTTCAGCAGTCTGAGGCGGAGCGCGACAGCCAGAAATCGCTGATGAACGAGCTGAAGGAAAAGAACGAAGCATGCGAGAAGGAAAAGGCGACGCTCAAATACAGCATCAGCTATCAGGAAGGGCAGAAAACCAAGCTGCTGGAGGAAAAGGTCGCTTTGGAGCAGGCGCTCGCCGCCGTGCAGGCGGAATACGAGGAGGCCGCAGCGGCGCATCAGGCGAAAGAGCAGACGCGCAGCGAGCTTCAGGCGGCAGTCGGGCAGAAGCAGGCAGAGGCAGAGCAGGTCGATGCCGAGATACAGCAGCTCGGCGAGAAGCAGCAGAGCCTCATCCGGGAAATTAACGAAAAGCAGCATATGCGCGATAATTCCGATGCCGCACAGCTTCAGGCGCAGCTCAATACGCTGAATGACGAGCTCGCGGCACTGCAGCGGGAATGTGAAGAAACGAACACACAGATCGCCGCAGTAACGCAGGAGATCGAGGGCGTGCGGGTCAGCAGCCGGAATGCCGCGCAGCAGTATGAGGCGCTGAAAAAGCAGGCGGAGGACGAAAAGGCAAAGCTCTATGAGCTGGAATCGGATTCGCGGACGGTCAAGCAGCAGCTTGAGACCTATTCCGCCGATATCGCGGAATTCCAGAGAGCCTTCAATCCGGAGCAGTATGCTGCGGCAAAGCAGGAGATCCGACGCTGCGGGGCAGTGCTTCAGATCTATCAGGATGCGGTTGCAGACCTCTGCGGCAAGAACATCCCCGCAGAGTATTTCATGCAGGAGGGCATGCCGCTGCTGAAGGAAAAGCAGGTGTTTTTGCAGCAGCAGCTTGAAAGCATATCCGCAGCCATGGCAGGGCTGCAAACAGAATACATCAATATCATCGAAGAAACAGAAAGCAGGGTGAATCAATATGCAATGTAACTGCTGTCATGCAGCGGTCGCAGAGGGCGTGGCAAAATGCCCGGCCTGCGGATTTCCGGTGCTTGTCGCCGGAGACAGCTCACCGGAATATACGAAAATGCTCGAAGACTTCCGCAGCAGAAAGCGCGCGCAGATCATCATTGAAATGCAGATTTACAGCTATGAGGTCAGCGGATCCGGCGTAACGGAATCCGGCACTTCATGGCACACGGTCGGCACGGCCGCAGCACTGAAGCCGGGCGAAATACTCTGGTCGGATCTGGAATGCGAGCCGCTGACCTCAGACCGCAGCTTTACGGTGCGGCTCCGCATTCAGAACGGCGGAATGCCGCGGGAGCAGGCCGTCACATTTTCGCCGGATCACGCCGTGAGCCGCTCGTGCATCGGGCTGTCCGGCGACGATGCCTTCACATTCCGGCTGGCAGTCGGCAGCAAGGACGACTACATCCTGTCTGATGCGGTCAGGATGCTATCATAATATCATACGGAGGAATATCTTATGGGACTGTTCGGAAAGAAGAAACAAGCCAACACAGCACCGATCCCGGAGCCTGCACCGCTGGAGCCGACAATTCAGGAGGAGCAGCAGGGCATGAAGGATGCCCGCGTCAAGCTCGATGATCTGATCGAGGATCTTGCAGAGCTTCAGTCGCCGGCATTTCACGATGCAATGGCCAATGCCGCACGGAATAACGAAGCAACGGCAGATGCAAACCGCGCCGCACTGGATGCCGCAAAGGAGCAGAATCCGGATACGGCTTATAAGCTCGAACGCCGTTCGCATCTGGAGGACGATCTCTATATCATGCCGCCGGAGCTTCAGGCATACCGCAATCAGGTCGATGCGCTGATCGGCGTGTATCAATCCTATTCGGCAGCGGAATCCCGCCTGCTGGGCGCCGACGAGATCGACCCGCTGATCCGGCCGTACATCAAAAAATTCCGCGAGGCACTGGAGGACGGACAGAAGCTGAAGGCCGACGTCTGCTGGGATGTGCTGAAGTATGCGGTTTTTGTGGTGCATAACAGAGCCCCCGAGGGCAGAAATGACGAGGAGCGCAGAAAGAGCCTCGAACGCCGCAAGGATGTCATCCAAAAGACCTTCTGGGCAGCAATCCAGACCGCCGATAAAATTTACGGCGATGTGGCATCGCTGACCACGGTCGAGGGCAACTACGAAAAGGTCATGGGCGAATACAAGGAGGCAGATAAATCGCTTTCGGCGATTCCGGAGAATTATCAGGAGGAATTTGAAACGCTCGGCTTCAGCGGCGTGCTCGAAAAGTATCCGATCGGGCATCCGATCCGTCCGTTCCTCGATCAGGAGCTTTTTGCCCGCACCTGTCTCTCGCAGGTTGAGCTTCAGGGGCTTGAAATTGAGCGCCGCGAGGCGGATATCCTGAAGCTCCGCTCCCAGCTCATCACCTTCCTCGGCGAAGCGAGAAAGCGCTTCAATGAACAGGGCGAGACCTACAGCGAGGAGGAGGTCGCAAGAGAGCTCAACCGCATCACGGAGCAGACCATTCAGGATATCAACGAAATGTACCGCTCCGAGATGCAGGCCTATGAGATGAGCCGCCGGCTTTCGAGCCTTGTCGCCGCCGCCGCAAACAATGAGGAATGGGGCAAGGCCGCGGTCGAATCGCGTGAGCACAGACAGCTCCGCAAGGATATGGAAAAGGCCAACAACGATTTCAACCGGCAGCACACCGAAAATCTCAATGCACCGCCTCCGATCGACAATGAGCCGCAGGTGGTCGAAAACGATGAGGACAACCGCATTCTTGCCGATATGGGCTGATGCGAAGAAAGGAGAATCTGAACCATGTTTGATGAATTCCGCATGAAGCGCGAAGCAAAAAAGGTCAAAAAGGCCGCAGATAAAGAGGACAGACGCCTCAATACGCTGGAGGATCTGAACAATGCCCGCATGGAGGCGGCAAACCGCAAGCGCGAGCAGGTCAAGCGCGCCTCCGATCTGGATTTCGTGGACCGGCAGCTCTCCAAAACAGAGCTGATCGAGCAGGTTGATAAGACAAAGGGTGAGATGTGGGTCATCAAGGACCAGCTCTCCGAGATTATCTTTTCTGCACAGAAGGAGATTGCCTTCCGGCAGAAGCAGCCGCCCTCGCCGGGTCGTGATGCGCAGCTCCGCAAGCTCGAAACGAAGTGGAAGAATGCGTATTATGCGCTTGCACTGGTGCAGCAGACGCTTGAGCGCCTGAAGGAAATGCCGCAGGAGCATGAGTGGCGGCAGATCATGCGCGATCTCACCAAGGGCTACAAAACAATCAATGCAATCTCAACAGGCTCCGACTGGATGACGCGCATTTCGCTCTGGTATCAGAAGTTCAAGTTCGGCATCAAGAGTGATGTATCCGCGATCAACTCCGAGCGCTATTTCATGACGCCGATCGACAAGCTGATGGAGGAGGAGGGCCTTTCCCAGTCCGCCACCGATCTGCTCGTGACGGCGCAGAACGCCGATATGCAGGGACTGAGCAAGGAGGCAATCGAGGATGCCGCAAAGAACGGCGTATTTCTCAGCGTGCAGCCCGCAGAGCTGGTTCAGGCAACCGAAAATGCGGAAAAGGAAATGGCAGCACACGGGCAGACTGCACCGGTTTCACTCAGCAATATTGACATGACAACCGCAGAAATGGAAGGCGCAAATGCTGCTGCGTGTCTGGATTATATCAGAAATCATTGATGAACGGAGGCGTTAAGTCATTATGGAAAGTAAATTCACGACCAATTTTCTGAAAAAGGAGACCATGAGCGCCAACTATCAGAAGCAGGCCAGAGCGACCCGTGCGCAGAATAACAATGCCGCGAGTGAGCAGGAGTGCCGTTTTCTGCAAATGGCAGCCGACCTTGAATTTGAAATGGCGCAGATCTCGATCGGTGCGGAGCAGGCACGCCATACCCGCGAGAAAAACCGTCTGGATTACGAGATCATGAAGATCCGGCAGGAGCTGAATCCGACCGCAGCCAAGGGCGGCGATGCCAAGAAGAACGGCAAGGATGACGGCGCAGCCAAGGACGAAAAGACCAAGGATGAGGAGGCGCTCGACCGTACCGCAAGAACATGGTATAAGGAGGCGCCGCGGCATTCGTTTGAGGATGTGTCCGGTATGATCGAGCTGAAGAAAAAGCTCCAGAGCTGCCTCTCCGATGCCAAATCCGAGGAGCTGATGGATTTCCTGCAAATTCCGCATCTGAATTCCTATTTCTTCGTCGGCCCTCCCGGCTGCGGCAAGACCTATATCATCGAGGCCTTTGCACATGAGCTCATGGAAAAGGATTACAAGTTCCTCTCGCTTCAGGGCTCCGATATCATCAGCCGCTATGTCGGCGATGCGGAAAAGATCGTGACAAGACTGTTCGAGGAGGCGGAGAAAAACGCCCCGTGCATCGTGTTCATCGACGAAATCGACAGCGTGTGCAAAAACCGTTCTCTGCCCAACCTGCCGGAATATGCCGCGAACATCACGACATCATTCCTGACGGGCTTCAACCGCATCCACAGCTCTGATTCCAAGGTCATCTTCATCGGTGCGACAAACTATCCGCAGCGTGTGGATTCCGCAATGCTCGACCGTGTGGAGGTCATTGAGGTGCCGCTGCCCGACCTTGAGGCAAGAGAGGCTGCGCTCCGCAAGCGGTTCGAGAATATCCTGATTAACGAAAAGGGCCTCGGCTACGGCGAAATGGCCGCCGAGACTCCGGACTACAATTACCGTGACATCGAGCGCCTTTCGACGCGCATCAAGCGCATGGCGTTCAAGGATGTGCTGGAGCAGTACGATAACCAGTTTGCCGCGATCGGCGCACTGCGGAACGGCTCCTATCAGCTCACCCGCGCAAAGTGGGAGCAGGCACTCTCGAAATTCAAGCCCTCGCCGAAGAAGGATATCCTCGATGCGATCGCCGACTGGAAGCGCCGCAATCTCAATGAGGATGATGAACCGCTGGACGAGGAGGATGACGAGCCGTTCCAGATGCAGGACTAAGCTGCCATGGCTGAACGGTTTACCTTCGACCCGGAGAGCTGCTTTGTCGATCTGAATCTGTCGCCCGATCCCGAATGGGAATTTGATACGCTGATCGGCCGCACAGAGCATGCGCGCATCCTCATGGGGTCACTCCCTTATCTGGATGACAGCGAGCAGCCCGCCGCATTTCACCCGTTCTTAAACAGTGCGCCCTCCTTTACACCGGGCCGCGCCTTCCTGTTCACCGGACAGGAGGGCAGCGGCAAGCGCACGCTTGATACAGCGCTGGCCTTCCGCGTATTTGATGATTACGGAAAGAACAGCTTCCGGTATTACGGCATTCCGCTCCGGCGGATCCGCGGCGGAACAAAGGAGGAGACCGCACAGCGCCTGGAGGCTTATCTTACCGCGCTGGAGGCGCTCCGGAAAAAAGAAAGCTACAGTGAGGTCTGCCTGTATCTGTCGCTCGGCGATCTGAAGCCGGTTCTCCGGAAGAAGCGTCTGGCGGAGCGGCTCGCAGACTGGCTGGAGGGCATGCTCGAAGACCCCGACCGCATGTGCATTGTAACGGGACGCTGCGAGTGTGCGCCGGGCGATCTGCCCGACTGCCTGCGCCGGGTCTTTACCGTGCTGCATCTGGAGCAGCCGGATACCCCGCAGCGCAGAGTCTTCTTCACGAAAATGACAAAGCGTTACCCGCTTGTGATCTGCGAAATGCAGCCGGAGGAGCTTGCCGATAAAACGGCTGGCTTCAGCTTCAGAATGCTGCACCGGGTATCGGAGCTGTTTTTTTCATGGACAATGACCGCACTTCAGGAGCAGGACTGCAAGCCGGAGGATTTCATCACCGGCAAGGCGCTGCGGTCGTTTACGGTACCTGCAAAGGTCTGCGGTTTTATTCTGCAAAATGTGCGTGCAGAGCTGCGCCGGCAGCCGCCGAAGCCGCGTGAAATGATGCAGTTCATGTCGCCTGCGCCGGGAGAATTCCCGCACAGTGCGCCGCCGCCCCCGCCGGACCGTCCGGAGGAGCCGCCGCAGGAGCAGAAGCATGATAAAGAACCGGTCAAATCGGTTGCGGAGTCGCTTGACAAGCCATCGGCCGTGCGGGAATTTGCAAAGCAGCTCCGTCCGGTATGCAGACTTCAGGTCAATGCGACCGAGCACAACGGCTACCCGCGCCCGAACGTACAGCAGCAGCCGCTTGAAAACTGACAGCAGCAGAGCGCGGCCGCGGCAGCATCATCTGCATATTATGCGGCCTCTGCGATGTCTGTTCTCAACCTGTTTTTGAAAACGAATGCCCCGCCTGTGTTCTGTTCACAGGCGGGGCAAATTGATTATGCTTCGGGATCAAAGGGGAAAGCCGGCATCATTTTCAGCTTAAAAAGATTCTGCCGGTGCTTGCGGTCGATGAGATTTTTGTGTTCCTCAGGCGGCTCGATGCCCTCCCGGATATAGGCATCCAGCTCGGCATAGGTAAAGCCGAGATTGTCTTCATCGGTTTTTCCGCAGAGTCCGTCGGAAGGTGCTTTGTCAACAAGCGATGCCGGCAGGCCGAGTGCGCGGCCGATCGCCTTGACCTCGGTGACGGTAAACTGCGCAAGCGGCGCAAAGTCGCCGACACTGTCGCCCCAGCGTGTCGAATAGCCGACCCAGTCCTCCGAGAGATTGCAGGTATTGGCAACGCGGCCGTTGACGCTCTGCGAAACCGCATAAAGGGTCGTCATGCGGATGCGCGGCGGAATGTTTACAACGGTCTGATTTGAGAGCGGCGTCACTGCGGCAACGCTTTTCTCCACGGCATCCGCCGCCTCACCGATATTGATTGTGACATTGGTAATGCCCAGATGCCTGCACAGCAGCCTGGCATCGTCAATATCGGACTGCTCACCCCGCGGCATCAGCACGCCGATCACGCGGTGAACACCGAGCGCCCGGCAAAGCAGTGCCGCACAGACAGAGCTGTCCTTACCGCCGGAAATGCCCAGCACTGCCTTACAACCGTCGCCGTTTTCTGCAAACCAGTCCTGCACCCACCGGCAGCAATCCTCAATCGCACGCGCCACATCAAAATGATACATAGCAATTCATCCTTTCTGCAATAAAAGCGGGTCTTTCATGTGTATACTATAACACATAGAACGGCAGTTCGTCAAGAGGGTCTTGCTTTTTTTGCCGGAGTGTGCTATACTAAGAATAACGGAATCTGCCTGCGGGCAAGCCGTCTGAAATGAGGAAAGGAAGGGATTACCCAATGCTTTTTTTACACGAATTTGAACGGATCGAGGCGGAGGCGTTTCTGACTCTGGCGGCAGAGCTGATCGAGGAGGACGGCATCGTGACCGCTGAGGAGGATGCGCTGCTTGAGGAATATGCAGCGGCGCTGGGTGTCACCGGCTTTACCTATGATGCTGCGGCATCTGCGGCTGCGCGCTTTACCATGTCGCAGCTCAATGAAACCAGCAAGCGGAAGGTATACATGGAGCTTTATTCATTTGCTGTCTGCGACGGTTTTGAAGCCCCTGAGGAACGGCGCGCGCTGAATGCTCTGCGGGATGCGCTGGAGCTGGATTCACACATTTGCAAGCGGCTGGAGGAATGTGCGGAGGATCTGTTCGCCGTGTATGATGAGATTGAAGAAACGCTCGGAGCAGAGCCCGCCGCTGTCAGAGTCACGAATGAGCTGCCGGATGCAGAGATTCCCGCCGAGCAGCCGGAGGATGCGGATCTCCCTGCTGAGCCGGGGGATGCACCTGCTGAGGAATAACATAAATTGCCCGTTCTTCGGATAATGGAGAGCGGGCGATTTTGCGCCTGTAAATTTTTATTCGTCTGTTAAGATAAAACGGAATTTGCGGGAGAAATACACCCAATCGGCCTCGTAAAAACAGAAGGCTGATTTCTCTCCGCAAATCGGGGGTGACAACCCAGAGGGACAGGGGGAAGCGCTCACTGCGTTCGCTGATTGAATCATAAAACGAAAACGCAGCAGATATGCGTATGCTCCCGATCATGGGAGTATACACGTAAATTGCGGCGCACTCCTGCGCCGCTTGGCAAGGCTGCTGCGGAGAATGAGCCTATGCGCTGCTTTAGCAAATCGCCCGCGGGGGCTCCCCGCGGGCTCCGCGCCCGCTCCCATTTTTCAAGTAGTACTTGACGCGGTTCCTTGAAATGTGATATAATAACAGTGTATGTACTGCCGAAAGCAGTTCATGCGAAAACTTCAGATCACAGGAGGCAGACCATGTCTTTCGATCGCTTAATTACAAAAATCATTGAAATGAAAAACCCGACCGTCGCCGGCCTCGACCCCAAGCTCGATTATGTCCCGGCGTATCTCCGCCGCAGCTTCCTCGACGAAGACGGCGAAACCCTCAAAGCCGCCGCAAAGGCAATCTTCCGTTATAATCAAATGCTGATTGACGCGCTCTGTGATATCGTGCCTGCCGTCAAATTGCAGGCCGCCTACTACGAAATGTACGGACATCACGGCGTCAAAACTATGGAGCGTACCATTCGCTATGCCCGCCTCAAGGGGATGTATGTCATCACCGACGGAAAGCGCAACGACATCGGCGCAACCATGGAAGCCTATACCGCTGCGCATCTCGGCTCCGTGAAAATCGGCGAATGCGAATATGAGCCGTTCGGCGCGGATGCACTGACCGTCAACGGCTACCTCGGCACAGACGGCATCTCGCCGCTGCTGAATGTCTGCCGCGCTAACGACAAGGGCATCTTTGTCCTCTGCAAGACCTCCAATCCCTCGTCCGGCGAATTTCAGGATCTCCTGATCGACGGTGTGCCGCTCTATGCCAGAATGGGCGACAAATGTGAGGAATGGGGCGCTGATACGGTCGGACAGTTCGGCTACAGTGCAGTCGGCGCGGTCGTCGGCGCGACCTACCCCGAACAGCTCACAGAGCTCAGAAAGCGGATGCCGCATACCATGTTCCTCGTGCCGGGCTACGGCGCGCAGGGCGGCGGTGCGCAGGGCATCGCCGGCGGCTTCGATGAAAACGGTCTCGGCGCGATTGTCAACAGCTCCCGTGCAATCCTCTGTGCATATAAAAAAGAAGGCTGCGATGAGCAGGACTTCGCCGGTGCAGCACGCAGAGAGGCGCTCCGCATGCGCGAGGATCTCACAGCTTACATCAACCTCAAATAAGATGCGCCTGCTGTTTGAGATCGACACAAAGGACTATAACCCGAACGGCACCGTATACAGCAGACCCTCCGTGCGCGGCATCATCGTGCGCGGGGGACTGCTTGCAGCGGTCTACAGCCGGAAGTACGATTACTGTAAATTCCCCGGCGGCGGCATCGAGCCGGGCGAAACACAGGTGCAGGCACTCGTCCGCGAGGTGCGCGAGGAAACCGGCCTGACCGTCATCCCGGAATCCGCCGTGCCGTTCGGCTATGTACACAGAGTGCAGAAGGGACTGCATGAGGATATGTTCGTGCAGGATAATTTCTACTACTTCTGTGAAGCAGACGGCAGCAGCACGGCGCAGATGCTCGATGACTATGAGGCGGAGGAGCAGTTTACGCTGCGGTTTCTTCCGCTGCATGAAATCATCGCTGTCAACCGCACGCATCCGCACGGCGAAATGGACACGCATCCGCAGTTTCCGTTTATGCTCGAACGCGAAAACCGCGTGCTGGAGCTGCTTGCCGAAGAATACCCGCAGTTATTTTCCATGAAGGAACGGTGATACAATGAAACAGGACAGGTATACCGAAAAGCTGACATACCGGATTCGCTCTATGGTGCAGCTCACGGAGGCTGCATGGAGCATGGTGATCGAATGCCCGGAGGCCGCCGCAAAGGCACAGCCCGGACAGTTCGTGAACCTGCTGCCGGACGGCAATTTTACACTGCGCAGACCCATTTCGATCTGCGGCATTGACAAAGAGCAGGGCACACTGCGCATCGTCTTTGAGGTGCGCGGCAAGGGCACAAAAGCCCTCTCTGCGCTGCGTGCAGGCGATACCGTCAACATGCTCGCGCCGCTCGGCCACGGCTTCACGCTGCCTGACAAAAACGCCCGCGTCATTCTGATCGGCGGCGGAATCGGCACGCCGCCGATGCTCCCGCTCGCGGCGTATTCCGGCAAAAACGCGGTCGTCATCACCGGCTTCCGCAGTGCGGATGCAGCAATTTTGCAGGCAGATTTCGAGGAAACCGGCGCAAAGACGATCCTCTGCACCGACGACGGCTCTGCGGGACGCTACGGTCTGGTGACACTTCCGCTTGAGGAGGAGATCACGGCAGAAAAGCCCGCGCTGATCTGCGCCTGCGGCCCGATGCCGATGCTGCGTGCCGTTGCGGCGCTCGCGCAGACCTATGAGATTCCGTGTCAGGTTTCGCTGGAGGAGCGCATGGGCTGCGGCATCGGCGCATGTCTGGTCTGCGCATGCAGAACAAAGGACAAAAACGGTGACGAGCAGTTTTTGCATGTCTGCAAGAACGGCCCGGTATTCAATGCGGAGGAGGTTGTCTGGTAATGGCTGATCTGTCTGTCAATATCTGCGGAATTCCGTTCAAAAACCCGATCATTCCCGCATCGGGCGTATTCGGCTACGGCCGGGAATATGAGCAGTATTATCCGCTCTCAAAGCTCGGCGGCATCGCCACAAAGGGCACGACCGGCACGAAGCGCACCGGCAATCTCGCGCCGCGTGTCGCAGAGACACCGTCCGGCATGCTGAATTCCGTCGGCCTGCAAAATCCCGGCATCGACGCTTTTCTCGCAAATGAGCTGCCGCATCTGCTTTCCTGCGATACCGTCGTTCTCGCGAATATCGCGGGCTCAACGCCGGAGGAATGCGCGGAGGTCGCCGAAAAGCTCGATCAAACCGATGTACATATGATCGAGCTGAATATTTCCTGCCCGAACGTCAAGCAGGGCGGCGCGGCCTTCGGTACCTCATGCGCGGCGGCAGCGCAGGTTACGGCGGCTGTCCGCAGAGCAACGAAAAAGCCACTCTGCGTCAAGCTCTCCCCGAATGTCACGAGCATCACCGAGATCGCCAAGGCTGTCGAGGCAGAGGGTGCGGACGCAATTTCCCTCATCAACACCCTGCTCGGCATGCGCATCGACCTCAGAACGCGCAGACCGATCCTGCACAACAACATGGGCGGATTATCCGGCCCGGCGATCTTCCCGGTCGCGGTGCGCATGGTCTGGCAGGTCGCGAACGCAGTCCGGCTGCCGGTCATCGGCATGGGCGGCGTGGCCTCCGGTGAGGACGCGGCCGAACTGATGATAGCAGGCGCTTCGGCGGTGCAGGTCGGCACGGCGATCGTGCAGGACCCCTATGCGCCCCTGCGCATCATTGACGAGCTGAATGACTGGCTCGACAGCAATCATATTGCATCCGCGGCCGAGCTGACAGGAAGCGTCAGGGCATGGTAACAAGACTGTATCTGGTTCGTCATGCCGAGGCAGAGGGCAATGTCAGAGAGTTCTTTCAGGGCAATATCGACACTGATCTGACCGAAAAGGGACGGGCGCAGCTTGCATGCCTCGCAGAGCGCTTCCGGGATGTTCCGCTGGAGGCTGTATATACCAGCCCGTTTCAGCGTGCGCTGCAAACGGCAGAGGCCGTCAACCTGCATCACGGGCTGGAGCTGCACAAAGATTTTGCCCTGCGTGAGATCAGCGGCGGCTGCTGGGAGGGCAAAAAATGGGCGGATCTCCCGCAGCTTTATCCGCAGCAGTATGCATGCTGGACACAGAACATGAAGCAGTTTCATGCGCCGGACGGCGATGCAATGACAGATGTATACAACAGAATGCGGGTGGCGCTGACGCGCATTGCGGCGGAAAACCCCGGCAGGACGATCGCGGTCGTGTCGCACGGCTGCGCACTGCGGAATTTTCTGGCGTTTGCCGAATCCGGCTGCATCGAAGGACTGCCGGATGTCGGCTGGTCAGATAATACGGCCGTTTCGCTCGTTGAATATGACTGCGGCAGCGGCGCATGGACTTTGATTTACAAGAATGATTCCACGCATCTGCCGCCGGCGCTCTCAACCCTGCGCAATTCCGCATGGAACCGCTATGAAAAGGAGAAAGCATGATCTTATTCGGTGTGGATTTCGGAGACACGCGCACAGGCTGGGCGGTCTGCGACAAATCTGAGATGATCGCCTCACCCGCAGGCGTCCTGACAGAGCGCTGCTTCGCGGTCTGTGCGGAGAAAACTGCTGAGGCGGCCGTCAATGCGAAGGCGGAGGAGATCGTCGTCGGGCACCCGATCAATATGAACGGCACCAGAGGCCCGCGTGCCGAAAAATGCGCGGCCTTCGCCGAAAAGCTCAGAGAACTGACCAGTCTGCCCGTCACGCTCTGGGACGAGCGCTGCACGACCGTTTCCGCGCATCAGATTCTCAATACGACAAATACACGCGGCAAAAAGCGCAAGGGCGTCGTCGATGCCGTTGCGGCGGTGCTGATCCTCGAAAGCTACATGGGCTTCCGGAAGAACCGCCCCGCCGCGCCCGCAGAATAACGCTTATCGCCAGAATTCGGCGACGCTGTCCATCACCGCGCCGATCGCGTGAACGGCCTTGACCGTCCGGCGCTTCAGCTTCGCTGTCTTGCCTGCGGAGGCCGTGCTGACAAAATATCCGACCGTTCCTGCCGCAGCACCGACCGCAACACCCTTTGCAATCGCGGAAAGCTGCATCTGCACATCGCTCCTTTCTGCATTGGATATTTCTATTTTTTCGCGGTGCTTTCCGCTTATTCAAGGCAAATTTTTTCGGAAAAAAGGATGTTTCATTTTGCTTAAACTGCATCTCGTACTCGTCGAGCCGCGCATCCCGCAGAATACCGGCAGCATCGCACGCACCTGTGCCGTCACCGGCGCCGTTCTGCATCTGGTGCATCCGCTCGGCTTCAAAATCGACGACGCAAAGCTCAAACGCGCCGGTCTGGATTACTGGGACAAACTGGAAATCATACATCATGAAAATCTCGGCGCTTTTTTTGCGGCATATCCTGCAGCAGCGGGCGCACCGGCGCCCTTCTTCTACTTCACTGCAAAAACCGGTACGCTCTATACCGATGTGACCTATCCCGAGGAGACCTTTTTGCTGTTCGGGCGCGAGGATCTCGGCCTCGATGAGGCAATCCTTGCCGCACACCCCGAACGCTGCGTGCGCATTCCGATGCGCGAAACACTGCGCTGCCTCAACCTCTCGAATTCGGTCGCAGTCGCGGCCTATGAGGTGCTGCGGCAGCACGACTTCGCCGGCCTGACCCGCGACGGGCGCATGGCAAACGCTGAATGGGAGCCGAAAGCACCCCGTTCATACGATATCAGCCAAATCTGAGAAAGGATACTGAAACCTATGCTGAAACCGAAAATCAAACTCATGACCGATTCCGTCAGCGATATCGGAAAGGAACGCGCCGAGGCACTCGGCATCCGTCTGCTCTGCATGCCGGTCACCGTGGACGGCAAGGCGCTGCGTGAGGAGGAGGACTTCACCAAAGAGGAATTCTATCAGATGATCGACACGGCAAAGGAATTCCCCTCGACTGCACAGCTCACCCCGTTTGAAATGCTGGAGGCATATGAACAGACCGCCGCAGAGGGCACGACCGACCTCATTTTTGTCACGATCGGCTCCGGCGGCTCGGGCACCTATGCCAATGCCGCTATGGCAAGAGAACAGTTCTATGAGGCACACCCCGATGCCGAAAACCGTATGAAAATTCATCTGGTTGACGGCCGCAATTATACTGCCGCATATGGCTATTCGGTCACGGAGGCCGCAAAAAAGCTCGCGCGCGGGGCAAGTGCTGCGGAGGTCATTGATTATCTGGAGGACTGGTCGCGCCATGCCGGACTGTACTTTGTCCCGATGACGCTGAAATATGTCAAGCGCTCCGGCAGAGTCAGCGCGGCCGCCGCTTTCGCCGGTGAGCTGCTCGGCCTCAAGCCCTTCTGCCGCATCGTCAACTGCAAATCGACCGTGCTGACAAAGATTCGCGGCGAGCAGAATATCATTCCGAAGCTGGTCGCGGCGGTCAAGGAGGATATCCAGCCGCATACACCCTATATCGTGATGCAGGGAAAGAACCCCAAGATCGCACAGGAGCTCGGTGCCGCACTCACGAAGGAGCTCGGCTATCCGCCGGAGCAGTATTGCAGCATCGGCGCCGCAATCTGCTGCAACGCCGGCGCGGATGTCGTCGGCTTTGTCATCAAGCGCAGAGAGGAAACGGTGTAACCGCGGCTTCTGATGAATGGAGGTGCAGTCCGTGAACAGACGGGAAAAGGGATGCCTGTTCGCATTTTTGTCTGTTTCATTGCCGGCTGCCGGCGTGATCTGCTTCCTGATCCGGGATTCACATGCAGCGGAGCGTTATATCAGGAACTGCTATTATGACAATCAGGATACTTTCCGGACGATTGTAACGCTTGCAGAAACGCAGGCACATGAGCCGAACTCACATATAAAAGTGGACGGATCCGACGCGCCGGATGCACTGCGGACGGCGCTGCGCACACTGCGTGAGCAGTATCAGCCTGAAAACGAGTATCCGGTTTTTACAGCAGTTGACATTTATTATGATAAAGAAGATGATGTCGCATTCACGGTTCAGGTGAAGGCGGATCGGCTGAAAAACGGTAACGGCCGTGAAAAGCCGGATATCCGGATTTATCAGCTCGTCTATGCGGCCGACAACTACGACGGGGAGTACCCGAAGCATTCCAAAGAGGCCTTCAGTAAAAACTGGTATATCTGGGGATACGATACCTATACAGGGTAAAGCGGATCCGGACAATCACAAATGCAGCATTCCGGGCGGGTGATATGACCCGCCCTGCCTGTAGGAAAGGGGAGACATATTATGCCGCTGCACATGATCCGCGGAGATATCACGACCGTTCACTGCGACGCGATCGTCAATGCCGCAAACAGCTCGCTGCTCGGCGGCGGGGGCGTGGACGGTGCCATTCACCGCGCCGCGGGGCCGGAGCTGCTCGCAGAATGCCGGACGCTCGGCGGCTGCGAAACCGGTCAGGCGAAGATCACCAGGGGCTACCGCCTCCCCTGCCGCTACGTTATCCACACGGTCGGGCCGATCTGGCAGGGCGGCACAAATGGGGAGCCGCAGCTTCTCGCCGCCTGCTACCGGAACAGCCTTGCGCTCGCGGAGCAGTACGGCTGTGAGACCGTTGCCTTTCCGCTGATCTCTGCGGGCGCTTACGGCTACCCCAGACAGCAGGCACAGTCCGCTGCGATCAGGGCAATCGCGGAATTTCTCGCCGCGCATGAAATGACCGTGTATCTGGTGCTGTTTACGCCGCCGGCCGGATATCCCGCAAATCCGGAAATCGAGCGCTGGCTGGCTGTTCACAGAATGTCGGGCATGGCTGCGTCCGGCATGAACTGCTCTGTGCCGCTTGCGGCATTTCGCGCAGCGGCTGCGCCGGCGGAGGAATGCGCAGAGGATGCCGCCGAACCCAAGCCGCGCCGGTCACTGTTCCGCCGAAGAAAGGAAATTGCGTCCGCGCCCGCAGAATATCTGCGGGAGGATACGGACATGCAGAGCTTTGCTGCGCCCGCCGCCATCCCATCAACGCTCAAAAGCATTTTGCAGTCGCCGGACGAGAGCTTCTCACAGATGCTTCTGCGGAAGATCGACGAGCGCGGCATGACCGATGCGCAGTGCTACAAAAAGGCGAACATCGACCGCAAGCTGTTCTCGAAAATCCGCAGCGATCTGCACTATCAGCCGAAAAAGGTCACGGTGCTGGCCTTTGCAATCGCACTGGAGCTACCCCTCGACGAAACAAACGATATGCTGCAAAAGGCCGGCTTTGCGCTCTCTCCGAGCAATACCTTCGACCTGATCGTCGAGTATTTTATCCGCAAGGGCAATTATAATGTGTATGAAATCAATGAGGCGCTGTTTGAATACGATCAGCTCCTGATCGGCGCATAAAAGGGAGGCTGTTATGCCGGACGAAAAAAAGAATGCCGGAGAGCCCTATCTGTTTCAGGTCAATCTCGGCGGCATGATCGACATTTTATCGAATCATCTTTACAGCTCCCCGGATGTATTTGTCCGGGAGCTGCTGCAAAATGCCGTTGACGCGATCGCGGCCAAGCGGCTGAAATATCCCGGCGACCGCTCCGAAAATGCGGTTACGCTGACGCTTACCGAGCAGGACGGCAGGCCGCTGCTGATCTTTGCAGACACCGGCACCGGACTGACTGAGGCCGAAATTCACCGGTTTCTCGCGGTCATCGGACAGTCCTCGAAGCACGATCTCACGAACGGCAGCGTGCAGTCCGATTATATCGGCAGATTCGGCATCGGGCTGCTGTCGTGCTTTCTCGTGTCGGATGAGATTACCGTGCAGACCTGCTCCGTGCAGTCGCCGGAGCAGTCGCTGGAATGGGTCGGAAAACCGGACGGCACTTACACAATCCGCCCCTGCGAGCCGCTCCCGCAGCCCGGTACGCGCATTCTGCTGATGCCGAAAAAAGACGCGGAATCCTACTTCACCGCCGAGCGCCTCACGGAGCTGGTGCAGTATTACGGACTGCCGCTGCCCGAACCGATCCGGCTTGTGCAGGGCGAAACCGTCACCCGCCTGAACCCGCCCTTCCCGGAGGGCGATACGCAGACCGAACAGGTCATGCGCCTCGGCGAAGCACTGTTTCATACGGGATTCCTTAGCTTTATTCCGCTGGATTCCCCAAGCGGGCTGTTCTCCGGCGTGGCATATATCCTCGCCTCGGAGACCGCCCCGACCGCCAAGCATTCACACCGCATCTATCTCAAAAATATGCTGCTGACTGAGGACGGCACAAAGCTGCTCCCGAAATGGGCGTTTTTCCTGCGCTGCTTCATCAACACGAACGGTCTTCAGCCGACCGCCTCGCGTGAGGATTTCTATGAAAATGAGGCGCTGCTCCGCGCACGGCAGGAGATTTCCGACTGCATCACGCGGCACCTCAAGCGCCTTGCACTGCATAACGATACACTGCTTCAGCGCATTGTCCGCATTCACCGGCTCGCCGTGCAGTCCGTTGCCGTTGAGGATGACGACCTCTACCGCGCCTTTTTCCCGTATCTGACCTTCGAGACCTCCTTCGGTACGCTGACCGGCTCGCATCTCCTCGAAATGGAGATGCCGGTGATGTACACCGCCTATCTCGATGAATTCCGGCAGCTCTCGGCAATCTCCCGCGCGAAAAACACCCTGCTGGTCAATGCCGGATATACCTATGTTGCGCAGCTCCTTACACGCATGACACTGCTGAAGCCGGAGATTTCCGTCAGGCAGCTCAAAATGGAGCGCGTCGATGCGATGCTCGAAAACCCCAAGCTCGATGATACCGCTGCGGCATTGGTCGTGCTGGCGGAATGCAATGAGCTGCTCCGCCCCTATGACTGCTCCGCCGCGCTGAAGCGGTTTGAGCCTGCAAGCCTGCCTGTGCTCTATACCGTCAATGAGGAAGCCCTGCTGCTCCGGGATATCCGCCGCTCAATGGAGAAAACCGCCGAAATGTTCCGCGGCATGCTCAATTCCTTTGCCGAGGAATACCGCGAGGATGCCGCCGCGAAGCTCTACCTCAATACCGACAATGCGCTCATTCAGCGGCTCATGCAGGTGCATGACAGCGAAAAGCTGCACTGCTGCCTCGAAATTCTTTACATTCAGGCATTGCTCACCGGCGGATACCCGATGCGCAATCACGAAATGCAGCTCCTGAATACCGATCTGCTCCGGCTGCTGAACTGGAGCCTGTAAATCACTGTCCTATTTGTTACATAACGGTTAATTTTCAGCAAAAGCACTTGATTCTTCCGCGAAGCTGTGCTATAATCAAGGTATCCTGTTTGTTTCAGGCGGCAGAATCATACCGGAACTGTACCTGATGTCAGCCCGGTCAACAGAAAGGATGCAGATGAAATGAAAATGAACAGACTCTTCGCCGGTTTTTCGATGCTGGCGCTTTCCGCTGTAATGCTGACAGGCTGCGGCGGCCCGCCCCCGAATCCGGTTCATTCGGCAGCGGACCTGAAGGGCAAGCATATCGGCGTGCAGCTCGGCACAACCGGTGATACCCTTGCCTCCGATCTGGAGGATACCAATGTTGAGAAATACAATAAGGCTGCCGATGCCGTAAAGGCACTGAAGCAGGGGACGATCGACGCCGTGATTGTTGACCTCGAAACCGCAAATGCATTTGTCGAGAAAAATGACGATATCATGGTGCTGGATGAGTCGTTCGCCGATGAGGAATATGCGATTGCCGTGAACCTCGAAAACAGCGCGCTCCGCGACGAACTCAACGGTGCACTGCGTGCACTTGACGAGGACGGCACATTGGCCGCGATCAAGGCGAACTATGAAGGCGACGAAAAGGGACAGCATCCCTATGAGATCAAGATCGGCATTGAGCGGAGCAAAACACTGATTATGGCGACAAATGCGGAGTTTCCGCCCTATGAGAGCTATGACGGCAAAACAGTCGTCGGCTTCGACGTCGATATGATGAACGCGGTCTGCGATTATCTTGGCTATGAGCTGAAGATCGAGGATATGGATTTCAATTCCGTGCTGCCTGCGGTGCAGAACGAGAAGGCGGATGTCGGTGTCGCCGGCCTTTCCGTCACGCCTGAACGCGAGAAGGATGTTCTGTTCACGGACAATTACGCCGTGACGCATCAGGTGATCGTTGTACGCAAGAAATAACAAAAAGGAACGACATCAAAGGCGGGGCTGTGCCGCAGCGTACAGCTCCGCCTTTCAATTCAGGAAGGCCGCCGGAAAAACTTATAAACGGCCATCGGAAAGGAACAGCTCCTATGGAGATTGATTACACGAAAAAAAGCACATATTACTATGATCTGCCGCAGGAACGCATCGCGCAGACACCGGTCGAGCCGCGGAGCGCATCGCGAATGCTCTGCCTTGACCGGAATACCGGCGCGGTGTCGCATCATCACTTCTATGAGCTCGGCGATTTTCTGCGCCCGGGCGATCTGCTGGTGATGAATGACTCCCGCGTGCTTCCGGCACGGCTCTACGGCGTAAAAACCGAAAATCAGACGCCGATCGAATTCCTGCTGCTGAAGCCCGTCGGGGAGAAGGTCTGGGAGATCATCTGCAAGCCCGCGAAAAAGGCAAAGCCCGGCACGCGCTTTTCCTTCGGTGACGGAAAGCTCGAAGCAGAGGTCATCGGCATTACCGAGGACGGCGGCCGCACCGTGCGGTTTGCCTGTGAGGGCAGCCTCTATGCCGTGCTCGATGAAATCGGGCAGATGCCGCTTCCGCCCTATATCACCGAAAAGCTCCGCGACAAAAACCGCTATCAGACCGTCTATGCCAGAGAGCCCGGCTCCTCTGCCGCACCGACCGCCGGTCTGCATTTTACGCCGGAGCTGCTGCAATCGCTGAAAAAACAGGGCGTCGATGAGGCATATGTCACGCTGCACGTCGGCCTCGGCACCTTCCGCCCCGTCAAGGAGGATGACATCCGCAGGCATCATATGCACGTCGAGCATTATTCCATTCCTGCGGAAACTGCGGAGAAAATCCGCAGAACCAAGGAAAACGGCGGCCGCGTCATCGCAGTCGGCACAACCTCCTGCCGGACGCTGGAGGGTGCTGCCGCCGCACACGGCAGTGTCATCCCCTGCGAGGGCGACACCGGCATCTTTATCTATCCGCCCTACGAATTCCGCTGCATCGACGGCCTCATCACCAATTTTCATCTGCCGGAATCGACACTGATTATGCTGGTCTCGGCCTTTGCAGGCTATGAGCATGTCATGAATGCATATCAGATCGCCGTGCAGGAGAAATACCGGTTCTTCAGCTTCGGCGACGCTATGCTCATCCTTTGAACAGCGCCTGCATTCGCACGGAAGCGAACACTGCCCGCTGAATCCCGATTGTATATATGCAGCACGATTCCTAAAAGGGACTTAAAAAAAGATATCGCTGCGCGATGATTAGTGATGAGGGCTCTGCCTCATTGCCAATGCATCGCGCAGCGATACTTTTTTCAGCTTTCTTCGCGAATCTGGATGTTTGCCTCGCGGAGCTGCTGCTCCGTCACCTGCGACGGTGCGCCGAGCAGCAGATCCTGTGCATTGCCGTTCAGCGGGAAGGCGATGACGTTGCGGATCGTCTCGGTATCCGCCAGCAGCATGATCATGCGGTCAATGCCGGGTGCCATGCCTGCATGCGGCGGCGCACCGTACTGGAATGCTGTATACAGTGCGGAGAACCGTGCCGCAAGCTCCTCCTCCGTATAACCGGCCAGTGCAAAGGCCTTCTTCATAATATCAACGCTGTGGTTTCTGACAGCGCCCGATGCCAGCTCAATGCCGTTGCAGACAAGGTCATACTGATATGCCAGAATCTCCAGCGGGTCCTGTTTTTCCAGCGCATCGAGACCGCCCTGCGGCATCGAGAACGGATTGTGCGTAAAGTCGAGCTTCTTGGTCTCCTCGTTGATCTCGTACATCGGGAAATCGACCACAAAGCAGAAGCGGAATGCGTTTTTCTCGATCAGGTCAAGCCGCTCGCCCAGCCAGTTCCGGATCTGTCCGGCATAGCTGTCCACGATGCCCTTCTTGTCGGAGATGAAGAACACGGTTTCGCCGTCCTTGATGCCGGAAAGCTGACGAATCTCGTCACGCTGCGCATCGGACAGGAATTTGTCGATCGGGCCCTTGAAATTCGCCTGACCCTCCACGGCGGTCAGATAGCCCAGACCCTTCATGCCGATCGAGGTCGCGAATTTCAGCGAATCCTCAAAGAACTTCTTGGAGCAGCCTGCGCAGTCTGCGACAATGCCGCGCACCGGCTTGCCCTTGAAGATCGGGAAGTCAACATTTGCAAAGAAATCCGTCAGGTCAATAATCCGGAGCGGGTTGCGCAGATCGGGCTTATCCGAGCCGTATTTCATCATTGCATCGCGGTAGGTAATGCGCTCGAACGGCGCATCGGAAATGACGGCATCGGGCTTGAACTTGCGGAAGGTCTCGGAAATGACCTCCTCGCAGACAGCCAGAA
Organism: Oscillospiraceae bacterium; assembly: GCA_017541275.1. GTDB lineage: Bacteria > Bacillota > Clostridia > Oscillospirales > Ruminococcaceae > Firm-04. Next base: position 21,696 of record JAFXZM010000038.1, on the reverse strand, counting down.
CCTCATCCTGCGTGGCAAAAGCCATTTCAAAATCGAGCTGATAGAACTCTCCGGGGGAGCGGTCCTGCCGCGCATCCTCATCACGGAAGCACGGTGCGATCTGATAATACTTGTTGAAGCCGGACACCATGAGAAGCTGCTTGAACTGCTGCGGCGCCTGCGGCAGCGCATAGAACTTGCCCTTGTGCTTTCTGCTCGGCACAAGGAAGTCGCGTGCACCCTCCGGAGAGGATGCCGTCAGGATCGGGGTCTGGATATCGAGGAAGCCCAGCTCCTCCATTTTCCGGCGCAGGAAGGTGATGACCTTCGAGCGGAGAATGATATTCTCGTGAATCTTCGGATTTCTCAGGTCGAGATAGCGGTACTTCAGGCGCACCTCCTCGCGGGTATCCAGCGACTCTGCCGGAATGAACGGCAGCATCGACTTCGACGGTCCCAGCAGCTCCATCTTCTCGACCAGAACCTCGACCAGACCGGTCTCCAGCTTCGGGTCAACGGTCTCGGCATCGCGCTCGACAACCTTGCCGGTCACGGAGATGACGGTCTCTCTGCCGACGCCCTTCAGCATTTCGTCGTCGTGAAAGACGACCTGCGTGATGCCGGTCTCATCGCGCAGCGCCAGAAACAGCACGCCGCCGTGGTCGCGGATCGTATCGACCCAGCCCGCCAGCGAGACAGTCTGGCCGATGTGCTCCTTGCGGAGCGCATTGCACATGACAGTACGGTACATAAACATTCCTCCTGTAAAAAATAAAACGCCCCAAAGCTGCCTGCATTTGCAGACTGCTTCGGGACGAGCGTTTCATTTTCATGAAAACCCGCGGTGCCACCCGATTTAACCGGCATCCCGCTTCTGCGGAGACACGGTTCACTTTTTTATGGGGCATTTGGATTTGTGCGCAGATCGCTGCGCGGGAGTGTTGCCGCTGCTGCCGGGCTCCGTGACGCGCTTTCAGCCTGCGGGCGCTGTCTCTCTGACCGTTTCCCATTCGGAGCGCGGGTCTCCTGACACTTATTTTATTCGATTTTGCGGGATTTGTCAAGTGGCGCACCCGCGGAAACGTGCCGCGCCCGTGATTTTTCCGATTTTCACAAAATGTCCATTGACAAAACGCGCAAATATATGTATAATAAAATGAAGATGTGCTGCGCGTACATCCCGATTCTATCAATCATTCAAGGAGGAAACAGCAATGGAACTGAAGGGCTCAAGAACCGAAGCAAATTTGCAGGCAGCTTTCGCAGGAGAGTCGCAGGCACGCAACAAGTATACCTACTTTGCGTCCAAGGCGCGCAAGGAGGGCTATGTCCAGATCGCAGAAATCTTTGAGGAGACTGCGAACAATGAGAAGGAACACGCCAAGCTCTGGTTTAAGGAGCTGCACGGCGGCGATATCCCGGACACTGCCGAAAACCTCAAGGCAGCCGCAGACGGCGAAAACTTCGAGTGGACTGACATGTATGTCGAGTTTGCGAAGGTCGCACGCGAGGAGGGCTTCACCAGAATCGCGGCACTGTTTGAGATGGTCGGCAAGATCGAGAAGGCGCATGAGGAGCGCTACCGCAAGCTGCTCGCCAATGTCGAGGGCGGACTAGTCTTCTCCCGCGACGGTGACATGATCTGGGAGTGCATGAACTGCGGCCATATCGTGATCGGCCCGAAGGCACCGGCAGTATGTCCGGTCTGCAAGCACCCGCAGGCCTATTTCAAGCTCCGCGCAGAAAACTACTAAAAATCAGCCCGCCCGCCTGATATCGGAATCAGGCGGGCGGGTGTTCTCTGCCCTCTCACTGTGCAGCGGGTCACTGCACCATGATCAGCACAAGCCGGCGTGCTCTGCTTTGTGCATTTCGCTGATTTTTGCTCCGGCGCGGGACATTTTGTGCCGCAGGATGTTTTACTTATAACGGCAAGATCATGCAATCCACGGAACGGAAGGGAGTGTGCGGAATGCCGGATCACAGCAACCCCGGTACAGATCGGTTCAATGCCCTATCAGCAGTATGCGGCACTGATTTACAGCATCGCATACTCTTATATGCAGAACCGCGAGGATGCCGAGGATATGACCGGAGAGGCGTTTGTCCGGCTCTTTGAGCACGGGACGGACTTCCGGAGGCGGCACAGGCACGGGCCTGGCTTGTGACCGTGACACTGCGGGTAACAACAAAGAATTCGTGTACGTTCAGCGGCATACAGATCTATTTGCAGCCGTACTGCACGCATGGAGCTGCCCTCCCGGATTTCCGCCTCAGTACAGAGCTGACGAACACAGACAAAGCGGATATCATTCTGAACGTACAGGCGGATATGCTGACGCTGGTCGCTGTCGCTGCTTCCCTGAATCCGATGCAGATTCCGGCCGGAACTGCCCTCATGACCGTACAGTTCACCGTCCCTGCGGATATGCCCCCGGCACCGTGATCGCCTTTCCGGCAAATACGGTGTGCATCGTCAGCGGTTTCGGCCAGACGTTTCTTCCGGCCGAAACCGATTTCGGAACCGTTTCCGTCACGGAATGACAGCATCGCGGAATCCGCTGTCAAATGAGAAAAATATGAAATAGTCCTTGACTTTCGGGCAAAAATATAGTATACTAAAGTTGTGTATTATTGCATTGCACCGGAAGCCGGGGACTGTTTCTGTTTTGCGTCCCGCTTCCGATGGTGTTTTGCGGCAGATGCCGCTGTTGATCTCCTTTTTTTGCCGGAAAGGGGTGTGGAATCCGCTCCGGCTTGTAATATTGGGAAACGGCTGTTTTTTTATGAGTGACGCAGCACCGGTATCACGGACGCTGCGGCTTCCCCGTTTTTCCCCACCTTGAAAATTGCAAAGAAAGAATCATCAAACGGCGTGTTTCCTGCCGCAGAATCAGATGATATACAACTGGCAAGTCCCATTCTATTCTGATGATGTTAGGAGGAAAACACAGGTATGGCATTCATGGCAATGATGCTGGCGATTCCGACGCCCGTCTCTGTCCTGCTCATCCTTGCTGCGCTGATCGCCGGTGTCGCAATCGGTGCGGCCGTCGGCTCCTCAAGAGCCAAGCGCGATGTCGCAGAGCAGGTCGAGAAGGCCGAAGCGCGCGGTGTCTCGAAGGGTATCGAGCAGCGCAAGCGCGAGGCGGAGGCTGCAATCGGAAGCGCCGAAAAGGAGGCGGAACGTATCCGCAGCGCTGCTTCCAAGGAAGCAGAGGACAAGAAAAAAGCCGCTCTCGTTGAGGCAAAGGACGAGATCTTCAAGCTGCGCACCGAAGCAGAAAAGGAGATTAAAGACCGCAGAGCCGATATGAGCCGGCAGGAACGCAGAATCCAGCAGAAGGAAGAATCCCTTGACAAAAAAACCGAGCACTTTGAGCGCCGCGAGGAGCAGCTCCAGAATAAGCTCCATGCCGCGGACGAACGCCTCGCTGAGGCCGAGGAAATCAAAAAGGCCGGTACGGAGGAAATCGAACGCATCAAGCGCTCTGAGCTCGATATTCTCGAACGCATTTCCGAATTCACCAAGGATCAGGCAAAGGATTATCTCCTGAAGCAGCTCGATGCAGACCTTGTTCACGAAAAAGCCGTCAAGGTCAGTGCCTATGAGCAGCAAATCAAATCAGCCTGCGACGATATCGCTCGCAGCCACATCTCCATGGCAATCGCAAAATGTGCCGCAGAGCAGGTCTCTGAGGTCGCGGTTTCGGTCGTCCCGCTCCCCAATGACGAAATGAAGGGACGCATCATCGGCAGAGAGGGCAGAAATATCCGCTCGATCGAGTCCCTCACCGGCGTCGATCTCATCATCGACGATACACCCGAAGCAATTACCCTTTCGTGCTTTGACCCCGTTCGCCGCGAGGTCGCCCGCATTGCGCTCGAAAAGCTCATCGTGGACGGCAGAATCCATCCGGCAAGCATTGAGGAAAAGGTCGATAAAGCGCGCAGAGAGGTCGAGAAGCGCATCAAGCAGGAGGGCGAAAGAGCTGTCCTCGAAACGAATGTTCACGGCCTCAATCCGGAGCTGGTCAAGCTGCTGGGCAGACTGACCTTCCGTACCAGCTACAGACAGAATGTGCTCAATCACAGCATCGAGGTCGCTACACTCTCCGGCATTCTTGCCGCAGAGCTCGGCGTTGATGCCAATATGGCAAGACGCGCCGGCCTGCTGCATGATATCGGCAAGGCGCTGACCGCCGAGATCGAAGGCTCGCATGTCGCGATCGGCGTGGATGTCTGCCGCAAGTACAAGGAGCCCGCTGAGGTCATCCACGCGGTTGAAGCACACCACAACGACGTCGAGCCGCGCACCGCAATCGCCTGCATCGTTCAGGCCGCTGACGCGATCTCTGCCGCAAGACCCGGCGCCCGCAGCGAGAACCTTGAAAGCTACATCAAGCGCCTGCAAAAGCTGGAGGAGATCTGCATGTCCTATGAGGGCGTGGAGAAATGCTATGCCATGCAGGCAGGCCGTGAGGTTCGCATCATGGTCAAGCCGGAGGTCATCGACGATGAGCGCATGATTCTGGTCGCACGCCAGATCGCACAGCAGATCGAAAATGATATGGAATATCCCGGCCAGATCAAGGTCAACCTTATCCGCGAAAGCCGCGCTGTCGATGTCGCAAAATAAAACCGCATAATGCAAATCAGATGCGCATGATTCTTTTTGCAGGGTCATGCGCATCGCTGTAAAAGAGTGAGAATTATGGCAAAAACAATCTTCGGAACTACTGAAAAATCGAATTTTATCCTGAATATGGATCTGGAATGGTACCGCAAATTCTGTACAAAGCTGCTGCTGATCGTCCTCTGGGCGACTGCCGCCGCTGAGGGCATCAACCAGCTTACAAACGCTGCAAACTCCTCCCTGAATGAAACGGTACACGGCGGCGGCATCGGCGCGCTGTTCGCATTCCTGATCGTCGGTCTGCGCAGCGTCGCAACGATCTTTTCGATCGGCGGCGTGCTTGCGCTGATTTTCGCTGTGATCGGCCTGATGCGGCAGCAGTGGACAAAGGGCACCGCGATCCTCTATATCATCACCGGCGCGTCTTTGATCTGGGGGCTGGTCTCCATGATGCTGGCCTATGACTATTCAACTGCCGTGTTCGGGCAGGACGGCCGCGATGAGGGCTGGATCGCCCTGCTGATGTATGCCGCAATGTTTTTCCTCGGCACCATGCTCCGCCGGAAGGAGAATCAGGAAAAGCTGCTCTGCGGCCTGATGAAATTCGGCATCGTGCAGTGCATCTGGGGCATCCTTCAGGCGCTTCCGTTCCTCGATTATCTCAACCCGAACAAGGGGCTGAATGCGTATCGCAATGCGGAGCCGCTGCTGATCTGGAATATCCGGCTGCCTGCCGGTCTTACGGACAGTCCGATTACCTTCGCGATGCTGCTGGCCATGCTGCTGGGCATCTCTGTGCCGGCCATGCTGCTGGCAGAGGAGAAAAAGACCCGCCTCCACGGCGTTTTCTGCACGGCACTTGCCCTGCTGATCGTATTCAAGACACAGACGATCGCCGGCCTGATCGCGGGCTGCGGCGCAGTCCTGCTGACACTGCTGATCTTCATTTTCAAACACAAAGCGGTCAGGGGCAGCGTAATCGCATTGCCTGTCGTGCTCGCGGCAGCAGCGCTTTCCATCAGCTGGGTGTATGTCACCCCGTCCCTCAACCATACCTATTACCGCCCGAATAAAACGTCTTTCCGGCAGCCGGAGAACGGCCTGACGATCAACGCATGGGAAACCGATGCAAAAGAAGCTGAACTCCCCAACGGCTTCAGATTTCCCGATCTGAATGAGTCCACCGAAGGGCAATCGCTCTGGGCACTCTATGACGGCAATCTGATCTGGGATGACGGCAACTATCGCCTCAGCACTGCCGGCCCGTATGTCCGCAAGGATGGTGACTTCAATATTTACGATGCCGGCTCGGCGCTGAAATATACGCGGAAAGTCGGCTGGGAGGCGCTGAAGATCGACCCGCTGTTCGGTGTCGGCCCCGATAATTTCTATTTCCCGCAGCTTCACATCAGTATGGAGCCGACCAACCATGCAAACCTCGTTGACCGGCCGTACAATGATTACATCTATATCGCTGCGACCCGCGGCATTCCCGCGCTGGTGCTGCACATTGCATTGCTGGCAGTCTGCCTTGTGCTTGCATGGCAGCAGCGGAAACGCATGCCGGGCTGGGTGCTGGCAGGCGCCTGTGCAGCAGCAGTGCTGTACTGCTGTACGGCGGCAGTCGGCATTTCCGTGCTGACGGTCGCGCCGGTTTTCTGGATATTGCTGGGCGTTCTGGCAGGCGATCCGCTGGAGGAGAAAGCACCTGCCGCAAAGTCTGCGAAAAAGACAGCCGCGGCTCCGTCTGAGCCGGCGCGTAAGGCCGAATCGGAACCGGTCAGGACTGCACCCGAAAAGCCCGCCGCTCCGAAGAAAAATCAGAAAAAGAAGGGCAAGAAAAAGAAATAACACACAAAGAGGCGGTTCCTTTTACGGAACCGCCTCAGCTTGTAGAAAAAGGTATCGCTGCGCGATGATTGATAATGGGCCCTCGCTCGCTTCGCTAACCCACCAAAGGGACACTGTCCCTTTGGAATCCCATATTCATCAAAATGATAGGAAGTACATGCTTTTTATAATATGGGATTCTTAAGGGCCAGTAGCCCTTAAGCAGGGGTTTGGGGGACGGAGTCCCCATTATAAATCTGTCGGAGACACTTTTCTCTGCGATATTGTTATTTCTCCGCCGCCTGTGTGACGGTAATGCTTTTTCCGTCGCTGACGGCTGTCACCGTGCCGTCCGGGGTGTAATATGCCGCAACGCCTCTGTCCTTCAGCGTCTGCACCGTCGAAGGGTCCGCATACTCCTGATTCGAGCAGCAGATAACTGCATATTTTGGCTTGACCGAATTCAGGAAATTCTCGGTTGTCGAGAGGTAGTTTCCGTGATACGGGAATTTCAGGAAGGTCACTTCTCCGAGCGACATCGCCATAATCTCCTGCTGACGTGCTTCCTCTGCATCGCCTGCAAACAGCAGCGTATTCTCACCGTGCTGAATATACAGCACCAGCGAAAAGTCATTTTCCTCATTTTTGCCGTAATTGGACTTATTCGCGGCAAAAAGCTGAAATGCTGCATCGTCACTGACCCATGACTGCTCGGTACCTGCTGCCAGCTTTGTCAGCTCCTTGCCCTTTTCGCCGATCTTCTCCAAGAAGCTCTGATATTCCTCTGATGTACCCGTATAATCCGGTACATAGATTGTTTCGACATTCATGCGGTTGACCAGCCGCGCGGCGCCGCCGACATGATCCTTGTCATAATGCGTAATCATCAGGGTATTGATCGTGTCGATGCCCTGTGCAGTCAGAAAGCGCTCGATCTCCTTGCCGTCGCCTTTGTTTCCGGCATCCACGACCGTCACGCTGTTCGCAGTCTGAATGACCATCGCGTCCGCTTTTCCGACGTCAAAAACCGTTACTGAGACCTCGCCGGTCACGGCCGGAACATCCGCCTTGCTTACAGGGCTTTGTCCGCCGCTGTTCTTCCCGGTACAGCCGGTCAGCAGGGCAGCCGCTGCGGAGAATAAAGCAGCAAAACGCTTCCATTTGATTCTGAGTGGCATAAGAGTTCCCTCCTGATTGCAGTATTGCCTGTTCTCATTCTCGCATAAGTTTCTGAAACAGGCCTGAAGAAATCACGCATTCGGGTCAATATCTTTCCAGTAATGCACCAGATACTCCGTGCCGGACCAGACTGTCAGCAGGGTTGCGATCCAGAACAGCACCTGAATGACGATCTCTGCACCGGTATAGACCGCACCGGGAATCGACAGGCCGAATGCATGGAAGTCCAGCCGGAATGACCAGTAAACCAGCGCAGCAATCAGCGCGATCATCGTAAAGGCGGTCTTGAGCTTGCCCGCAAAGCCCGCCGGCACGACGGTTCCCTTGCCCGCGACAACCAGCCGCAGTGCAGAAACCATGAACTCCCGCGAGACAATCAGCAAAAAGGCAATGATATTGACCTTCTGCTGCTGAAGCAGACAGGACAGCGCCGCAATCACCAGCACCTTGTCCGCCAGCGGATCGAGAAATTTACCGAAATCTGTGATCTGATGATTCTTTCTTGCGAGATGCCCGTCAACTGCATCGGTGATCGACGCGGCAACAAATACGACCGTCGCAATCAGATAATGCCCCGGAATGCTCCAATAGAAAAACAGAACAAAAACCGGTACCAGCAGGACGCGCAGCAGCGTCAGCTTATTCGGCGTATTCACCGGGCTGTCACCTCCCCTATCACATCATAATCCGCCGCATCCGTAATGCGGACGGTCACATACTGTCCGATCTCATAGCCGTCCTCCGGTGTTCCCGGCAGATACAGTCTGCCGTCTACATCCGGCGCCTCTGCGGGCGTGCGGCCAAGCCATGCGCCGGCATCTTCATCATAATCCTCGATGACCGCCTCTGTGATCTCTCCGATCCGGGCGGCGCTTTTTTCCGCTGCAACGGTCATCTGCTGTTCCATGAGAAGCTCGGCACGGTGAATGCGGACTTCCTCATCAACCTGATCGGGCATCCGGGCGGCGGCGGTGTTCTCCTCCTCGGAGTACGCAAAGCAGCCCATGCGGTCAAAGCGCATCTCCTGCACAAATTCTGCCAGCTCATTGAACTGCTCCTCCGTTTCGCCGGGAAAACCGACCAGCAGCGTCGTGCGGAGCGTCAGGCCGGGAATGCGGCTGCGCAGCTTTTGTATCAGCGTGCGGAGCGATTCGCGGTCGCCTGCGCGGCGCATCCGCTTCAGGATATCGGCATTGCAGTGCTGGAGCGGGATATCGAGATATTTGACGATCTTCGACTCCTGCGCGATGACGTCAATCAGCTCATCCGTGAGGCGCTCCGGATAGCAGTACAGCACGCGGATCCAGCGGAGGCCGTCAATCCGGCAGAGCCTTCTGAGCAGCTCCGGCAGCTTTGAGGCGCCGTACAGATCCTCGCCGTAGCGGGAGGTATCCTGCGCGATGACCGCAAGCTCCGTGACGCCGGACTGCGCCAGCGACTGTGCCTCGTTCAGCACATCCTCCATCGGCACCGACCGGAATTTTCCGCGGATCGCCGGAATCGCACAGTAGGTGCAGCCGTTCGAGCAGCCCTCCGCAATTTTCAGATATGCAAAGAAGGGCAGCGTCGAAAGCATCCGTTCGCCCGTCAGCGGCATGCAGCTTTTCGGCGCAAACTGTGTCACGCGGTCACCTTCTGTAACCCGTTCCAGCACCGCGCAGATGTCGTTCTGGTCGCCGATGCCGATGACGGCATCGACCTCCGGAAACTGCTCCGCAACTTCGTCCTTATAACGCTCCGCAAGGCAGCCCGTCACGACAATGCGCTTCAGACTGCCTTCCTCCTTGCGCTGAATGAGCGAAAGGATCTGTTCGATTGCTTCTTCCTTTGCTGCCTGAATGAAGCCGCAGGTGTTGACGACCGCGACATCCGCATCCGCGGGGTCGGGGGTCAGTACAAAGCCGGCCTGTTTCAGCTTGTGCAGCATCCGCTCGGAATCCACCAGATTCTTGGAGCATCCCAGCGAGATCATGCTGACGTTCATAAACGCCTCCGAGAGTGAAAAGTAAATGATGTGTCCGCTGTGCGGACGGATTGACAATAGGCTGCGCGCCCTTCATAAAACGCCGCAGATTCTGTTATTCCGCATCCTCGGCCGCAGCGTAGTAGTCTTCGATCGCATAACGGATCTGCTGATAGGTGTAGCCGCGCCGCACGAGCGCCGCCGTGACCTTTTCCGTCATTTTCCGGTCATCCGGATCGGTAAGATACCGCGCATATTTCTTTTGCAGAATTTCAAGAAGCTGCGCCGAAATCTGCTCTGCATCGTCGTATGCGGCAAGGGCATCGTCGATGTCCTCCTGCGAAAGCCCGCGGTGCCGCATCTCATATGCTGCGCGGCGGATGCCGTATTTCTTCGTTTCCACGTAATGCCGCGCGAGCTGCTCTGCATAGCGCGCATCGTTGAGAAAGCCGTAGCGCGTCAGCTTTTCGAGCGCCGCCAGCACCGCTTCCTCCTCCGAATGCTTCGCATCCATGAGCTTTTTGTAAAGCTCGCGGTAGGAATAGCCGCGCTTTTCGAGCAGGTAAAGCCCGTATTCATAAGCGCGGCGCTCCGCTGCACGCTGCTTCAGTCCGGCGAGTTCCGCTTCGTCAAGCGCACTGCCGGCATGCAGCCCCTCGGCCTGCACCAGCTCCGCGTGCAGCCAGAGCTTATCGCCGCTGTCGAGCAGCACCTCGCAGAGCTGCCCTTTTCCCGGCGTAATCGCTTCAATTTTCATAAGTCACAGCCTTCCGGCTCATTCCTCCGGTGCAAATTCCTCAAAATTGTCGTCCATGAGGTCATCCGGTGCGGCTTCGAGCGCTGCGCCGGTATCGGCTGCGGCATTCTCCGCCTTGGCCTTTGCACCGGAAACAGCGGCTTCTTTCTTGTTCTTTTTGGAGGCCATCACGATGCTGTCCTTCTGTGCCATGATCTTCTGCTCGACCTCAGCGGCGAAATCCGGCTCGGTCTCCAGCAGATTCTTGACCGCATCGCGGCCCTGACCGAGCTTGCGCTCGCCGTAGCTGAACCACGAGCCGCTCTTGTGAATGATATCCAGCTCGACGGCCAGATCGAGCACCTCTCCGACACGGGAAATGCCGTGCCCGTACATCATGTCGAATTCGCACTCCTTGAACGGCGGTGCGACCTTGTTCTTGACGATCTTGACGCGGGTGCGGTTGCCGATGATCTCAGCGCCGTCCTTGATCGCCTCGCCCTTGCGCACCTCCATACGGACGGATGCATAGAATTTCAGCGCACGGCCGCCGGTCGTTGTCTCCGGGTTGCCGTACATGACGCCGATCTTCTCGCGCACCTGATTGATGAAGATCGCAACACAGTTCGATTTTGCGATAACCGGCGTCAGCTTCCGCATTGCCTGCGACATCAGTCTCGCGAGCATACCGACATGCGAATCGCCCATTTCGCCCTCGATCTCGGCGCGGGTCGTCATGGCTGCAACAGAGTCGATGACGATGACGTCGATCGCGCCGGAGCGCACAAGCGCCTCTGCGATCTCAAGTGCCTGCTCGCCGCTGTCCGGCTGCGAGACCAGCAGATCGTCGGTTTTGACGCCGAGTGCAGCCGCATAGGTCGGGTCAAGTGCGTGCTCAACGTCCACAAACGCCGCCTCACCGCCGAGCTTCTGCGCCTCCGCGATAATCTGGAGCGCGACGGTTGTTTTGCCGGAGCTCTCCGGCCCGTAGATCTCAACAATTCTGCCGCGCGGCACGCCGCCGATGCCCAGTGCCATGTCCAGTGTCAGGGAGCCGGTCGAGATCGACTGCACATTCTGCACGGTATTCTGACCCAGACGCATGACCGCGCCTGCGCCGTACTGCTTTTCGATCTGTGCGATCGCATTCTTCAGCGCCTTCTGACGCTCCTCCTGTGTGGCCGGGATAACCAGACCGACATTCTTCTTCTTCAGATCCTGCTTAGCCATTCGATATATTCCTTTCTGTGCATGATTTTGCACCGCTGTTCTCCTCTGCGGCTCATGGATATCATAGCACATCAGATGTTCAGATTTGTATTAACTGCGGTATCCGAGCACCACGCGCTCCAGCCCGCTCAGGTCGCGGATGATCTCCGTATCCCGAAAGCCGTTCTGCCGCAGAATTGCCTCAACCGCCGCGCCCTGTGTGCAGCCGATCTCATAGGCGAGCAGCCCGCCCTGCCGCAGCACATCCTTCCAGAGCGCCGTGATGCTCCGGTAAAAATCAAGCCCGTCCGCGCCGCCGAACAGCGCCTCTTCCGGTTCAAAGGCGACCTCCTGCTGAAGGTTCGCCATGTCATCCGCCGTCAGATAGGGCGGATTGCAGACAATCAGGTCAAGCATTCCGGGCAGATTCGCCGGTGCCAGCACATCATCGCAGCACCACTGCACATCCAGCCGGTTCGCCCCGGCATTGCGTCTTGCATAACCGAGTGCGGTCTCGCTTTTGTCGATGCCCGTGACCGTGAGCTGCGGCAGCCGCGACTTCAGCGCGAGCGCGATGCAGCCGCTTCCGGTACAGAGATCGGCGGCAGCGGGGGTCTGCGGCAAATGCTGCTGCCGTTCGAGCACGGCATCGACCAGCGTTTCCGTGTCGGCTCTGGGAATCAGCACCCCCGGACCGACCTGCATCGGCAGCCCGTAGAATTCCCAAGTTCCGAGCAGATATTGCAGCGGTTCATGTGCAGCGCGGCGCTTTGCGGTTTCACGCGCCCGCTCCGCATCAGGCATATCCCCGCATATCCACTGTGCTTCGAGTCCGGCATCTTCGATGCCGCCTGCGCGGAGTATTTCAGTCAGTTCGCGCAGCAGCGCGGTGTCTGTTTGTTTCATATGATCTCCGTTGCGGAAACTGAATCAATCATGTTTTCAGAAAAACACTGCGGCTGCCGGCTCACCACTCGTCATCCTCTAAATTTTCGGGGATGCACGGGGTCATCGCGGCAATCGCGATTTCGATCTGATCGTCATGCGGCTCCTTTGTCGTGATGCGCTGGATCCAGAGACCCGGCGCGGACAGTATTTTCGTGCAGACATTGGTATACCGTCCCGCAATGCGGATCAGCTCATAGCTGACGCCCATGATAAGCGGCAGCAGCGCGAACCCGAACAGCACGCGCTTCCAGACGATCACATACGGATTGAAGCAGCCGAAGAAAATGCTGATGAGCAGCACAAGGAAGATAAAGCTCGTGCCGCAGCGCGGATGAAACCGCACCTGTTTTCTGACATTTTCGACGGTCAGCGGGAGCGCCGCCTCAAAGCAGGCGATTGTCTTATGCTCCGCGCCGTGATATTCATAGGTTCGGCGGATGCTCTTTGCACAGCCTGTCAGCGCCATATACGACACGAACAGGACGATCTTCACGACGCCCTCCGCGATTGACTTGACAATGCGGTTTTTGCCGAGCGGCGGCACCCAGCTCACGATCCACTTCGGCAGATACATGAACAGGCCGATCGCCAGCACGACGCCGATAATCATGGCCAGAACAGAGATAATGCCAAAGACCTTGTCGCCGAGCTTGTCATCGAGCCACTTCTCGAATTTGCTCGGCTCCTCGTAGTCGTAATGCTCCGAGGCTTTTCTGAGATAATCCCAGCGCCGTTCGATTGTTTCGGCATCGGGTGCAGGGCCGGGAACAAACTTCTTATCTTCTTTTTTCTTTTCCTCGTCAAGCTCCTGCCGCTTTTTGGGATACCACTGCATGAACAGCTCCTTCTGTTCGGCTTCGGAGAGCTTGTCGAATTTTTTGTTTTTCTTTTTCCATTCGCAGAAGGCGTCGATCTCCTCATCGTACTGCTTTTCCGCGGCCTTCATCATGCAGCGGTAGCCGGTAACCATGGAGGTGACGAAATTGACGCATCCCCGCACGAGCGGCACCTTGGCGTACCACGGCCGCACAAGGACGGGCTTGCCGGTTTTGGGGTCATCCCGCCAGCGCACCTTCTCCTCCCATGTTTCGAGATCAATCTCGCCGTTCGGCAGACGGCAGGCCATTGCACCGCGGAACGCGCCCTTCATCATGACGCCCTCGATCAGTGCCTGACCGCCGATCTTTGATTTATGTGCATAGGCCGCCTTTGCAGCCTGCTTTTCGGTTTCGCTTGCTTCGGACAATTTGTTCATCCTTTCTGTGTGATGCGGCAGGTCATTTCAGCATCGCAATCATGCCGCTCACAATAAATACCGCGGAAATCGCTGAAATATACAGCACGGTTCTCCGTTCCCGCTTTGCATCAAAGAGCTTTTCGGGATTCTCCGGATCCACACAGACCGTCACATGCTCCCCGATCTCATACGGCCGTTTGCCGGTATAGATCCCGGAAGTCACCCTGTGCATCTGTCCGCCGAAATAAAAGCCGTAGACCGGCGCATAGGTGATCGAAATGCCGCCGTCACTGTCGCTGTCCTCCCGAACGTCGATATCCTCCACAACAGCCTCGACCTCGGCGGTGCAGCGCTGCTTCTTCCGCAGATACAGGGACAATGCGATTCCCGGAACGACCGTAAAAAACACCGTAATCACAAAGCCGGCAATATGCCCGCCATGCTTCCAGTAGCCCTCTGTCAGGAGCAATGCTGCGGTCAGCGGCATGATTGATCCCTCCGATCCATATTATTTGGCGTCCTTCGCGGGCAGCGTGATCGTCACGGTCGTTCCGACATTTTCCTCGCTGTCGATCTCAAGGCTGCCGTGGTGCATGGAAACAATCTCATCCGCAACGGCCAGCCCGATGCCGGAGCCGCGGCGGGTGTGGTTCGGTTTATAGAATTTGGTCTTGACCTTGCTCAGGTCGGATTTCTTGATGCCGCAGCCGTGGTCGCGGACGATGATGCGCACGGCACTGCCGTCCTCGGCGGCCTCTGCATTGATCTCGACAAGGCCGTCCTGATCGGAATATTTGATCGCATTGTCAATGACATTGATAAACACCTGCCGGATGCGGTTCTTGTCGCCGTAGACAAAGGGCAGCATTTCCGGCTCCTCATAAATGACGCGGATCTTGTCCTTTTTCGCGCGCTCCATATAGATCAGCACGGCATCGCCCAGCTCGGCGAGCACATCCATCGTATCCATTTGCAGGCTGAAATGGCCGCTCTGCATCCGGGAGAAATCGAGCAGCTCCTCGACCATTTCGGAAAGGCGCTCTGTCTCGCCGACGATGATGCGCAGGCCCTTCTGCATCATTTCGGGGTCCGGCGGAGCCTCGCCGCGGACGCTGTCGCCCGCCATATCATTGAGGGTATCGGCCCAGCCCTTGATTGCGGTCAGCGGCGTGCGCAGCTCGTGCGAAACGGAGCTGATGAATTCATTTTTCATCGCCTCAGCCGTCGAGAGCTCGTCGGCCATATGGTTGATGCCGGCGCAGAGCTCGCCGATCTCATCCTCGCTCTCCTGATTGATGCGTGCGGAGAAATCGCCCTGTGCGAATTTTTCCGTATTGGAATTGATCTCGCGGATCGGGCGCAGGATTGAGCCGACGAAATAGAGATTCGAGAGGCCGAGCAGCAGCAGCACCGCAATCGCGATGAGCGTAACAAAAAAGACAAACCCGCGGATCGTGCTGTCGATCGTTTCGAGCGAGGTCACGACGCGGATCGCGCTGTATTCGCCGCTGATGCCCGTAATCGGGTAGCAGACGGCCATGATGCGCTCGCCGTTATCCGTCCTGCCGGTGCTGTAGCCGTAGGTATGGCCGTCCTGCATCGCCTCGGTATAGTCGGGCATATCCATGGTAAAATCCGGCGTAAATCCCGAAGATGTCAGCACGATGCGGCCGTTGTAGTCGATTGCCATGAGCTCCATTTTGTCCTTGTCGGAAAAGCTCTCCAGCGTGCTGCGGATCTCCGCATTGAGATTTGTGCCGCTGTCTGCGGCATAGCGCGTCAGAACGCCGTTGACGGCATTGATCTTTGAGACAAGATACTGCCGTGCGGAGTTGTAAAAGTAGTTCTGCACCGCGTAAATGACCGTCAGCTCGATCACCAGCAGAATCAGCGCGATGACGCCGAGATTGTTGGTAATCCAGCGGCGCTTGATGCTTTTTTTCGCCATGTGGTGCGTCCCCTTTTAGCGGTGACTCTCCGCCTTCTCCTCCCATTTGTAGCCGTAGCCCCAGATGGTGATGATATATTTCGGGTCGGAGGGGTCATCCTCGATCTTCATGCGCAGGCGCCGGATATTGACATCGACGATCTTGTTGTCGCCGTAATAGGTATCGCTCCAGACATTTGTCAGGATGCTGGCGCGGTCGAGCGCCGTATTCTTATTGCGCAGGAAGTAGCTCAGGATTTTGTATTCTACGTCGGTCAGCTCGATCGGCTCGCCGTTCTTCGTGACGGTTCTGCCGTCCAGGTCGATCTGGAACGGCCCGGATTCGAGCATTTTCACGCCCTCATTGCTGATCGAATTCATGATGACCCTGCGGTAGAGCGCATCGACGCGCACGGTCAGCTCGGAGGGGGCAAAGGGCTTTGTGATATAGTCATCCGCCTCATTCATCAGCGCATTGACCTTATCCATTTCCTGTGCCTTGGCCGAGAGCATAATAATGCCGACGGTTTTGGATTTCTCACGCAGGCGCTTCAGAACCGTGATGCCGTCGATACCGGGCATCATGATATCGAGCACGACAATATCGAAATTGCCGTTTTCCTGCTCAAACACGCGAAGCGCCGCCTCGCCGCAGTCCACATCCACGACGTCGTAGCCCGAACGCTTCAGATTGATGACAACAAACTCGCGGATGACTTCCTCATCCTCGCAGACCAGTATCCGTTTCATGCGCAAATCCTCCTTTGTTACAATACCTGCACGGCAAAGAGCAGCTCGCTCTCCTTCATCTGCATGCGGGTACCTGTATTCTGTATGGCGCCGAGGTAATAGTTTCCGTTCTGCTGCCGCAGAAGCAGATAGCCCTGCGACTGCATCGCATCCGCGATCACGGGGTCATTCACGACCGAGAGCCGCAGAAGCTGCTCCAGCAGCACCGGCGTACCGTCCCTGTTCTGCTGTGCGGGGTCGAATTCGTAAAACACGATCTCCTCATTCTCCTGCACAGCCGTCACGCGCTTTTCCCAGCGCTGCGGCATGACAAAGACATAGCCGTCCTTTCCTGCGTAATAGGAGGCATGCTCCCGGATCAGCAGGCCGTTCCGGCAGACATACCAGTTTGTCATATTGAGCGGCGAACTCTCCGCCGCGTTGGTATAGCCGTAAAAAACAGAGCTTCCGGGGATTTCCAGCTCCCCGTCCCCGTCGATATCCATGGTCTGACAGCCTGCGGAGCGCGCCGTATTCAGGCGGTCTGCGGCATCTGCATAGACCGCAGAGAGCCGATGCTCGCTGTAGGTCAGAACCGTTGTCTGCGCGGTCGTCGCGCCGGTCATGCCGTCGAGATAGATTGCCGCAGTGCTGCTGCCGTTCTCTGCGGGCAGGATGCCGTAGGACACGCGCGTCACATCGGTAAACGGGTCGGGCAGATCCATCTGCGGCGACTGGATATAGTTCCCGTCCGCATCGAGCGCATAGACCGTTGCAAATGCCGGTGCAGGCGCCTTGGCGGCGGACGTCATAAAGAGCTCCGTTGTTCCGTCGAGGTCGAGGTCGCGCACCTCCAGCATAGAATACGAAAGCGAAAGCGATGAGATCAGTGCGCCGTCGGCATAATGGCAGACGGTTGCGGCATGCTCTGCGCCGTCAACCATGCTGTAGCGCAGAATGAGGTTTTTCCGCGGATTGGAGCCGAGCGTTTCGATATCGACGCGCTCAATCTCCGCGCCGGCGGTCGGATATTCCTGCACGGCGCGCCATTTTCCGCCGCTCTGGTCGAGCAGACAGACGCGCAGCGGGTTTTCCTCGCTGCTGCTGCGGCCGGTCTCATAGAACACGATCGCCTCATCGCGGCCGTCGCTGTCCAGGTCGGCAACGGTAAATGCGGAGAGCCGCTCACCGGATTTCGGATATTTCAGGCTGATCTGCGCGCCCGCCGCCGACTGAAGCGCCTGATAAATCTCCTCCTGCTCGGCGGTCAGGCGCGGGGGTGTGAGCATCGTTTCGGTGCTTGCAGAGAAGCTGCACGCGGGGAGCTGCACGGTCATTGCCGCAGCCAGCCCGCAGAACAGCGTGAGCTTCGCGTTCATTTCCGCTCCGCCATCGGGATATAGCTGACGCGCTTTGCAAGGGATTTATATGCCGGCCGGATGATTCTGCCGCCGGTCAGCACCTCCTCAATGCGGTGCGCCGCCCAGCCCGCAATGCGGGAGACCGCGAACATCGGCGTCAGCAGGTCTGCGGGGATGCCGAGCATCCGATACACAAGACCGGAATACAGGTCAACATTTGCGCAGAAATACTTTGCGGCAGCGTGCGCGGATTTTTCCGAAATCAATTCCGGCGTCAGGCGTTCAATCGTTTCCAGCAGACGGAAATCCGCCTCGATCTCCCTGCCCTTTGCCAGCTCAAAGGCCTTTTCCTTCAGCAGCACGGCGCGCGGGTCGGAGAGCGTGTATACGGCATGTCCCATACCGTAAATGAGGCCGGCGCCGTCGCCCGCTTCTTTACGGAGCACCCTGCGGATCAGATCGGCAACCTGTCCTTCGTTTTCGGGATCGCTGATTTCGCGCTTGAACATTTCAAGCTGCTCGATGACCTTGATATTGGCGCCGCCGTGACGGAAGCCCTTGAGCGCACCGATTGCGCCGGAATAGGCGGAATACGGGTCGGTGCCGGATGATGTCAGCACACGGCAGGTGAAGGCGGAATTGTTGCCGCCGCCGTGCTCCGCATGGAGCATCATGCAGACATCGAGCAGATGCGCCTCCTCCGAAGTATATTTCCGGTCAAGACGGAGCAGCGAGAGGATTGTTTCCGCATTGCTCTCCTCCGGTCTGAGCGGATGCATGACAAGGCTTTCGCCGTCGAAATGCTGCCGCTTGACCTGATAGGCCGCAGACATGATGACCGGCAGTCTCGCGATCATGGAGACAGCGATGCGCACCTCATTTTCAAGCGTCCGCACCTCACACTCCTCGTCATAGGAATACAGCGCCAGCACGGAACGCGCGAGCTTGTTCATGATATTATTTGACGGTGCTTTTGCGATCATATCCAGCACAAAGCCGTCCGGCAGCTCGCGGCTCTCGGCGATATAGCGCCGGAAATCGGCAAGCTGCTCCGCCGTCGGGAGCTTCCCGAACAGCAGCAGATAGGCAGTTTCTTCGTAGCCGAAGCGGTTTTCCTGCTCTGCGGCATGCACCAGATCGGTGATCTCATAGCCGCGGTAGATCAGCTCACCGGGAATCGCCTCGATCTCGCCCTCGTTGAGCATATATCCGTGAACATTGCAGATCTTGGTGATGCCGGCCACGACACCCGTGCCGTCGGGTCTGCGCAGGCCGCGGTTGACATGATATTTGTGGAACAGCTCCGGGTCAAGTGCGGAATATTCACGCAGTCCCCGGCATAAGCTGTTAATGTAATCAGTGTTGTCCAGTTTGCTCATATACGGTTTCCTTTCTGCTGTGCATGGCAATACCATTTTACAGTGTGCATTCTTTCTTATTATACTGCTTTTCCGGCAGAATGTCAAGCATTTGGAGGTATCCTTATGGCAGAGTCAAGATTCCGTCTGTACCTGCTTTCCGCGGCAGCCATGCTGGCGCTGCCGGCGGTCTCGGCGCGGCTTCCGGCGGTGCCGGATGCAGCGGGTCAGCAGGAAGCGGCGGCGCAGCAGCCGGCACAGTCCGCCGCCTGCTACCGCGTATACCGCACAGAGACCGGCGATGTTGAAACGCTCTCTCTGCGCGATTACCTGATCGGGGCGGTCGGCGCGGAAATGCCGGCATCCTATGAGCCGGAAGCGCTGAAGGCGCAGACCGTTGCGGTGCATACCTATGCCGAGCGCATCCGTGCGCAGAACGCCGCACACCCGGACCCCGCCCTGCACGGTGCCGATTTTTCCGATGACAGCACGCATTATCTGGCGTTTTACTCGGAGGAGCAGCTCCGGAAATTTTACGGTGATGCCTTTGCAGAGAGCTATGAAAAAATCGCCGGTGCAGTAGATGCAGTCAGCGATGAGCAGCTATATTATGCGGACGAGCCGATTGTTGCGGCGTTTCATGCGGTATCGGCAGGGCAGACCGAGGCCTCTGAAAACGTCTGGGGTACGGAGCTGCCGTATCTCAGATCGGTCAGCTCAGAGGGCGATACCGGTGCGCCGGAATATGAGACCGTCCGCTGTATCCAGCCGGACATGCTGCGGGAGGCCGTTCAGGCGGTCAGACCCGGAGCAGAATTCAGCGGTGCACCGGAAACATGGTTCGGAGCACCGGATGTAAGCACAGCGGGAACGGTGCTGCACATCCGCTGCGGCTCTGAGGAGCTGACCGGGCAGGAGCTCCGCGATGCGCTCTGCCTGCGCTCCGCCTGCTTCACGGTCAGCTATGACGGGCAGCAGTTCGTGTTCACGGTCAAGGGCTTCGGCCATTCGGTCGGCATGAGCCAGTACGGCGCGAATGTCATGGCAAAAAACGGCAGTACATGCGACGAAATCCTTGCGCATTACTATCCGGGCGCAGAGCCCGTGCATCTCACGGCGGAGTGAGCCCGCATGCTTATGCGAGCATGTGGCTGATGAATATTTCAGCGCCGATGCCGATGAGCAGCAGCCCGCCGACAACCGATGCCTTTCCGGCGAGCCGCATGCCTGCCTTTTTCCCGATCACCAGTCCGCAGAGGCAGACAGCATCGGTCACGGCACCGATGATGCCGGCGGAAAGCAGCGCCTGCGGGAAGCTGTAATCTGCGATCGTGAAGCCGACTGACAGCGCGTCGATCGAGGTTGCGATACCCTGTGTTATCAGCGTGCGAAACCCCGGCCGCTTCTGCATTTCCGATTCCGTACCCTGTGCCGGCCGCAGCCCCTCAATCAGCATTTTGATGCCGATGTAGGAGAGCAGCAGCAGCGCGATCCACGGAATACATTTTTCAAAGGCGCTGAAGCAGGATGCGACCGTCCGGACACAAAGCCAGCCCAGCAGCGGCATTGCAGCCTGAAAGCCCGCAAACAGTCCCGCGATCCCGTGATGCCGTGCCGGCGGCATGTCCGGCTCGTTCAGTCCGTTCGCAAGGGAAACCGTAAAAGCATCCATTGCAAGCCCCGCACCGAGCAGGAGGCTGTTGAAAATCAGAATTCCATTCATGATATTTCCCTTCCAATAATCCGAAGTTCATGGACGCCAAAGCCGTTCATGAACTGTTTTTTTCAAACGCAGCGTGTTTTATTATAACACATTCTGTCGAAAAGTGCAATACAAGCAGATTGCGGGGAGTGGCTGATCGGGGATTTTATTGTCCAGATATCAGTCTGTACAAGAGCGGTACATATATTTTGTAATGGGGCTCTCGCTCGCTTCGCTATGAGTTTGCACCGCAAACGCACCCAAACCCCGCTTATGGGCTGCTAGCCCTTAAAAATCCCAGTATAAATCAAAATGGCGCGAAAACGTCGTTTGACATCATATCGGGGTCTGGGGATAATATCCCCGGCAGAGGCTTGGGGACGGAGTCCCCATTCCGGATCATCGCGCAGCGATATCCTTTTCGACAGACTGAAACGCCAGCAAAGCTGACGTACTTATTTGACATCGCCGGTTACGTGCTGAAAATCCCCGATTGACCACCCCACTCCGTGCAAAATCCCTTGACAAAAAGCGAAAAACGCGCTATACTGTATACTGTATTGTTATGTGCAAATGCATATCAAAAAATATCCGAATACGAAAGGAATCCTGAGAACATGGAATGGACAGGACTGAATGATCTGCGTGAGCAGTATCTCTCATTCTTTGAAAGCAAAAATCACACCCGCATGGACAGCGCTTCACTGATTCCGAAGGGCGACAACTCCCTGCTGCTGATTAACTCCGGCATGGCGCCGCTCAAAAAATTCTTTCTCGGACAGGCCGTGCCGCCGAATGTCCGCGTGACGACCTGCCAGAAGTGCATCCGCACACCGGATATCGAGCGCGTGGGCAAGACCGCCCGCCATGGCACCTTCTTCGAGATGCTGGGCAATTTCTCC